>JBFXFK010000120.1:0-15247 GCA_050179135.1 Desulfatirhabdiaceae bacterium | reverse complement strand
ACTCAATTGGATTGAAGGGAGTTTGCTTTGGCGTGCCATATACAAATGACCTCTTGGTTAATGGATGTTCATTTGTATATGGCCGTACCAGACTCATTTGTCAATATATTATTGAAACGTTATACTAATTATAACAGATCGGGGGTTGCATGATTAATCGTCGCAGTTTCCATTTTTACAAACAGGTCGCCCCTACAGGGCTTTTAAAGTAGATATCATTTTCATTCCTGGGGGTGAACCATCCCAAATGATTCATGATCGTTTATTGTAAAACGGTAATGGGCATATTGATGCATAACAGTGAACGTCCGGAAACGAATTCATTTCGATTGCCATATCATGTGGTTAATCTTGAACAGGGAACTGCAGAATGGCATGCGTGGCGGAACCAGGGCATTGGCTCTTCTGATGCGCCGGTCATAATGGGTGAAAACCCGTACAAGACCCGAAGCCGACTGTTGCAGGATAAACTGAACCGGGTTATTGTCGCACCCAATCAGGCAATGATTCGCGGCGCCACCCTTGAACCGGAGGCGAGGAAACGATATGAAGATGTCAGCGGAATCGCAGTTCAGCCGTTATGCCTCCAAAGCACGATATTCAACTGGTTGCGGGCCAGCGTTGACGGATTGTCGGATTCCGGCAATACTGTCGTTGAAATCAAATGCGGAGAAAGCGTTTACAGACATGCCGCAAAAACCAGACAAGTCCCGACGTATTATGTCGGACAACTCCAGCATATACTGGCGGTGACGAATCTGCCCGAAATTGATTTTTGGTGTTATTTGCCGGGTCAGCCCAATGTGCGACTGAGAGTCGGGCGGGATGACCGCTACATCGACAGGCTTTTGCGGGTGGAGCAGATGTTCTGGGATGATATTCAAAAAAATATAAGGGAGATATAACAACATGGGGAGAACCACTGGTGGCATAGGGCTCCGCGAAGAGTTGGAAAGACAACTCCCCAATATGCCAATGTACCCGTTTTGTCGCGGCGTTTTTTATCCACCAACCCCAATATCGGATACCTGCCATCATCCATGATCTTCGATTCCCATACCCATGACCGCCTGATGGAACGGTTTCACGGCATGTCCCGTGAAAGTCAGCTCATACTGATTCTGTGCGCCGTCATGTATGAACCCATCACGGAGTTTTCGATTTTTCATATTGTTCGAAAGCTGCCCAATGTGTTTTCCGGCATCAAATCCCACACTGAAATGCCGGCCATCATTCGAAGTCTTTTAAAGCTGAAACTTCTGGATCTGAACCTGAGATGCAGCCCGGAAATTGTGGAAACCGTCATCCGCATAGGCGCAGGCGGCCAGGTTATGTCATTGGCCGATTTTACGGAAATGACACAGATCATTCTTGCCGAGTTCCCCCGGGCAGCTCCGCACCGGATGCGGGATGAATCCGATCATTTTTTCCGCCTGATGCGGGATTTCAGAATCGCCCTTCACACCGGAGATGCAGAAACGTGTTTGACTTTGTATCCCCTTGTTCAAAGTGAATGTGCGGTTCATGCCGATTCTGCAGATCCCTTTCTTCTGGTGTGTTGCACACCATTTGATCCGGACTGGTTTGATCGTCTGGCTTTCGATATCCGCTTGAAAACCGTCCTGGCCGGATTGCGGGCCGGTATCCATTTCCTTGAACCGTTTCCCGGGCTGTTTGATTATGCGAAACGATCCGACTTCATTCAGTCCATACCCGAATCGGAAAAAGCGTCTTATGATTCGCTTCTTCTCAGTCGGATGTTGATTGCCGGAAACGTGACCGATGCCAAAAGGTATCTGGAAGATCCGAACGATTTTTTGTTTGCCCCGCTTTTTTCTGGATGGATCGCGTTTCTGGAAGGCAAACCCGATGCCGCAGCCCGGTATTATGAAACCGGGCTGAACACATTTTTAACCGAAGGTGGAAAAACCGATTTTCTGACCAATTCCATTGGTGGCATTTTTTATATTTTGACCCATTTGATCCGTATCGATGCACCAACCTTTGCCCATCTGACAAACATTGTCGAAACCGGAATATCCGGAAAGCATCTCACCCCGATGATGACGTCGGTTTTTGGGGCGATTGACGCACTGATTCATGTCCAGCAGTACGACTATGGCCATGTTCAGCACGTTCTTTCCAAAAATCAGGAAACCGGGTACAACATTGATATCCTGCTCTGGTCATTGGCCGAATACCTGGTGACCGGTAGCCTTGAAGAGCCGCGGATGGCGCATCTGCTGGATCTCTTCAACCGGTCACATCCGGCAGGCATGGGATGGGTTGCCATCGAGTGTGCCGATCTGCTGAACCGGATACTGGGCCCTCAGCCAAATTACAGCCAGGCCATTGATGGTTTTCATGCCGGAAGCGGTCTCAGCCCGGTCCTGTTCAGACTGCTGGCAGAGGAAAACTGGAAAAAACGTCTCAGCGCCCTGACGCATGTGCTGGAATCCGGAAACCGGCTGGCGCCACCGGCAGGAACCCTGCGTCTGATCTGGACGGTCCGCATGGCAGGTGATACCATAACGCTGATTCCCAAAGAGCAGAAATGCCTTGCCCCGGGGCAGTGGACAACCGGAAAAATTGTCACACCGGGCCGCCTGATCACTGAAAGACCCGAATATCTCACCAGTCATGATCTGCGGCTGTGCGCCTGCATCCGGTCAATCAGAAGGCCATTTAAAAAATCCGGACATGATTTTGACATGGATATGGCGCTACCGGCCCTGATCGGACATCCCCTGCTTTTTCTGGATGAAAATCCGCCGGTCCGAATCATAATGGTGGAAGGAGAACCGGAAGCGGTTGTTCAGGCAACGGATGATACCATTACGATTAAAATTCAGCCGGTCATTCAAAATGGCCGGGTCAAGATCATTCAGGATGCACCAACACGCTTTCGGGTTGTCAAAATGACGGATGAACAGGCGCGGCTGTCCAGAATTGTCAGTCAAAATGGCCTGGCCATCCCGGCATCGGCCAGAACAGAGGTCATGTCCGCCATCACCCGGATGTCGTTATATATGACGGTCCATTCCAACCTTCATGGTCAGGCGGACATGCTGGAAAAGCTGTCATCCGATTCAAGACCCTGTATCCGGATTTCACCGTTTGGCGCCGGATTCCGGATCGATCTGTCTGTCAAACCCTTTACCACGGAAGGTCCTTATGTCAAACCCGGCATTGGCCCGGACATTCTGATGCGGGAAAAAGAGGGAAAACGGATTCACATCACACGCAACCTGAAGGGAGAACTGACAGAAGCCCATCAGGTCATCGATGAAATTGACCTGCTGAAAAACGCCAATTCCAAAAATTTTCAGTGGGTGCTGAAAGATCCGCATGAATGCCTGCTGCTTTTGACCGGGCTTCAACCCTTTCTGACCGGCAATGCCATTTTGGTGGAATGGCCTGAAGGCCATAAAATCAGCATCACCCGGGAAGTGTCGTCATCTGACTGCAGGTTATCGATTGTCAGTGGCCAGAAATGGTTCGAGCTGGTCGGCCATGTTCAGATCAGCGACCATCAGATACTGGATATCCGGAGCCTGATCGATACCCTGTCAACGGCTGTGGATAAACGATTCATCCCGATGGGAGAAGGCCAGTATCTGGCCCTGACCCGGGAATTGCGTGATCTGCTCGTCAGTCTGGCCGATGTTGCAGAAGGGGAGGGTCCTGCTCTCAGGCTGAATTCACTGGCGGCCCTGGCCTTGGGTGAGAGGCTGAACGGACTGGCAGGGATTCGGACGGATGATCTGTGGAATGCCCGAATGGAAGTCATCCGGAAAGGAAAGGAACTGACGCCCGATCTGCCGGAAGGGTTGACGGCCAATCTTCGGGACTATCAGATCGACGGGTACCGCTGGCTGTCCCGGATGGCGTTCTGGGGAGTCGGGGCCTGTCTGGCCGATGATATGGGGCTGGGTAAAACCCTTCAGGTTTTGACGCTCCTCCTGTCCCGTTCACAAAAAGGCCCGGTTCTGGTCATTGCACCGGCTTCGGTCTGCACGGGCTGGCTGGAGGAGGCGGGCCGGTTTACGCCATCGTTGAATGTCATGCTGCTGAATGCCAAAAACCGGGTACAGACGGTTGAAAACCTGTCCGCCGGTGATGTGCTGGTTGTCAGCTACAATCTGATGAATCTTGAAACCCGGCTCCTGTCCCGGATTCACTGGCAGACGATTGTCCTGGACGAGGCTCAGATCATCAAAAATATTGGGGCCAAACGGACCCGGGCCGCCATGAAACTGAGCGGCGATTTCAAAATCCTGACAACCGGCACCCCGATTGAAAATCATCTGGGTGAGCTTTATACTCTTTTCAATTTTCTGAATCCGGACCTGCTGGGATCGGCATCCGGTTTTCGCACCCGGTTTACACCATCCAGCCATTCTGCAATCAACCCGGAGCATATCCGGCGCCTGAAAGCCCTGATTCAGCCGTTTATCCTTCGTCGAACCAAATCCCAGGTTCTGTCGGAATTGCCGGAAAAAACCGAGCTGCTGCTCACCATCGATCTATCGGAAAAAGAAAGCGCGTTTTATGAGGCGCTCCGTCAGCAGGCCCTTGTCCGAATTGAACAGAGCCGGATATCCGGTGGCCTGAATCATTTTCAGGTTCTGGCTGAAATTACCCGACTGCGCCTGGCCTGCTGTGACACCCGGCTGGTGGCGCCGGAGAGCAGAATCGCCAGCGCCAAACTGAAGGTCCTTGACAATCTGGTGGACGATCTGCTCGAAAACCACCACAGGGTTCTGATTTTCAGCCAGTTTGTCGGTTATCTGGCAAAAATCCGGGAGCTTCTGAAAAAAAAGAATGTGTCGTTTCGATACCTGGACGGTCAACTGACGGTGCCGGAGCGGAAAAAAGAAATCGATTCGTTTCAGC
This sequence comes from Desulfatirhabdiaceae bacterium, assembly GCA_050179135.1. Lineage (GTDB taxonomy): Bacteria > Desulfobacterota > Desulfobacteria > Desulfobacterales > Desulfatirhabdiaceae > UBA4064. The sequence continues at coordinate 10,351 of JBFXFK010000120.1, read as the reverse complement.
GGGGTGAGGCGGATATTTTTTTGATCAGCCTGAAAGCCGGTGGGCTGGGGTTGAATTTGACGGCTGCGGACTATGTCATCCTGATGGACCCCTGGTGGAACCCGGCTGTTGAGGACCAGGCAGCGGATCGGGCACATCGGATTGGGCAGACCATGCCCGTTACCATTTACCGGATGATCGCCAGCCAAACCATCGAGGAAAAAATTGTTCAACTGCATAAAAACAAACGGGAACTGGCAGAAAGCCTGCTGGAAGGCAGCGATGTCAGCGGACGGGTGTCGGCCGATGAACTGCTCCGGATGATACAGGAGGCGTGACGGTTGGACGGTCTTACCGTCTGACAGTCCGACGGTCTCACGGTCCGACAGTCCGACAGTCCGACAGTCCGACAGTTGGACAGTACGGTCTCACGGTCTCACGGTCTCACGGTCCGACAGTCTCACGGTCCGACAGTCCGACAGTCCGACAGTTGGACAGTACGGTCTCACGGTCTGACAGTCTCACGGTCCGACAGTCCGACGGTTTAACAGAAAGGACGGAATTCATGACAATGAAAACCATTGAACAGATGCGGCAGGATGCTCTCCGGATTTTTGAGGCGGGTGTTCAGGCTGTGGAAGCGGGTGAAGCGGTCCGTCGGCATTGCCGGCTGGAGGGCAACCGGTTTACCGTAAATGGGACAGCCGTTGATCTGACAACCATCAGGCATATTTACGTGGTGGGCGCCGGCAAGGCGACTGCCTATATGGCAAAGGCCATCGAGGATATTCTGACTGACCGGATCACGGCCGGCCAGATCACCATTCCGTATGGCCATCGAGATGATCTTTCGATGATTCGTCAGGTCGAAGCCAGCCACCCCATTCCGGATTCAAATGGCGTGACCGGGGCCAGAGACATGATCAGACTGGTACGTCAGGCATCCGGACCCGATCTGGTCATCTGTCTCATTTCCGGCGGCGGTTCTGCCCTGACCCCGTTGCCGGTATCCGGCTTGACGCTTTTTGACAAACAGGAAACCATCCGGACGCTTCTGTCCTGCGGTGCATCCATTCATGAAATCAATACAATCAGAAAGCATCTTTCCGGATTCAAGGGCGGCCATCTGGCAGTGGAATCGTTTCCGGCACGGGTGATGACCATTCTGATTTCCGATGTCATCGGTGACCATCCCGATGTCATTGCATCCGGACCGACAGTACCGGACACCAGCACATTTGCCGAATGCATGAAAATTGTCAGCCATCATCGGCTGGTTGACAGGCTTCCGAAAAACGTAATCGATCACCTGACAAAAGGCGCCGAAGGAAAAATTCCGGAAACCCCCAAGCCGGATCATCCCGCATTTGTTCATACAACCCATCATATTGTCGCCAGCAACCGGCTGGCCATTCTGGCCGCTGAAAAACAGGCTGCGGATCTGGGATATACCCCGGTTGTTTTATCTGCCACCATCGATGGCGAAACCCGGGAGATCGCCAGCATGCATGCGGCCATTGCCCGGGAAATTCATCAGTCCGGGCATCCGGTTCCGGCGCCGGCCTGCATGATTTCCGGCGGCGAGACAACGGTTCACATCACCGGAGGTGGCACGGGTGGACGAAATCAGGAATTTGTTCTGGCAACCATTCCGGCAATAGCCCGGATTCCGGATACCGTGGTCCTGAGCGGTGGCACCGATGGAAGGGACGGGCCAACCGATGCGGCAGGCGCCGTGGCAGACACTGGAACCGGTGCGCGTGCGGATTCGATGGGAATGGATCCCGGGACATTCCTGTCCGATAATGACGCCTATCATTTTTTCAAGGCCCTGAACGACCTGATTCCCGCCAGACAGACCCGGACCAATGTCATGGATCTGCGAATCATTCTCGTCAGCCCCAAAAAGGAACCTACCTCATGAGCCTGAATTTTGAAGCCATCACCCTGTCACGCCAGTCGGAATACAACCGTCTGCTTGCCATATGTCGTCCCAAGGCATCGGACTACAGCTTTATCAATATCTGGGGCTGGGCCGATATCTACGGCCTCCAGTGGGCCTGGGAGTCCGAGCGTGTCTGGATCCGGCAGGAAATACCCGAACCCGCATTCTGGGCCCCGGTTGGCGCCTGGCAGGACGTGGACTGGCAAAAGATTCTGGCTGAAACCATATCAAATCAGGCCACATTCATTCGAATACCGGAAACCCTGTCAAATATCTGGAAAAACCAGCTTGGCGACCAACTGACGATTGAGGCATCACGGGGGCACTGGGACTATCTGTATTCGCTTTTGGATCTGAAAGAATTGTCAGGCAACCGGTATCACAAGAAAAAAAATCTGCTCAATCAGTTTGTCAATAATTATTCTTATGAATATCAGGCTCTTGGACCAGATATTCTGGATCAGGCCAGATCCATGCAGACCGACTGGTGTGTCTGGCGGGACTGCGAATCCCATGACGTCCTGGCTGGAGAAAACCGGGTGATTGCGGCCGTATTTGACAACTGGGATGATCTGGACGGCGTGATGGGTGGTGCATTACGGGTTGGAGGCGGGCTTGTCGCCTATACCGTGGCGGAAATATTCGATGATAATACCGTTGTCATTCATTTTGAAAAAGGCAATACGGATTACAAAGGCATCTACCAGGCCATCAACCAGATTTTTCTGTCCCACCTGCCTGAGGGTATCGAGTGGGTGAACCGGGAGCAGGACCTGGAAGATGAAGGGCTTCGCAAGGCCAAAATGTCTTATCATCCGCGGGAATTTATCAGGAAGGATCGAATCCTTTTTCAGTGAAAAGACAATTCTGTTCGCTATTGAACTGCGCATGAACGGATAGCCCAACTGATGTTTTGGACTCGGGAAATGCTGAAAATGAATGAACAGCACAAAACATCCGATGATTTTGACAGCCCCCAACTGGGAATCTATTCTCCCATGATCCGCTCAACGGGGTATGGACAGGTTTCGGGAAAGCTGGATTCAGACATGCCGGTTTCAGCAGCAGCTATTTCAACGGCATCCCGGTACATTTCCGGTATCAATTCATGCAGTGCTGCGTTCAAGCCCGGATTCAAACGCAAAAGCCTCTTTATTTCCTTTCGCTGTGTTACGATTGTACTTTTCCAACTATTTGACCGGTATTCAGGTTGAAAATCCCATTTCAGCAAGTGCATAATCAAAACGGTCAACCGGCTTTCGAGCGCCCGCTTTTGGCTTTTACCCATCGACTCAACTTCCTCTATCAGATTTTCAATATCAAGTTGTGATAGTGCCCCGGCCCGCATCAGGTTTGCCTGTTCGATTGTCCACTGATAAAAATCCTGTTCGTATAGATTGCTCATCGTGCGCGCTCCTTTTATCGCCCGACCCGTTTCATGGGAAAGACATCAGTCTGTTCAGTTGCCAGCCGTTCAGATTCAATCCGCTTCTTTTCATTGGCCAGTACTTTTTTTCTTTCTTTTTGAATCCACCGTTTTTTCCCCGGCGTTTCAGGCCCTTCACCTGTTCGCTGGTTGCTTCTGATTTCGACCATCTTTTTTAACCCCCACTCCAGCGTTATCCCATCAGACAGCCAGTCCACGGCCCCGGATTTTTTTATCGCGCCAATAGGTCAAAGCATGGTATTTATCTGGTTGTATTCCGTGTTTTCTTGTGGCATGTTCACAGGAACCAATTTCAGGGTATTTTGTTTTTATCCATTTCATGGCGTCGCCTATTGGTTTCTAACCGGTTAATATTTATTGTACAAGGATAGTAAAAGGTTTTTGGATGAAAATCAAGGTTTCACAATATTACCCTGTGAAGTACAAATGTTTATAAATACCTGATTTGTCAATCATAATGGCAAAGATCTGGACGGGGAAGGGCAAAAAATTTGCAGTCTATCAACCAACACATCATCAGGAAGGAACCAAACCATGAAAAAACTGACGTATCTGATTATGGCCCTGACACTGGTCATTGGCATCTCAACCACTGACAGTCTGGCAAAAACAACCTGGAATGCCAACTCGGTCTGGCCCCCAAACAACCATCAGACCATGGCGCTTGACGAGTTTGCCGCAAAAGTGAAAGACGTAACCGGCGGTGAACTGGAAATCATTGTCAGCAGCGGTGGCGCTCTTGGATATAAAGGGCCGGAGCTGCTGAAAGTGGTGCGTGACGGGCTGGTCCCACTGTCCGACATGCTGGTCAGTGGTGTGGCCGGTGAGGAAAAAATATTTCAGATTGTGACCCTTCCGTTTCTGGCGCTGAACTTTGAAGAAGCCCGTCTGCTGAACGATACGGCACGCCCCTATTTTGACAAGGCTGCCGAGAAATGGGGACAGAAAATCCTGTTCATCTCCCCCTGGCCGGGCGCCGGACTCTGGACCAAGCGAAAGGTGATTTCGGCAGCAGACATGAAGGGTTTGAAGACCCGCACCTATGATAAAAATGGCGCACTGGTGGTCGAGGCCACGGGTGGAACCCCCTATGCCCTCCCGTTCAGTGAGGTCTATTCGTCCCTGGCAACCGGCGTGATCGATTCGGTCATCACCTCCACCCCCACGGCTGTGGATGCCAAATTCTGGGAAGTTCTCAAGTATTATCAACCGCTGAACATCACCATTGCCACGGACATGATCAATGTGAACCTGAAAGCATTCAACAAGCTGGATAAAAAAACTCAGGATGCCCTTGTCAAATCCGGCAGGGAAATGGAAGAGATCATGTGGAAAAAAGTGGCTGCCCTGGACAAGGAAAAAGAAGACCTCTGTACGAAAAATGGCATGGAAACGGTTCCGGCTTCCAAAGAGCTGATGAAGGAACTGAATGTCATTACCGAAAAGATTCGGGCCGACTGGTTGAAGGACGCCACCCCCGATGCCAAAGCCATGTATGACGCGTTTCTGAAAAAAGTGAATCGATAACCCGTGCCGTCACACCGTTCGCCTGAGATAGCTTTTCAGATAATCAATTTCGCGAATTTTCAAACCGAACATCCGATAACCAAATGAATTTGCCATGAAAGCTGTAATCGGAAATATCTGAAATTTCAAATTTGAAATCTGAAATACCATATCTGGCGGACGGTTCATTTTACCGAGTGGAGAATACCATGAAGCGGCTGATTCATATTATCGATGGAATTTCCGGGGTCATTGGCGGACTGTCCGGTGTCATGCTCTGCATCGGGCTGGCGCTGACCAGTATCGAAATTGTTATGCGCAGTTTTTTCAGCAGTACCCTGTTCATCACCGAGGAATATTCCGGATATCTGATGTGCGGACTGACCTTTTGTGCGCTGGGATATACATTGCGTGAAAAAGGGCATATCCGGATGACCTTTCTGCATCGCATTGTCGCCGGAAGAAGTCGCGGGTATCTTGACATGATCTGCTGTGCGGCCGGATGCATTTTTTGTGCGTGCCTCACGGGCTTTACCGGAGAATTTTTCTGGGATTCCATTGTAACCCGTTCCCAATCCATGCAGATATCCGAAACCTATCTGGCCATCCCCCAGTTTTTTATGCCGTTTGGGGCATTGGTCATGACGCTTCAGTTTCTGAGTGAATTTTTCAAAACCATCCTCGTCATCAAAGGGGATACCGGTGGACTTGCCATTCGTGAAGAAGCGGAAGACCTGGGAAGATAAGATTCAAGGAGTCATATTGTGGAGCTTGCCAGCGTTTCACTGACCCTGTGTGCATTACTGGTCATTTTTATGGGAGGAACCCTGTGGATCGGATTTTCCCTGTTTCTGGTGGGTCTGGGCGGATTTTTGTTTTTTACGGATCTCCCGTTCGGCTCCATACTGGCCACAACCGGATGGAACAACACCAGCGGTTCGGCCATGATGGCATTGCCCATGTTTGTCTGGATGGGTGAAATCCTGTTCAGAAGTCGTATTTCGCAAAACCTGTTCAAAGGTTTGACACCCTGGATGGACCGCATTCCGGGCCGGCTCCTGCATGTCAACATTCTGGCCTGCACCTTCTTTGCCGCGGTCAGCGGATCATCCGCAGCCACAACCGCCACGGTCGGCAAAATTACGGTCCCGGAGCTCAAAAACCGGGGATATGACAAGGGAATTTCGGTTGGATCACTGGCCGGCGCCGGAACGCTGGGTTTTCTGATCCCCCCCAGCATGATGATGCTGGTTTACGGCATTATCGGTGATGTCAGCATCGGAAAGCTGTTTGTGGCCGGTATCGCTCCCGGATTGTTTTTGGCCGCCATTTTCAGCCTGTATATTATGGTGCGGTGCCTGATCAATCCCGAACTCGCTCCCGCAGGCGCCGACCGGCATACCTGGCGTCAGCGGATTCAGGCCATCCCGGAAATTGCGCCGGTTCTGTTTCTGATTCTGGCCGTACTGGGCAGCCTGTATGCGGGGTGGGCCACGCCGACCGAGGCCGGCGCCGTTGGCGTAATCGGCTCCATTGTCTTTGCCTTCATCACCCGCAGCATGAGCTGGGAGGTCTTTCGGGCCAGCCTGATGGGATCTGTCAAAACAACCGCCATGATCATGCTGATTGTCATGGGCGCATCCTATCTGTCCATCGTGGTCGGTTATCTGGGTATTACCCGAAAACTGACACTGTTTGTAACCGAAATGGGCCTTTCGCCATTCATGCTCATTCTGATCCTGAGCATTCTGTATGTGATTCTGGGGTGTCTGGTGGACGGATTTTCCATGATCGTCATGACCACACCCATTGTGCTGCCCATGATCACGGCAGCCGGATTCGACACGGTATGGTTTGGAATCTATCTGGTTCTGATGATCGAACTGGCCCAGATTACACCGCCGGTTGGATTCAATCTGTTTGTGATCAGTTCGTTGAACAATGATGATGTATTTATAGTTGCCAAAGACGCATTCCCATTTTTTGTTCTGATGGCCCTTGCAACTGTTCTGATCACGGTTTTTCCCCAGATTGTGCTGTTTCTGCCGAATCTGATGCGGTAAATAGTGTTTGAACCAAAACTCCTGTTCAGACAAAATTCGAATATCGAAATCCGAAATTCGAAACAAATTCAAAATTCAAATGTCTGAATGACCCAAACGATCTGTCAGACAATGCACCGTTTTGAACATTTGGATTTGTTATTTGGGGTATTGTTTCGGATTTTGTGCTTCGAATTTCGTATTTTAAGATACAGAGAAAGGGTTTCCGTTCAGGCGCTAAATAGACTGAAAAGCACAGACGGAAGGCTTCAGGTTGAAAGGTCGGGGTGCGCTTTTTAAAAAGGAATAATCAAAAAATGAACATCGATCTGAACTGTGACATGGGCGAAAGCTTCGGTGCGTACACATTGGGTATGGATGACCAGATCATATCATCCATCTCTTCTGCCAATATCGCCTGCGGGTTTCATGCCGGAGACCCCATTGTCATGAACCGGACCGTCAAACTGGCTGCGGATCACGGCGTAGGCATTGGTGCGCATCCCGGATTTCCGGACCTGATGGGGTTTGGACGACGGAACGTGGACTGCACTGCCGATGAAATACGGGATTATCTCGTGTATCAGATCGGCGCACTTCAGGGATTTTGCCTGGCGCATGGCGTGCAAATGCGCCATGTCAAACCCCATGGCGCCCTGTACAACATGGCTGTGGGAAACGAGCCCATTATCCGGGCCATTGCACAGGCCATTGCACGGATTGACAAAAATCTCTTCATGGTTTCCCTGGCCGGCAAACATGCCAACAGCATGGCCGCCATCGCTCAGGAAGAAGGCATCCGCATGATTTTTGAGGCATTTCCGGATCGGGCCTATACCCCTGAAGGAACGCTCGTTTCCAGAAAACAGCCCGGAGCCGTAATCCATGATCCGGATGAGGCTGCCAACCGTGCCCTGCTCATGGCCACCGAAGGCATTGTCGTCGCTGTTGACGGCACACCGGTACCCCTGTCGGTTCAGACCCTGTGTGTTCATGGTGACAATCCCGCTGCCGCGGCACTGGCCCGGACCATTCGGAAACGTCTGGAAGCATCGGGTGTTTCTGTCAAGCCGATGGGCGCATAATCCGGAGCCGTGTGGATCATGACGAAAAACCTGCATGGGCATGCCCGGTTTAAAATCAGCGGAGACCGGTCCATTCTGGCGGTCTATGGAACTGGCGTGGATCAGGCGGTCAACGACCGGGTCAGGCGGATGGCAACCCTGATCGGCAATCAGAAAGTGATCGGCATTGACGCGGTGGTGCCGTCCTATTGTACCCTGTCTGTTCATTACGATCCCCTGAAAATCGGCTTTGACGCATTGAAAAATATGTTGTTGGAACTGGAAAGCCGATTGAACCAGGCGGATATTCCCGAACCCCGTACCATTGATATTCCGGTCTGCTATGGACAGGACTTCGGCCCGGATATCGAATTTGTTGCACATCATAATGGCATTGGCGTGGATGAGGTGATTCAGATGCATACCGGTTCTGCCTATCACATCTATGCCATTGGCTTTGCACCCGGATTCTGCTATCTCGGCGGGCTCAATCCCAAACTGCATGCCCCAAGGCTTGAAACCCCACGGGTTTTGGTGCCTGCCGGTTCCGTGGGCATTGCCGGGGCCCAGACCGGGGTTTATCCCCAGGCCAGCCCCGGGGGATGGCGACTGATCGGACGCACCCCCCTGCGACTTTTTGATCCCGAACGTCTGCACCCCATTCCGTATCAGGCCGGCGACACCATTTGTTTCCGGTCCATCTCCATCGATGAATTTGATCGTCTCAGCCGGATTGAAACCCCATGACAGATGCCCTTCATATCATTTCACCCGGTTCCAGTACAACGGTTCAGGATATGGGACGTTTTGCCGCCTATCACATGGGCGTGCCCGTATCGGGTTCCCTGGATGATTTTGCCCATCGGATCGCCAACTGGCTGGTTGGAAATTCATCCCGATGCGCTGTTCTGGAAATGTCCATGATCGGCGCACAATTTGATATTCTCTGTCCTGCCGACATGGCTGTCACCGGCGCCGACATGCGCCTTCATATCAACGGTAATCCGCATCCACAGTGGACATCCATTCGCGTGCATCCGGGTGATGTGGTTGAACTGGGCATGGCGGAAAATGGCTGCCGGGCTTATGTGGCCATCACCGGCGGAATCGATGTGCCGGTGGTGATGGGCAGCCGGTCAACCTATATCGGGGGCAGGGTAGGGGGGCTGGCCGGACGGGCACTCCTGGCCGGAGACATTCTGCCACGCGGCGCGGGTCAAGTGCTTGACAATCCGAGAAGTCTGCCGTGGCTTCCCCTGTATCCGGATAAAATTTTTATTCGGGCCATTGCCGGGCCGCATGATGACTGGTTCCGGAACAGCCTGGACCAATTCTTTTCATCCGGATTTGCCGTAACCGCCCAAAGCAACCGGATGGGTTACCGGCTTTTCGGGCCTGAAATCCGCCGGGACCCGGATGCCCCCCAAAGCATCATCTCCGAGCCTGTCATGCCGGGCAATGTCCAGATTCCGGCAGACGGTCAGCCCATCATCCTGTTGAAAGAACAGACCATCGGGGGATATACCAATATCGCAACGGTCATTTCACCGGATATTTTCCGGATAGCCCAGGCCAGACCCGATGATACGGTTCAATTTCTTCGGGTGGAACTGGATGAGGCACATCGGATTTATCGGGACTGGATGGGTTTTATGGATGAGATCGAATCGCTGCTGAGATAAGTATAGACTTCCAGAAAAATAATTTCCCTGCGTTATCGGTCGGGAATGGCCGAAAAAGGCCTATTCCCTCCCTGCTGCCTTGCGAAATGAATTTTTTGAAAATCTATAGCTATTCTTGGACAGATTCACCGAATCGGTATCGATCAGTTGACTGATTTCATCCGGCAGATAATGAATCAGAAAACTTCGAGCGATTTCTTTGGAGGAAAACATCTCCTTGAAAAACCGGTCATGCGGATTGTGAACGGCATCAGTTCCCGTCTCTTTGCCTCCGGTCTTTTTTTCTTCACGTGTTTCTCCTTGGCAATCGGGATTTTGTATGAAAAAGAGATTGGAAGATATTACCGTAAAAATACGTTTTAACCACGAAATACGCGAAAGATGCGAAACGAAATCTTCAGCCATCGTAGCCCAGGTTTGCGGATAGCGCCTTGAAAAACAACCGTATCCCGGAATAAAGCGGAAAATTCCGATTCCCGGGAATGAAAATCAGGGCTACACCTCCTGCGCCCAAATCCGCTCAAACCCCAACGCCACCACCGCATACCGCCGCAGGCGCAAATTCCCATGCCGTTCTTCCAGAATGCGGCCATAATCCCGGGCCTGCTCAACCGCCTCTGTCATTGCCTGCTGCATGCATGGCAGCGCCTGCAATTCCGCTACACGCAATTCCCGGGCCTGTTTGC
>JBFXFK010000119.1:0-15523 GCA_050179135.1 Desulfatirhabdiaceae bacterium | reverse complement strand
GGGTAACCATGAAAGTCATACGAAAAATTATACAGATAGATGATGAAAAATGTGATGGATGCGGTCAGTGTGTGCCGGGTTGCGCCGAAGGCGCGCTCCAGATTGTTGACGGCAAGGCCCGCATGGTCGCGGAAAAATATTGCGACGGGTTGGGCGCCTGTCTCGGAGAATGCCCGAATGACGCGCTGCATATCATCGAGCGGGAAGCCGAAGAATTTGATGAACGTGCGGTCGAAGAACATCTGGCGGCACAGGAAAAAAGCGGTGTGGCGGATGGGCCAAAACCATCCGGCACATGCCCCTCTGCCGCCATTCAAATTTATTCGCCTGCCGGAGCATGTGACAAGGCCAACATTCCCGCCATGCATGCCGGCGGTGGCGGCAGCTTTCTGACCCACTGGCCGATTCAGATTCGTCTGATTCCACCCAATGCGCCCTTTCTGAAAGGTGCGGATCTTCTGGTTGTGGCGGATTGCGCGGCCCTTTCCTATCCGCAGGTCCAGAAGGTCTTTGTCAAGGGACGGGTGGTCATGATGGGATGCCCCAAATTTGATGCGGTTCAGGAGTATATTGACAAATTTGCCCAGATATTCCGTCAGGCCGGTATCAAAAGCATCACCGTTCTGATCATGGAAGTGCCCTGCTGTTCCGGTTTGCCCGGCATTGTCAAAAAGGGCTTGCAGGCGGCCGAGGCCAGCATTCCCATGTCGGTTGCGACAATCAGCACAAAAGGCGAGTTGATCGAACTGAAAAACATTGGGTGACATGAAGGCAGAAGGCTGAAGACTGAAGGCTGAAGGCTGAAGGTGCCGCTTACAGCCTTCAGGCAAAGCAGCCGGCGGACGGTCAGGCGGCATCTCAAAACGCACGACTCATATCTCAATACGGAATGCATTTTCACGATAAACGATCATGAATTACGTCTGGCTTCACCCCCAGGCATGAAAATGATATTTTCCGTAAAAGCCCCGTAGGGGCGACCTGTTTGTAGAAATTGATGCAGTTATTTCAATCAAGCTCCATCGGAGCGGCCTGTAACCGGAATACACAGGCCGCCCCTACGGGGCTTGATGGAAATTTTTATACGTCATTCTACAAACAGGCCGCTCCTACGGAGCTTGATGGTATATTTTTTATTTTAACTGCATTTTCACGATAACCTGCCATAATTGGAATTGCTGGTGATATGCATGAAAACGTGCCGATCATGACCATTGAAAATATAATTCCGCCATCATCTCCTGTCCCGACCTCCCCCTTCCCGGGGGAGGAGATTTATCGGCTGGTTTCATGATCCGGATCGCGCTGCGTGCACAATATTTTCTGTATTTTGCCATCATGGGCCTGTATCTGCCCTACTTCAATCTCTATCTGTCCCATATCCAATTGACCGGTTTTCAAATCGGCGCACTGTCCGCCCTCCGTTCCGTTCTCATGGTCATATTTCCGGTTGTCTGGGGTCTTGTGGCAGATCGGTTACAGGCCAGAAGGTCTGTCTATATTCTCTGCACCCTGCTCAGCACGTCCATCTGGGGACTTTACCTTTACACCACCAATTTTGAATGGCTGCTCCTGATTACATTGGGATATGGCATTTTTTACTCCCCGATCATCGCGTTTCTGGAAGCCTTTACCATGGATGCCCTGGGCGCCGACAAGCTTCGATACGGCCAGACCCGGGTATGGGGCTCCATTGCGTTTATTGCCATTGTCCTTCTGGTAGGCAGACTGATTGAAATCTATCCGATCAATCTGATACTGATCCTGGTTCTATGCATCGGATTGATCCAGTCCGGGGCAGCCCTGGGCCTGCCGGAATTCCAAATTAAAAAAAACCGGAAAATCGCCGGCGACCCGCGACGGCTGACCAGCCCGGACAGCATTGTCTTTTTAACGGCCGGATTTTTGATGCTCATGAGCCACGGCGCCTATTATGGTTTTTTTTCGATCCATCTGGAAAAACTGGGATTTGGCGCCACGTTTATCGGAATTTGCTGGGCAGTTGCCTCGATTTCCGAAATCGGGATCATGATGGGGTCAAAGAGGTTTTTTCAACGGTTTTCCATAGAAAATGTTCTGGTTTTTTCATTTGTGGTTGCCGCAGGCCGCTGGTTTCTGCTATCTGTAGCGGTAAGTGGCCCGGTCATACTGATCGTCCAGATATTGCACGCCATTACCTATGGCGCATTTCATATGGCAAGTATCATTTATATTGATCGACTGTCATCCGCCGCATCCAAAACCATTGGACAGACAGTCAACAATGCGGTCAGCTATGGCATGGGGCTGATGGCCGGCTTTTTTCTGAGTGGCTGTCTTTATGAAACTGCGGGAGCCCGGACCCTGTTCATCATCAGTGGATGTATCGCCCTGACCGGCGGCACCCTGCTCAAACTGTATCAAACCGGATATCAAAAACACCGTCGGAGTCATCATGTCTGAAACGGATGAAGGGATTGAAATTGCCGGGGCGATAGACCGGATTCGAAACTATGTCGGAGAAATCACCGGAAAATTGCCTGACGATGCCGAACTGGCATGGGCCATGACCCGCTATTTTGTTTTGAAGGAAATCTGTGACCATATCGATATGAAGCGTCTCGGCGCAGCGTCATGATGACTGCTGAAGAGACACGTATCAATCACATTAACTGAACGGATTCAACATATTAAAGGAGAGTTATGACCATCACCAAAATTGCCCACACCGAACCGGTTGACCGGCCTGTTGCCGTATTTGAAACGACCCTTGGCAACTTCGAGATCGAGCTGTATGCCGCCGAATGTCCGGAAACCGCATGGAATTTTATCAATCTGGCCGAAGGCCGTCAGGAAACCGCCAAAAAAGGAAATTTTTATGACGGATTGACCTTTCATCGGGTCATTCAGGGCTTCATGATTCAGGGTGGATGCCCGCTGGGAACCGGAACCGGTGGACCGGGTTACCGCTTCAAGGATGAATTTCATCCGACCCTGAAGCATGACGCGGAAGGCATCCTCTCCATGGCCAATGCCGGCCCCGGAACCAACGGCAGCCAGTTTTTCATCACCCTGGGGCCGACGCCTCATCTGAACAACCGCCATTCGGTGTTTGGCAAGGTGATCAGCGGCATGGATATCGTTCGAAAGATCGGCGATGTCCAGACCGGCCCGATGGATCGCCCGGTCACACCGGTTGTCATGAACCGGGTTACGATTAGACGGCCCTGATACGGTACGTGTCATTTTCATATATGGGGGTGAATCCTCCCGGAATGATTCATGAGCGCTTACCGTGAAAATGCATCTCCAGGAATTAAAAAGCGAATATCGAATATCGAACAAGGAATATCGAAGTTTGAAGTTTTCGGCTGCATTGCCGGACCGCCATAAGCCGTATTCATCCTTCTGTGGTTCCTTGTTCGATATTCTGCTGTTCGCTGTTAATTTTCATTCATGGGGGTGACCAGACCGATCATGATCATTTACCGTGAAAATGCATCCATTGCCGGATTCCCAATTCCTTGTACGATACTCGCTTTTTCACTGAATTCTGACTACTGAATTCTGAATCCTGTTTTCAAGGATAGCCAATGATACGTCAAGCCAGTTTTGAACAGGGCCCCATCCGTCCCCCCAACGAGGCGCGCAGCTTTTTGCTGCGGGTGACCCGGAACTGCCCCTGGAATCAGTGCCTGTTCTGTCCGGTTTATAAACGCCGGAAATTTTCCCTCCGAAGTGTTGACGAGATCAGGGCCGACATTCAAACGGCCCGGGATATGGCAGATGATATCCATGACCTTTCGGTTCAGTTGGGCAGCAACGGGAAGGTGGATGACCGGGTCGTCAGTCATATTACCCGATTGCAGGGCGTCAGCGAATGCTATCGGGGAATGGCTGTCTGGATGTATTACGGCACCGGGGCCTGTTTTCTGCAGGATGCGGACAACCTGATTATGAAGACCGACGATCTGGTGTCGGTTTTGACATTTCTGCGGGAAAAATTTCCGGAAATCACCCGTATCACCACCTATTCCCGATCAAAAACCATCACCCGAAAATCGCCCGAAGCCCTGAAACGGATTCGGGAAGCCGGCTTGAACCGGGTTCACATCGGGCTTGAGTCCGGATGTGATGCCGTGTTGAAGCTGATGAAAAAAGGCGTGACAGCGGCCGGGCATGTGGAAGCCGGACAAAAGCTTGTGGCTGCCGGCATGCAGGTATCGGAATATGTCATGCCGGGTCTGGGCGGGCAGGCCCTGTGGCGGGAGCATGCCATCGAAACCGCCCGGACACTCAACCAGATCAACCCCCATTTTATCCGCCTGAGAAGCCTGAGGGTGCCGCCCCGTGTGCCGCTGTACGAAAAACTGACAGATGGCAGTTTCACCATGCAGACAGACGATGCGGTTGTCGAAGAGATCCGGCTGTTCATCGAAACGCTTGACGGAATTCAGAGTACGGTTACCAGTGATCACATGATGAACCTGCTGGAAACCGTTTCCGGAAAACTGCCGGAAGACAAGCAGAAAATGCTGGATGTCATTCAATCCTATCAGTCACTTTCCGAATTGGATAGGGTGATTTTCCGGGTGGGCAGACGGGGCGGCGCATGGCGCTCACCGGATGATCTCAGGCATGATATGGCAACATACACCAAAATCCGGAACCTCATTCAGGAAGTTGAAGCGGCAGGGGGTAAAGACGGGGTGGAACGGTTTATTACGGAAATGGTGGACCAATATATTTAGTGCCTGAACGGAAAGCGCCTTCTGGCGGAATGCTCGGAGCAACCCGTCTTTATAGACTTTCAGAAAAATAATTTCGCTGCGTTATCGGTCGGGAATGGCCGAAAAAGGCCTATTCCCTCCCTGCTGCCTTGCGAAATTAATTTTCTGAAAGTCTATAGTATCGGACGCCTAATCCTCAATTGCACAGTGCAGGGGAATGCCTTTCAGCAGGTTGTCAAAGCAGCGGTTGCAGGAAATGCACGCGGGTTTGGAAAACCCATTGTTTTTCCAGCGGTTGACAATATCCGGCTCCCGAATCAGGGGACGGCTGAGGGAAATGAAATCCGATTCGCCATTTTGGAGCATGTCTTCCATCAACTCCGGACTTCTGAGTCCGCCAACCATCATGACCGGAATATCGACAGCAGATTTGATATCCCGACACCAGGTCCTGAAATATCCTTCCTCTTCCCGATCACGGATACCGGTCCGGAATTCGGTTTGACTGTAGCGTTTTCCTCTCAGGCCCTGGCTGATTTCAATGGCGTCAAATCCCCATTGGGCGCACTGAACCGCGACTTTCTTCCCCTCTTCAAATGCCAGTCCGCCCGGAAATCCGTCCGCCACCCCCAGCTTGATCAGAACCGGATAGTCTGTTCCGACCTCTGCCCGAATGGTCTGATACACATGGTGAAGAAACGAAAGGCGATTTTCCAATGATCCGCCCCAGGAATCCGTCCGGTGATTCGTGGCCGGAGACAGGAACTGGCTGAACAGATAGGCATGGGCCGCATGAATCTGGACCGCATCAAATCCGGCAGACATGGCTCTGGCAGCGGCTTTTCCAAAGGCCTGAATCACGGTTGCGATTTCATCTTCCGTTATCGCCCTGTATTCGTGATCACAATACGGATCATTGGAAATGACCGATGGCGCGATGGCCATGGATTTTTTGGCTTTCTGATACACCGAGCATTCCCGACCGCCATGAAACAGTTGAAGAGCGATTTTTGACCCATGTGCGTGAGCAGCATCCACCAGTTTTTTCAACCCTGGAATTGTATCGTCAGAATCGATGGCGTTCTGGAATGCGGAAATCCGGCCGGATGGATGCACACTGGCGATTCCCGTGATGATCAGGCCCACGCCGCCTGCCGCCAGTTTTTGATACAGGGCAATCTGGTTTTCCGACACATGGCCGGATTTTTCGGCCATGCCGTCATATGTGGCGGACCGGACCAGGCGGTTTTCGAGGGAAATGGTTTTGATGGAAGCGCGTTCAAATAATCGGGTCATTTCAGGTCACGCCTTTTCGGTTTTGGGCTGAATCATCCAGAGAAAAAACGTCACCACCGCATAACAGCCCGCGGATATGACACAGTTCAGAGCATAGGAACCGGTCGTATTGGCGATCCAGCCCCAAAGATACGGACCGACACCACCGATGATGCCATGCCCCAGCGTTACCGCCCCCATCAGGGTTCCCACGGCTGCCCGGCCGAAGATATCCCCGACAAACGGGGTATACAGCGAAAACGGGGCACTGTACACAAACCCCAGAACAACGGCAAAGATAAAAAATGATGTGCTGTCCTGAATGACATAATAGCCAATCAGCCAGATAATGGCAGTGGCCAGGTTGGATGCAATCAGCATGCGGCGTTTTCCGAAGCGGTCTCCGAGGCTGCCCGCCAAAATCCGTATTGGTATGGATGGAATTGTCAGGGCCGCCAAAACCAGGCCGGAATTGGCCCGGGATACCCCGACTTCGACGGCCCAGACAATGACATGACTCAAAATGCCTTGCAGGGGAATGCCGGTCACGGAATAGACGATGAAAATGTACCAGAAATTCCATGTCCGCATGGCCTGTTTCGGTGACAGTTCGGTCCCCGGAACAGGTTCCTGCAACGAATGCGACGTGCCATGATCCGCCTCACCAGACGGAGATTCCTGGGCGTCGCCATCCGGGGCCAGCCCCATGGATTCCGGCGTGTTTCTGATCAAAAACAGGGCGATCAGCACAATCAGGCTGCCAATGACAATTCCGCAGATGAGACAGGCGGTGCGCCAGCCCAGGGAAACGCTCAACCGGCTCACCACGGGTGGGAGGGCCCCAAGCCCAGCCACGGTTCCGACTGTGACAATACCGGTCGCCATACCAGCTTTTTTGACAAACCACTTTCGGACAATCGCGGTATTGGGCACAAAATGAGTCATGGATACCGCGGCCGCCAACAGGGCACCGAACACGAGGTAAAACTGCCAGATGGCCTGAACCTGCGACAGTCCGACCAGACCGATCAGCATCAGGATACCACCGATCAAAATGATGGTTTTACCGCCGATACGGTCCAGCAGCCTGCCTGTGGCCAGTGCAAAAAAGGCATACACCCAGAAATGAATGGTAAAGGCCAGACCGATGGTCTCCCGCGACCACCCCGGATCCTGCATGATAAACGGAAACAGGGATGTCAGAATATAGCGTCCCATTGGACCCAGGAACGCAACTCCGAACAGACCGGCCACAACCACCCATCCATAAAAGAAGCGATGCATCATTTTCCTTTGAAGACCGGCTTGCGTTTTTCCAGAAACGCGGCAAACCCTTCCTGTCGGTCTTGGGTGTCACGAACCGCTGCTGCACCGTCCGCCTCGACATTCAGACCGGAGTCCAGCCCCTCGTACAGGCCGGCGGTCAGGGAATCCAGAACCCATTTGACCGCAACCGGGGGTCGGTCGGCCAGTTCCCGGGCAAGATCCAGGGCGTCTGTCATCAGGCTGCCGGGTTCGGCCAGCCGATTTACCATACCGATCTTCAATGCCTCTTCCGCATTCATCCGTTTGCTTAACAGAATCATCTCCAATGCCTTGGCCCGGCCCACTATCCGGGGCAGACGCTGGGTTCCGCCCCAGCCCGGAATGATTCCCAGATTGAGTTCCGTCAACCCGATCATGACCTTCGGGGAATTGACCAGGATTCGAAAGTGGCAGGACAAGGCCAGTTCCAGGCCGCCGCCCAGCGTATGGCCATTCATCGCCGCAATGACGGGCCTGGAAAACCGGTCAATTTTCCGCCACAGATTCCGGGCCTTGGGGCTGATAACCGGCGAATTGGCGGCATCGGTGACATCGAATCCGGCGGAAAAGCATTTGTCTCCGCCGCCGGTGAGAATCACCACGCGGACATCCGGGTCGGCTTCCACCCGGTTGATCACGTCCTCGAATTCGCTCAGTGTCGCCAGATTCCAGGTGTTGGCCGGAGGATGGTCAATGGTGATGACCGCAATGTGGTTGTCGGTTTCAAAATCCAGTTTGATGGTTGACGGCATGATATGTCTCCGTTGATCGTGATTATTTTGTCTTTTTTCTGATCACTGGCCACTAATCTCTGTCTCACTGGATCACAGCGGCACCAAAAACACGGGTAATCGGGAACGTTTGAGAACCTTTCTGACCGTGCTGCCCGCAAATGTCTCTGTCAAAAGCCCGCGATGGGGGCTTCCCATCACAATGACATCACACTTGTTTTCGACAGCATTGACGGCAATTTCTTCGGCGACATTTCCTTCGGTGACAATCACATTCTCGATGCTCACCCGTTTCAGGTTCTCCATGCCGGCCCCGGTGATTTGATGCATATCGGCAAGCTGCTCCTGAATTCTGAGGGCATCGGCCTTTTTGTTGATCAGAATGTGCCGGGCACCTTCCTTTTTCCGGGTTTTCAGTTTCTGGTAGGTTTCCTTTCCCAAGGCATCGGCCACCTGATTCTCTGTTCCGGGTGGCAATGCCTCCATGACATGCAAAATGACGATGCCGGCATGATAGTGATCGGCCAGCGATGCGGCGTATCCAAAAACCGTTTTGGCATTCTCCGACAGGTCGGATGTGAACAGGATTTTTTTGATGTCGATTGTCATCGGGTAATCTCCATAGGTTTTACCGGGTCACCATCAGGTTGGGCAGCCATGTGGCCAGTTCCGGAAACATCATGACCAGAATCAGGCAGAGTGCCTGAAGAACCACAAAGGGAGCAACAGACCGGTAGATATCCACCATGCTGATCGTGGGCGGAACGATTCCTTTCATGATGAACAGGTTGAAGCCGAAAGGCGGCGTGATATAGGCCATTTCCATGTTGACGACAAACAGGATGCCGAACCAGAGCGGATCAAAACCCAATTCGGTGATGATGGGCACAAAAATGGGTGTGGTCAGCATCAGAATGCCGGCCGGATCCAGAAACATTCCCAGAATGAAATAGATGATCTGGATGGTGATCAGGATCATCCAGGGAGAAACATCCAGGGACAGCACACCCTTGTGAATCATGCCCTGAATTTCGGAATAGGCCATGAAATGGGTGAATGCCATGGCCCCGATGATCAGCCAGAAGATCATGGCATTGACTTTAATGGTGCTCCACAGGGATTCCTTCAGGTTTTTCCAGGTCAGTTTTCCATAAAAACCGGCACAGAGCATTGCCCCGAACGCACCCACACCCGCGGCCTCCGTCGGGGTACAGATTCCGAAATAAATAACACCCAGAACCAGGGAGATCAGAGCAATCGGAAGCAGAACGCCTTTTAAAACCACCAGTTTTTCTTTGAGTGTGAACTGTTCAGCGACCCCGGGCGCCAGATTTTTGTTCAACAGCGCCCGAATCAGGATATATACAATAAAAATTGTGCACATCAGAAGGCCTGGAATGATCCCGCCGATAAACAGCTTGCCGACGGAAACCTCGGCTGTCGCCCCGTACAACACCATGATGATGGACGGCGGAATGAGAATGCCCAATGCTCCGGCTGCGGAAATGGATCCAACTGCCAGATCCTTGTGGTATCCGCGTTTCAGCATGGACGGCAGCGCGATCAGCCCCATGCTGACCGTTGCAACCGAGCTGACCCCGGCCATGGCCGCAAACAGGGCACAGATCAGGACCGTGCCGATGGCCAATCCACCCCGAATCCGGCCCATCCAGCGGTAAACGACTTCGTAAAGATCATCGCCCATGCCGCTGGATTTGAGCATGTTGGCCATAAAGATGAAAAGCGGTACCGCAGACAGAAGGAAGCTGGAAGACTCGCCATAGGCATCGTTAAAGAGAAGCAATAGACCATTGGGCCCCCAGGTAAAGAGAATACCAATGGCGGCAATACCGCACAGCGTAAATGAAATTGGAACACCCAGACAGAGCAGAAGAACCAGGGCGGTCAATACAATGAGCAGCAACATCCATGTTTCCATGATATCAGGACTCCTTTCCGGAATCCGGCTCAGTTGTGGTCAACCGGATGACAGCCCGCAGCGCTCTGGCCAGACTCTGAAGGCCAAGCAGCGCCGCCCCAATGGGAACCATGACCATGGACGGAAACAGGTACATTTCCATAATGGTTTGAGATCGCTTGCCCTGAATCAGGGCGTCATAGCTGGCCTCGCCGCCTTTCCAGATCATGGCGGTGACAAATGTCATGACAATGAAAAATGTCAGAATATCCACAATATTCCGAGTGGCTGGGCTGAATTTTCGGTAAAAGATGTCCACATTGACGTGTTCATTGTCAGCGAGACAGTACCCGCCGCCCAGCATGACCACGGCGGTCAGCAGATATCCGGTGATTTCATTGGACCATCGGGTGGGTGCATTAAAAACATAGCGGCTCAGAACCTCAAACATGATTGTAAATATCAGCGGCAGAATCAGGAAGGCCGCGGCTTTACCGACCCATCGGTTCAGGCTGTCAATCGCATCACTCAACTGTTTCATATGGCGCATTCTCCGCGGTCAG
Source organism: Desulfatirhabdiaceae bacterium (assembly GCA_050179135.1). Lineage (GTDB taxonomy): Bacteria > Desulfobacterota > Desulfobacteria > Desulfobacterales > Desulfatirhabdiaceae > UBA4064. The sequence goes on along the minus strand of JBFXFK010000119.1, from coordinate 5,022 downwards.
AAAAATTCGCCTGGATGGCTACGTGTTCGCCATCCAGGGCAGGATTGAATTAATCGAGAGTGACTCCTTTTTTAGACAGATAATCCTTGAGCGATGCCACGAGTTTGGCGCTGATATCACTTTTTGTCGCAATTTCATTCCACAGTGGAAGCGTTTTCTGACGGAACTGATTTAACACTTCCGGTGTCAGATCGATGATGGTGACATTCTTTTCCTTGCAGATTTTATAGGCTTCTTCATCATAAACCGGATTCAGCTCCACCGTGCGCAGAAAAGTTTCCCATCCGGCCTGATCCACCGCTTTCCGGTTCTTTTCGGATAGCGACTCATATACCTTCTGATTCAGAAGAATCTCAACGATACCCGGGGAATACAGGGCGGGTCTAACGATGTGGGTGGCGACCTCATAAAATTTGTAGTTGCCGATGGTGTAAAACGGATAATTGGTGCCATCCACTGTGCCCTGCTTCAGCGCCATATACTGCTCGGCGCCGGCAATCGCCACCGGAGAAGCGCCCAACACATCGACAATTTTGGCTTCCATACCGACAGCCCGGATTTTTTTTCCTTTCAGATCATCCAGGCTGTTGACCGGAAATTTGGTGATAAGCCCCATGGATGCAACACCCAGGGGCGCTACATAGTGAACCCCGTGCTTCAGGGTGGCTTGTCGCATCAGATCAAGCCAGCCGTGTTTTTCATACAGCTCCTGCGCTTCTTTGGGATTGGCCCATCCAAACGGCAGCCATTCGCAGTTGACTTCCGGAACAAATCCGGCGAAATACAACATGCTTCCGGAATAACCGTCAATCATCCCCTTGGACATGGCGTCAAAGGCTTCATTGGTTTTGACCAGTTGATCCGGCCAGAAAATCTTGATGCTGACTTCGCCGTTGGTCAGGGTATTGACCCGTTCCGCAAAAAACTGGGTGTTCTGGCCGACATAGGCTTTTTCCGGATACACGCACTGAAGCCGGATTTTGGTTTCGGCAAATCCGCTCTGTGTGAATCCCATTATCAGGAAAACGATCAGGCAAATGGTTGTTGCGGCAACACGTTTCATGTGAATCCCCCTTTTAATGATGAATGATAAAGAATGAATGATGCATCTGTCCTCCGACCTCCGACCTCTGTTCTCTGTCCTCTGTCCTCCGACTACCGGCTCGCTTTCCGGTATCCCAGTTGATCCATGGCGATGATCTGCTTGCAGATATTGGCAGATCCTTCAACGATGACATAGGTTGGAATATCACGGTAAAACCGGGCAATGGGATATTCGGTTGAATAACCATAGGCACCCAGAATCCGCATGGCGTAATTGGCGCATTTCATGGCGGCTTCACCGGCAAAATATTTTGCCTGGGCCACTTCAAGGCCGTTGTTCAGATTTCCCTGATCCTTCTGCCATGCCCCTTTGTAAACCAGAAGCCGGGCCGCCTCGATTTCGGTTGACATCTGGGCAATCAGATCCTGATTCATCTGAAATTCGCCAATCGGTTTGCCGAACTGTTTTCTGTCGCTGCAATATTTAACAGCAATATCCAGGCAGGCCTGGGCACAACCAACCGCGCCGGCAGCGGCTGAAATACGGGTGTTGTTGAGCGAGCTGAAAACAATACCCGCGCCGTCACCGGGCTGTCCCAGCATGTTTTCCTTTGGAACCTTGGTGTTGTTGAAAAAAATCTCGCCCGTGGGTGAGGAATGGGAGCCCATCTTGTCCAGATTGGTTGTCGTGATACCGTTGAAATTTTTGGGTTCGATGACCAGCGCGGACATGCCCTTGCCCCGTTTGGCCGGGTCCGTATAACAGTAACAGACAAGGACATCGGCCTGGTCGGCATTGGATATCCAGGTTTTGGAACCGTTTACCAGCCAGTGATCACCGCAGTCCTCGGCAATGGTTTTCATGGACATGACATCGGACCCTGCATCCGGTTCGGTGATGGCAAACCCGCCCAGATATTCGGCACTGCACAGTTTAGGCACATATTTTCGTTTGATCGCTTCGGACCCGTATCGATAGATGGGGTAGGCGCATCCCAGACCCAGCAGGTTGTACTGCACCCGCAGGGAACTGGATGCCCGGGCGATTTCTTCCGTGATGATAACCGCCGCCAGCCATCCCATGTTTTCGCCGCCGTATTCTTCCGGAATGACCGCGCCAAAAAAACCCAGATCGCCCATGGGCTTGATGACCTCCTTGACCGGAAGGTAGTTTTCGGCATCCCACTGGTCGGCAAACGGGGCTATTTTTTTGGCTGCGAATTCCCGAACCGCTTTTCGCAGCATGTCGTGCTCTTTGGTGAATCCAAAATCCATGTTGGTATCTCCTGTGTGAAAAAATGATAGGGCCTATACGTCCTATTGGACCTATAAAAAAACCTCCGGCCATTCCCCTCAATTGTCATTGCCGTGAAACCAGAACCCCCCGGGGTTTTCCGCTGCCCAGTTCCGGCCGATAAGAGAGCAGGCCCGCTTCCCTGGCCTGTTTTTCCAGGCTGTCCCGGTGTGCCGGATGGGCAATGGCGATCAGTGCCCTGGCGCGCTCCGCCACGGTCAGGCCCCGAAGCCTGGCGATTCCCCATTCCGTGGACACATGTTCCACCATGGACCGGGGGACCGTGACATTGGCGCCTTTTTCAAGCAGGGGAACAATTTTTGAATTTCCCTTGTGCTCGGAATACAACGCAATGACACTCACGCCTTTGCCATCCTGGGAAAACATGGTTCCCATCACAAAATCCAATTGTCCGCCGGTACCGCTGATCTGAACCGGCCTGTCACCGCCGATCTGCTCGGACGCCACCTGACCGGTCAGATCAACCTGGGCGGCGCTGTTCAAGGAAAACATGTTGGGTTGGGATGCAATGATCAGGGGATTGTTGGTATAATCGACCGGGTAGGCGGCAAACGCGGGGTTTTTGTCTGCAAAATCATACAGTTTTCGGCTACCGAGGCAGAATGTGAACACGGATTTGAATCGATCCCGTTTTTTCTCGCTGTTGGTGACGACACCCGCCTGGATGATGTCCATCATTTTTTCTGTCAGCATCTCGGTATGAAATCCCAGGTTTTTAAATCCGGCGTTCTTCAGCAGATCGAGCACAGAATTTGGAAGGCCGCCGATACCGATCTGAATGGTCGAACCGTGTTTTAAAAGTCCTGCCTCCAGAATGTTTTCCGCGATCATCCGGTCGGATTCGGTGGGGGTGACCGCCGGCAGACAAAAGGTGTTACTGTCGTCATCCGCGACGATATGATCGACCCGTGAAATATGAATGCCCTCTTCATAACCACCAAAAATGGTCGGCATATCCTTGCGGACGACCACGACAATTTTTTTGGAGACATCCGCAATCGCCATGGTCTCACCGACGGTCAGGCCGAAATTGAAAAAACCGGCAACATCCATGGGGGCGGCCACCAGATAGAAAATATCGATCTTCAGGCTGCTTCTGATAAAAGACGGCACGTTATGCCAGGTGCTGGGGATATAGACGCCGATTCCCCGTTTTTTTGAAAATTCCCGTGTAAAGCCCAGAATAAATCCGCTGTGCCATTGAAACACATCCCCTTCCGGGTCCACATCGCAGATTCGGTACCGGGCTGTATCGATATAGGACCGGACCGTGACATCTTTGAGTTCTTCTTTTCTTTTGGCCAGATGCCGGTCCATGAGGGTGGCCACATTGGCAGCGCCGCCGAAATGGATGCTGTCTCCGGATTGAACCATGGCCGCGGCCTGTTCCGGGGATATCAGCCGGGCCCGATATTCGGTTTCAAATGGATTTTTCATGGTGTCATTCTCCGCTTCCGTCTCACACTCATTTCTCACGACTCACATTCTCCCAGATCATCGTATACCCCTGACCCCTGCCCACGCACATGGTGGTCAGGCCGTAACGGGCCGACGGATTTTCCCGGAACAGTCCCCGAAGGAAGGCGATCAGGCGGGGACCGGATGAGGCCAGGGGATGACCATAGGCAATGGCACCACCCCAGATGTTGACCCGGGGATCATCCGCTGCGATGCCCAGACGGTCCAGATCGTAGAGGGCCTGAACCGCAAAGGCCTCGTTCACTTCGATGATGTCCATGTCCTGAATGGTCAGCCCGGCTTTTTTCAGGGCGTTCAGCGTGGCCGGAACCGGTGCGGTTCCCATGATTCGCGGATCGACCGCAGCCACTCCGGTCGAAACCCACCGCATGCACGGTTTCACCCCCAGTTGGGCTGCCTTGTCCGCACGCATCAACAGTACGGCCGCGGCACCATCATTGAGTCCGGATGCATTTCCGGCTGTCACCCGCCCCCCGGTTTCCCGGAACGGGGTTTTCAAAGCGGCCAGTGTTTCCACCGTGGTGGTGGGCCGGGGATGCTGATCCCTGTCCGCCTGCATATGAGTGCCGTCCGCTAGTTCCACCTCAACCGGAACGATCATGTCCGCCATTTTTCCGGACCGAATCGCGTGGTCCGCCTTTTTCTGGCAGGCTGCGGCATACCGGTCCGCCATTTCCCGGGTGAACTCCGGAAACCGGTCGTGAATGTTCTCGGCGGTCAGGCCCATGTTGAACGCCGATGCATCGCCCATGACCGCCTCGGCCCGGGGATGATTGTTGCGCATGTATCCCATGGGCAGATGCCCCATGTGTTCGACGCCGCCGGCAATTAGACAATCCGCCATGCCGGTGGCGATGGTGGCAACCGCAAAACCGGCGGCGGTCAGGCCGCTGGCGCACATGCGGTCGATGGAACAGCCGGGAATTTTCCACCCCCAGTCGGCCAGCATGGAGATCATTCGCCCGATCGTTCCGCCCTGTTCACCGATCTGGTTGGTGGCGCCCCAGATCAGGTCTTCGACATCATCGGGCTTGACTTTCGGATTTCGTTCAATCAGGGCCTTCAGGACCGCAACCGACAGGTCTTCGGCCCGTGTTTTCCAGAAAATGCCTTTTTCTCCGGCACGTCCAAAGGCCGTGCGGACGGCATCGATCACGACAACATCGTGTTGGGTTTTGTTCATG
>JBFXFK010000118.1:0-15835 GCA_050179135.1 Desulfatirhabdiaceae bacterium | reverse complement strand
TGACGGTCTCACATCCACCCTGAATTTCCACACAGGACGTATTGGTTCCATAGGTTCCCTGAAGCGGAAACGGCAGCCTGTCAATAAAGGCATCGATGGCCTCCCGCGTTTTCAGTTTCTGATTTTGTACCAACTGAAGGACATGCTGTAATTTGAGGCGGATTTGTCCGGATAAAAACGATGCGGGAAGCGATCCACGGGTTCCCCAGAAAATAGATTTCATATCCCTGCCCTGTTTGTTAAATTGGGTCTCATGATACTGCAAACCTAACGGCTCACCAATCCGGGGGAATACGGTCCGTCCGGTAAATGCTCATGGAAAAGGCTAAAGGCTGAAGACTGAAGGCTGAAGGCGCAGCATACAGCATTCAGGCAGAACAGCCGTCGGACGGTCAGGCGGCCTGGCTGTTTCTACACACCACGCATATGTCAATACTGAATGAATTTTCCCCGGTAAACGCTCATGAATCATTCCGGAATGTTCACCCCCGGGAATGAAAATGTACCGGCCATCGTAGCCCGGCTTTGCGGCTATCGCCTTGAAGAACCGCCAAAGCCGGGAAAGGGCATTTACCGATCTGCACCTTTGCACCTGAATCGATATCTTCCCGGTAAAAATACCATATTTCTCCAAAAAAGTATTCAATTTCAATTTCAGCTTGTTCTTGACGGAACAATCTGTTTTTGATAGATAGCCTTTGGCATTATGGGGATGTAGCTCAGTTGGGAGAGCGCTGCGTTCGCAACGCAGAGGTCGTGGGTTCGAATCCCATCATCTCCACCATCACACAATCCAATGAAGTCCAAGACCCCTTGAAAACAAGGGGTTTTTTTATTGCCTGTTTCAGGTATTGCAGCAATAAACCACGCCACTTTTTTGAAACCCGTCAATCTGTTCCGGCGTATACACAGCTTCTGCAAAATGGCAGCCGTGCTTTGGCCAAACCCGACAGCCGGGTTGCGGATCGATCCCGGGGTTTCGCTCAGCTTGACCGGTATTCCCGGCTCGGGCCGGGGTGTTCCGAACCGGTCCGGGACATCCACCACCATTTCGCGGGCGCGCAGAATGGGATACTCAAGCATTTCTGCCATGTTTTGAACTTTGCCCCAGCAGATGTCCATATCCCCCAGTTCAGTTCCACGTTGTGCAATTGTTTTTCAAGACAAACTAAGTCAAATCTTTGCAGATTGAAATAAATAAGTTTTAAAATTGATATGTTAAAAATAGCATGAAAATATTGTAATAATTTTTATTGACAATATAGTTTCAATTCATTAAAGGATGATCAATCAATCACATTCTGATTAGTCAGTCACATTTTATATAATCTGTCCAACCTGCCTGGAGAATACTGGTATGGAGATACCGACAACCGTCAAAAATACCAACCTGGTTGAAAAGCGGCGGAAACAGATTATTCTGGCTGCGATCAAGTTGTTTTCGCGCAACGGTTTTCACGGCACCACATTGAAACAGTTGGCCGAGGAGGCAGGACTGAGCCACGGCAACATCTATGATTATGTGGGAAGCAAGGAAGATATATTTTTCCTGATTCATGATTTTTTGGCGAATTCAGCCATGGAAATTTTGAATCGCAGTCTGGAATATATTCAGGACCCGGTTGACAAGCTTCGGCGGATGGTTCGGGGCGAATTCAATCTGATGGACCAATGGGCAGATGCGCTTCTGCTGATTTATCAGGAAACCCATATCCTTCAAGGAGAATTCCTTGGAAAGCTGCTGTATAAAGAGCGGGCGCATCTGGAAAAGTTTGAAATTGTCCTGAATGAATGCATCGCTCAGGGAAGACTGCGCGAGTGTAACGTTCGCGTCGTTGCCAATATGATTAAATCCATGATTGACTCCTGGACGATCAAACGTTGGGATCTGCGAGGACATGCCAATCAGCTCGAGGTCGAGCAGGTCATTCTGGATCTGGTGTTTCATGGTCTTCTCCTGACAGAGGGGACGCCAAAAGCTGTTCAGCAGGAATCGGGTTCCCTGAGAGACAAGACCGTTCTGGTCGTCAATGCCGGAACGGTCTTGGGGAAGGCAGTATGTCAGGTCCTCACAGCCAAGGGTCTTCGGGTTATTGCCTGTATGGCACCCCAAAACGGTCAAGGAGAGCATGCACCCATCATCGACTCCTGCCCCGAAAACATGGTTGTCGTCTCCAATCTCCAGCCACTTCATCTCACGTGTACTACGATTGAATCCATTGAGAAAACATATGGCCCCATCGATATCTATGTCCATGATCTGGGAGTCGGAACCGTCGACTTGGATGACTCGGATTTAACGAATTCAGCAGGTGAAAAACTGATGGGAAACCTGGGCTGTGCCCAGGCTCTGACCGGCTATTTCCAGACCAAAATGGGTGCCCGTGCATTGGGCCGTATCATCTATATTGCGCCATGGGCCTGGGATCGTTTCACAGATCCGATACGATATGAAACGGTCAAAGCCGGAGCAGTAGCCCTTAGCCAATCCATGTCGACAGAAATGGCCACATCTTCTGTAAACACCAACTGCATTATCCCGGGATATATTCGATCAGTTCGACCAAAACCCTTAGAAAAAGCGATGAAAACCGATGTGGTACGCCAGATCCCTTCCGGACGTCTGGGAGAAATTCAGGATATTACAGATGCGGTGCTGTATCTGATCGGCGATGCATCCCGATATCTGACCGGACAGGTACTGCATGTGACCGGCGGGCTTCGCTAACACCAGGAGGAGAGAAAGATTATGTTGAGGACCAAGGAGCAATACCATGAGGACCTTTTCCGAATGGGTCACAATATTTACATCGGTGGGGAAAAAGTAGGCCGGGACGATCCCAGGCTGAGACCGGGTATCAACGTGCTGGATATTACCTTTGATCTGGCTCAGGATCCGGCGTGGAAAGGGCTGGCGACAGCCGTATCCACGATAACCGGAAACGAGATCAATCGTTGGGCGCATTTGCCTCAGAATGTGAACGATCTGATGAAGAAGCAGAAGCTGATTCGGCTTGGAGCACGACGGGCAGGCGGTTGTATTCAGCGTTGCATGGGACATGACGCCATCAATGCCCTGGCCATTTGTACCAAAGAAATGGATATGGCAAATGGCAGTGACTATCATCAGCGGTTTCTCAATTATCTGAAGATGTATCATGACAGGGACCTGGATGGATGTTGCGCCCAGACCGACAGCAAAGGCGACCGTATGAAACGGCCCAGTGAGCAGAATGATTCGGATGCCTATCTGCATGTTGTGGAAACGCGGAAAGACGGAATTGTGGTCAGCGGTTTCAAAATGTCCATCACCCAGGCTCCCTACGCGGATGAAATCATTGCGCTGCCCACCCGGGCACTAATGGAATCAGACCGAGACTATGCTGTGGCCTTTGCTGTTCCCGCCGACACGGATGGGCTGAGTCTGATTACACGTCCAGTATGGCTTCGTGGCAACGACAAACCAGGTGCATCGCCTTTTTGCAGATATGGTGTTTCCGATTGTGTCGTGGTCTTTGACAATGTCTTTGTTCCTATGGAACGCGTCTTCATGTGTGGCGAATGGCAATATGGCAGAAGATTGGCCCTCCTTTTTGCCGATTCCCACAGACATAGCTACTCTGGATGCAAACCAGGGGTATCCGACATCCTGTGCGGCGCCGCAGCCCTGGCTGCGGATGCAAACAATATTGCCAAAGCCAGCCACGTCCGGGAGAAACTTTCGGAGTATGCAGGTGCCGCGGAACTGGCTTATGCGGCTGGAGTGGCTGCCGCTGTTTTTGGAAAAAAGACCGACAGCGGGGTGTTTTTCCCAAACGAAATCTATGCCAATGTGGGTAGACGTCTGACAGGAGAAACCATTTACCACGAGTATAATATTCTGACAGAAATCGCCGGCGGCATTGCTGTTACCATGCCGTTTGATGAAGATTTTGAAACAGGGGATAATTGTGAGATGCTCAAACGGTTCATTGTCCGCAACCCCAAATTGTCGCCGGAAATATCCCTTAAAATTTGGCAGTTTGTTGAAAATATAGGCGCTTCGGGTATGGCCTCCTGGTACAAGATCGCAGGCGTTCATGGCGGCGGTTCTCCCATCATGGAGACCATCGCGCTGAACATGGGCTATGATTTTGAGGATAAGAAACGACTCGCCCGGTATCTGGCCGGTATTGACCAGGAGCTGGATGACTCGAACATGCGGGATCTTCAACCGAATTTGGACAAAATCGATAATTGACTCGGGATTGGAAAAAAAGGAGCTTACGCATGGAAAAATTCGTTAAAACGATGGAAGCCATCGGCGAGTACTCTGGCAGATGGGTATCATGGATCGTTTATGTTGGAATGATCATGCTTTCAGCCGAAGTGGTGCTGCGCTACATCTTCAACAGTCCGACTGTGTGGGCACACGGGTATACCCAGCGACTCTACGGGAGCTACTTTGTTCTGATCGGGGCATACACGTTCATCCACAAGGGACACGTCCGGGTCGATGTCCTCTACGAGCACTTGTCCAAAAGGATGAAGGCCCTGCTCGATATCCTGAATTGCGTGGCGCTGCTTGTATGGACCGGGGTCCTGATTCCGGTCAGTTGGCTGTTTTTCCTCAAGTCCTACAACATGGGTGAGGTCGATGAAATGGTTCTTGCCCACCCGATTTGGTGGGTGAAGTTTCTGATCACTGTGGGTATGGTGCTCATTTTTCTGCAAGGGATAAGCGAAATGGTGAAGAAGTCTTTTGTGCTGTTCAGATGGAAGGCATCATCGGATATCGGCGAGAGGAGGGAAGCATGAGCCCGGAATTGATTCTGACCGTCTGTATGTTCAGTGCGCTGATCATAGCGATCATGCTCGGCATTTCGCTTGCCTTCGCCATGGGCGGGATCGCTGTCGTTACCGCCTATATCCTTTGGGGATACAGCGGATTATTCATCATCGTCAGCAGCGTGTTCAAGTACATGTGGATGGTGGAGCTTGCAGCGGTACCGCTTTTTGTATTCATGGGAGTCGCACTGGCCAAGAGCAGCATTGCCAAGGAGATGTACGAGGCGTTTTATGTTTGCGCCGGATCGATTCGCGGTGGTCTGGCGGTTGGTTCCTGTGGATTTGCCGCAGCACTTTCAGCCATGACGGGAAGCTGTGCGGCATCAACCCTGACAGCCGGTCTTGTCGGCATTCCACCCATGCGCGAGCGAAAATATAATGAATCCCTGATTTTCGGGACCATCTGCTCAGCCGGGTCCATGGGTGTTCTGATCCCGCCAAGCATCACCCTTGTCATCATCGGCATGACAACAGGCGAGTCTATCGGCAAGCTCTTTGCGGGAGGAATGACCTCCGGCCTTTTCATCGTGGGACTTTTCATCGCCTATATCCTGATCCTGACCTGGCTGAAACCCGACTATGCACCGGCCCGCGTGGAAACGTCAACGCTGAAGGAAAAGATATTTGCCCTGCGGACAGTTATTCTGCCCGGTGTCGTCATCATCTCGGTGCTCGGTTCGATTTTTGTCGGGATCGCGACCCCCACCGAAGCGGCTGCGATCGGGTGTGTCGCTGTTTTTCTCTGTGTCATGTCAAGGGGAGAAGCCACTTGGGCGTTCATCCGGGACGTGGTCTACAGCACATCCAATGTGACCGGAATGGTCATCTGGATCATGTTCGGCGCCGCCGGTTTCGTCAGTGTCTACTGTGGGGCCGGTGGAGCAGGCTTCATTCAGGAGTTTCTCCTGGGACTGGAGATCGGGCGGTGGGGTGTCTTTGCGATCACCATGATCATCACATTCATCCTGGGATGCTTTCTGGATCCGGTTGGGATCATCCTTCTTACCCTTCCGATTTTCTATCCGGTCATCAAATCGCTTGGATTCCATCCGGTCTGGTACTGTGTTCTGGTTCAGGCCAATCTCTGCCTGGGATATATCACGCCACCTTTTGGCTACAATCTTTTTTACCTCAAGACCCTGACTCCCGAAACACCCATGCGGCTTATCTACAAAAGCATCATGCCATTTGTGGCCATCATGATATTCAGCATGATTGTGATGATTATTTTTCCCGGTCTTATCACCTGGCTGCCCGGCATCATGATTGGAAACGTCGGCAAATAAAACAATAGCCCAGGGCGCAGGAATGAAATGGGCCGCAAGCTGCCAGAAAACATGAACCACCCTACAACAACATCAGGAGGTTTTAAATGGAAAACAAGGAGATGAACAGAAGAGATGTTCTAAAAGTCAGTGCTGCCGCCGGACTGACCGCCGTAGCCGGTTCTCTGGCAGGTGTCACCAGGTCCTTTGCCCAAAGTGAGAAAAAAGCCAAGTTCAAATTGAGAATGCAATGTCATTGGCCGATTGGTGTTGGATATTACAACCTGGCTTTTGTGGGATACTGCGACCGGGTTCGGGAGGCGACCGACGGTGAAGTGGACATCACCCCGTATGCTCCGGATACCATCGTGCCCACCAAAGATACTCTGGAAGCGAACGGCAGTGGCCTCCTGGATATGAATTGGTGCTGGGGAGCTTATTGGCAGGGCAAGATGCCGGTTGCATCCCTCATGTGCGGACATACCTTTGTCTGGGAAGACTTTTCCCAAATGTACTGGAATACATACATGCAGGAAGCCATGTCAATTTATCGTGCAGCCTACAATGAACATAGCGTACATCTGATCAGCACAGTCGGAATAGACGGGATTACCTTATGGTCAAAAAAGCCAATCCATAACATGAATGATTTCAAGGGCCTGAAAGTCCGAAGCACCGGATTGCCGGCTGAAACCCTGAAGAAGGCTGGATGTACCCCTGTCTTCTTCCCCGGATCGGAACTCTATCAGGCCCTGCAGTCCGGTGTCTGCGACGCGGCTCACTGGGGTGCGGTATATACCGGTTATGAAATGAAATTCAACGAGATTACCAAATATATTGTTCAGCCCGACCTGGCACGTGTCAGCAACGCAGAAATTACCATAAACAAAAAGCTGTGGGAAAAAATGCCCAAGGATATCCAGCGTACCCTTGAGGACTGTGCCATTGCGGCCAGTTATTCGTGTTATTCGTACTGTGACTATATGAGCAAAGTGAATATGAAAAAATTTGTCGCGCAGGGAGGGAATATCAGCCAGCTTGAACCCGATACCGTCAAACAGCTCAAGAATATGTCGGACGAGGTGCTTGATGAGTTTGCCAAGAAAGATCCAAAATACTGCGGTCCGGTTGTGAAGACGTACCGCGAAATGTTTGATCTGATCAACCGGTAGGCATTTTTATTGCAAATGCTGGCGGGCCACGACACTGCCAGCATTAAACGAATATCCCTGACAGGAGAAAAAGGACAATTCTCATGAGTTTTGAACAGTTCAGTCTGAAAGGAAAGGTTGCTCTGGTCACCGGCAGTTCCAAGGGCTTGGGTGAAGCCAGTGCGCTGGCATTGGCCAGTGTCGGTGCAGATGTGGCCATCTGCGGCAGACAGCAGGCCGATATCGATCGGGTTGTCGAAAAAGCAAAAGCCATGGGCAGCCATGCCGCCGGGTTTATTTTTGACGTAACCTCCAAAGAAAAGGTCCATGCCGGTGTCGCTGCGGTGATGAAACATTTTGGTCGGGTTGACATTTTGTTCAACAACGCCGGAACCAATTATCGGGTGCCGATTCTGGAGTATCCGGAAGAAGAGTGGGACCGGATCATCAACACCAATCTGAAAGCATATTTTCTGGTGGCTCAGGCCGTGGTTCCCCAGATGATTTCCCGTGGTTATGGAAAGGTGATCAACATGAGCTCCATTCTGGGCAGAATCGGCATTCAGAATCAGCTTGCCTATGCATCTGCCAAAGGCGGCGTGGAGCAGATGACCAAGATCATGGCAATCGAGTGGGCAAAGCAGGGGGTTCGGGTCAACGCAATTGCGCCGACGTATTTTGAAACCGAGATGGTCAAACAGATTCGGCAGGAACCGGCCCGATTTGCGTTCATCAATGAACGGACACCCATGGGACGATGGGGATATCTGAAAGAAATCGAGGGAATTGCGATCTTCCTGGCCAGCCCGGCCTCGGATTTCATTACGGGCCAGAGCATCGCCATCGATGGCGGATGGACCGCCTGCTGACAAAACACACCGCGTTAAAGGAAAAAATGATGACGACCTATGATGACAAGCCCTGGGTTGCAACCTGTCCCGACTGGTTTTCCAGAGGTTTCCCCTACAAACCGGAAACCATTCTTGACAAGTTTATCCGGTCCGCTGACCGGTATGCCGATGACCCATGTGTTCATTACTTTGATACGACCTACAGCTACGCTCAAATTGATAGAATGGCCAATGCTCTGGCATCCGGCCTCTCCAAAATGGGAGTGTCCCGGGGGGACCGGGTCATGTTTGTCATGCAAAATATTCCGCAGGCAATAATCGCCTCCCTGTCTGTCTGGAAATGCGGGGCGACCGTCGTTCCGGTAAATCCCATGTACACCGCACGGGATCTGAATCATCTTCTGACAGACAGCGGGGCCCGACATATCATTTGTGAAGACACCCTTTTTGAAAAGAACATCCGGGGATTTTCCGGAGATTATCGCGTGATCACGACATCTTCTCTGGATATGCTGGACCCGGATACCGGAATTCCCCCACAGTTGCAGCGTGAAGAAAAACGGAGATTTGAGGAGACTACCGATTTGATGACGCTGATTCGGGACTGTTCTGATCAGACATTTGAAATGACGCCCCCCAAGCCGGATGATCTGGCATACCTGGTTTATACTTCGGGTACAACCGGACCTCCAAAGGGAGCAATGATTTCCCATGCCAATGTGGATCACACCTGCCATGTTTATGAGGCGACGGCCCGGCTTGACCGGTCGGACGTCATTCTCGGTGTGGCGCCTTTGTTTCATATCACCGGTATTGTCGCCCATGAAGCGATCGCATTTCATCTGGGAATCCCGGTTGTCCTGCACAACCGGTTTGATGCCGGGGATGTGCTGCGGTTGATCGAGAAATATCGAATCACGTTTACGGTTGCCGCAATTACGGTGTATATTGCATTGTTGAATCATCCGAAGTTGAAAGAATTCGATATTTCGCAGTTCAAAAAAGCCTATAGCGGCGGTGCTCCGGTTTCTCCCAGCACTGTGGAAAACTTCAAACAGGCAATGGGTCTCACCATTCATAATGTGTATGGTCTGACTGAAAGCTCTTCTCCGGCCACCATTTCCCCACTGGGTCAAAATGGACCCGTGGATGAGGAATCCGGTGCGTTGTCGGTCGGGTTGATCATTCCCGGCCTGGAAGCCTGGATCGTGGACGTGGACCAGCATGACACAATCGTTCCATTTGGTCAGGAAGGAGAACTGGTTCTGCGCGGCCCCAGCATTGTCAGCGGATACTGGCAAAAACCCGAAGAAACCGCCAATGCCATCAAAGATGGCCGGTTTTTCACCGGTGATGTGGCAAAAATTGATTCGGCCGGGTGGTGTTATATCGTTGACCGGAAAAAAGATTTGATTAACGTGTCGGGTTTCAAGGTTTGGCCTCGTGATGTGGAGGATGTACTGTATCAGCACCCGGCGATTCGGGAAGCAGCAGTTGTTGGCGTACCGGACAGTTATCGCGGTGAAACCGTCAAAGCTTTTGTATCACTGAAACATGGCATAAACGAAAAGGTAACGCCGGATGACCTGATTTTGTTTTGCAGGGAGCGACTGGCCGCCTACAAATATCCCCGGGCAATTGAAATTGTGGATGAAATACCCAAAACACCAACCGGAAAAATGCTGCGGCGAAGTTTGCGGGGAATATAATATGGAAGGAATCCGTGAACGACAAATTTGGTTATACTTTGGCCGGTCATAAATTGCGATTTCCTTTAGCTCCCTCTCCCAGCGGGAGAGGGCTGGGGTAAGGTTATTCAATCGCATATTGTGACCGATCAAAGTTTACATCAAAACAGACGCCGTTATGTTTCACATTTCATGATAAAAATATTCATGCCAAAGAAACCTCATGAATAATCTGAAAAAATCTATTCAAAGGCAATATCAGAAAATTGTTCAGTTCCGCCGCGATCTGCATCAGATTCCAGAAACCGCCTATACCGAGGAAAAAACCTCTCAATATGTGGCAGATGTTCTGAGCAACCTTGGCATTTCTGTTTTCAGCAAAATCGCACGATATGGGGTAGTTGGGCTCAAATCATTCACAAGTCCCGGAAAAACACTCATGCTTCGAAGCGAACTGGATGCACTGCCGATTGTTGAGCGGACCGGGCTTCCCTTTGCCTCCAAAAATCCGGCTTGCATGCATGCCTGCGGCCATGATGGGCATATGGCCATGGTGCTGGGTGCCGCTGTGGTGCTATGTGAAATGAATCCGGATTTGTGCGGTCAAATCAAGTTTCTTTTCCAACCTGCCGAAGAGGGGCCGGGGGGCGCCAAACCCATGATCGAGGCAGGCGTGATGGAATCTCCCCGGGTTGATTTTGTGCTGGGGTGTCATCTCTGGCCGAACATTCCCGAAGGAACGGTCGGTGTTCGGCCCGGCCCGCTTATGGCTGCCATGGACCGGTTTGATATCACCATCATCGGACGTGGCGGACACGGTGCCATGCCCCATCTGTGTGTGGATGCGTTGGAAACCGGAACCCAGGTGGTTGGGGCGCTTCAGCGCATTGTCAGCCGCCATATGAATCCCCTGAGCCCGACGGTTCTGACAGTCGGCCGGTTTGAGGCGGGAACGGCTTTCAATGTTATTCCAAATGAAGCCCGTATATGCGGAACAACCCGAACTTTTGATCCGGAAATCTGGAAATCCTGGCCAACTCGAATCGAAACGGTTGTCCGGGGCGTCTGTCAATCCATGGGGGCTGATTACCGATTGGATTACCAGCCGGGTTACCCGGTCACCGTCAATGACACTGCCATGTGTGACCGGGTCAGGGAGTTTGCTTCTGCCACTGTCGGTGCAAAAAACGTGGTGGAGCCCGAAGCGACCATGGGGGGAGAGGATATGTCTTTTTTTCTGGAACGGGCTCCCGGATGCTTTTTCTTTCTGGGAACCGGGTGCGATGGCGGGGCACCGATTCATAACGAGAGGTTTGATTTCAACGAGAATATACTGATGACCGGAGTAGAAATTTATTGCCGTGCGGCGATGGCGTTTTTGGGCAAACCGCCATTGGGTTGAACACGTTATCCATAATTGTATAGCTTTCCAGATAAAGATTTTGGGTGCGTTATCGGTCGGGGATGGCCTAAAATTGCCTATCCCCTCCCTGCTGCCTTCCCAAAATCATTATCTGAAAAACTATAGAACAAGGAGAAGAAAAATGAAGGCCTGGATGGTCCGCGAATACGGGCATTTTGGTGAAGTTCTGTCGCTTGGTGAAACGGAAGTCCCTACGCCGAAAAAGGGTGAGGCCATCATTCAAATTGAAGCGATCGGACTGAATTATCTGGATATTCTTTCAATTTCCGGCGGATATCAGGAAAAAAGTGATCTGCCGTTTGTGCCCGGTGTAGAAGCTGCCGGACAGGTTGTGGGCGTTGGGGCAGATTGCCCGTTCAAGCCTGGAGACCGGGTGATGACTATTGGAAAAAGTGCTTTTGCCGAGTTTATGTCTGTAACCGCGCATGGCACATACAAAATTCCCGCGGACATGTCCTTTGCCGATGCCGCCGCTTTTCAACTGATCTATCAGACATCATATGTGGGACTGATTCACCGGGCGCGTTTGAAGACCGGTGAATTTTTACTGGTTCATGCCGGCGCAGGCGGTGTCGGAACATCGGCCATTCAGATTGGTCTGGCGGCAGGAGCCAGAATCATCGCCACTGCCGGAAATCCGGAAAAGCTTGAGATTTGCCGGAAATGCGGAGCCGAATATGTAATCGATTACCGCAAAGAGGATTTTGTTGAAAAAACCCTGAAAATCACGGATGGCCGGGGTGCGGATGTAATCTATGATCCGGTCGGTGGTGATGTGTTTGATGGCAGCACGCGCTGCATCGGATTTGAAGGTCGGATTCTGGTGATCGGATTTGCCGCCGGCAGAATTCCGGAAATCAAAACCAACCGTATTCTATTGAAAAACATCGATATCATTGGCCTGTTCTGGGGAAATTACCACCATCACGATCCCGCACGCATTGACAGTTCGCAGGAAGCACTGTACCGGATGTATGGAGACGGAAAACTGCGCCCGGTCATTTACCGGCAGTATCCGTTTGGGGCGTTGCCGGATGCGATGACCGCGCTTGCCGGACGCAACAGTCATGGCAAGGTCATCGTGTTGCCTCCGGGTGTGCGCGATATATGATTCGAATAACACAACCATATCAGACCCGACTTCCAATTGGAAAGATCAAAAAATGAAGATTAGCAATACAGCAGAGTATATGGAAAGCCTGAGACAGCTTCACCCCAAGATTTTCTATATGGGCAGGCGAATCGAAGATGTCACCACAGATCCGGCTACAGCGGCGCATGTTCGTGCGGCAGCCATGACATACGCTTTGGCAAATGATGAAATCCATATGGATATCGCAACCGCCACCAGCCATCTGACGGGACATACAATCAGCCGTTTTACCCATGTGCATCAGAGCATCGAGGATCTCATCAAGAAGGTCAAACTTCTTCGTGTGCTGGGCCAGAAGACCGGCACCTGTTTTCAGCGTTGTGTTGGACTGGACGGAATCAATGCCACCTATTCGGTGACCTATGAAATTGATCAGAAATACGGGACAGACTATTTCACCCGGTTTAAAAAATGGCTGATCCGAATTCAGGATGAAAACAGGATGGTTGTGGGCGCCATGACCGATCCCAAGGGAGACCGGTCCAAAGGACCTGCCCAGCAGCCAGATCCGGATCAGTACGTTCACATCGTTGAAAGACGGGAGGACGGGATTGTCATTCGTGGCGCCAAGCTGCACATGACCGGCGCGGTGAACTCTCACGAAATTCTGGTCATGCCGACCATGGCCATGGATGCCGCCAGCAAGGCATATGCGGTGATCTGCGCAGTTCCGGTAAACGCCCCGGGGGTTACCATGATATTTGGCAGACAGGCCAATGATTCCAGGCGTGACAATCAGGAGGATCTGGATGTGGGCAAACCATCTTTCGGGGTGGTTGGCGGAGAGGCGATGATCGTTTTTGAGGACGTTTTTGTTCCCCATGACCACGTGTTTATGGATGGTGAAACCGACTTTACCGGATCGGTTGTCCACCGGTTTGCGGCGCATCACCGCGCCAATTACGGCGCATGTAAAACCGGTTTGATGGATGTCCTCACCGGAGCGGTCAGTTACCTTGCACAGGTGCAGGGCACGGACAAGGGCTCACATGTGCGGGACAAGATCACGGAAATGATTCATTTGAGCGAGACCCTTTACAGCTCTTCCATTGCCTGTTCCGCGGAAGGGACACCGACGCCATCCGGTGCATTTATGGTGGACACCATGTTGGCCAATGTCTGCAAGCAAAATGTTACCCGGTTTCATTTTGAGGTGGCACGTCTGGCAATCGATCTGGCAGGCGGTTTTATCGCCACATTGCCCAGCCAGTATGATCTGGAAAGTGAGGAAATTGGACATCTGGTCAAGAAATATTTCTCCGGCGTCGAACGGATTCCGACAGAGGATCGTATCAAAATTGGCAGGTTGATTGAAGCCATGACCGGTGGAACCGCCATGGTGGAGTCCATGCACGGCGCAGGTTCTCCGCAGGCACAGAGAATTATGATCTACCGGGAAGGTGATTTGGCCAAAAAAATCCAGTTGGCAAAAGCACTGGCCCGCATACCGCAAGGCAAATGATTTCCGGGTCAATCCGCAGTTATTTCGAAATACATTCAAGATGATACCGAAAAAGCGGGCCAGAGGCGATGAGATGATACATTTCGCACATTGAATCGTGGCACAGCAAAGCTATTGGTATCATCCTGAATGCGCAGAGAAATGAACAAGCAAAAAATAATACGGCACGAAGCATATTTTGATCGATTGCCGAATGTGCAATACCATTCACATGGTGCTACAGTAGATCGCACCGTTTTTATGTAATGCTTCTATCTGTTCCATCGTATATCCCAACTCCTGCAAAATGGCGGCAGTGCTTTGGCCAAACCCGACAGCCGGTTTGCGGATGGATCCCGGGGTGTCGCTCAGCTTGACCGGTATTCCCGGCTCGGGCCGGGGTGTTCCGAACCGATCCGGGACATCCACCACCATTTCGCGGGCGCGCAGCATGGGATCTTCAAGCATTTCTGCCATATTTTGAACTTTGGCCCAGCAGATGTCCATATCCCCCAGGTCGGATTCCCATTCGGCAAGTGTTTTTTTTCGAAAGCGATCCCGCATATGGGTGATGATCGCTTCCCGCTGCGTGTCATCATATTGCAGGGCGGCATATTCCGGTACGCCAAAATGCTCGCAGAGCCGCTTCCAGAACCGGTTTTCAACGGCGCCGATGGACAAATACCGCCCGTCCGCGGTCTCATAGGTGTTGTAGCAGGCATACCGGTGGGACAGTACCCCATCCGACCGACTGGGCGCCTGACCGCTTACCTGTCGAAAAAACAGGGGAAGGGATAAAAATCCCACCATGCCGTCAGTCATGGAAATATCGATATACTGGCCGTTGCCGGTCTGATTTCTGGCGACAAGGGCCAGAAGGATGCCGATGACGGCATTCATGCCGCCGCCGGCAATGTCCGCGATCTGAATTCCGGGAATGGACGGGGGCCGATCCGCCTCCCCGATCAGATCCAGCACCCCTGCAACGCTCAGATAATTGACATCATGCCCGACCCGATCCCGGTACGGGCCATTCTGTCCATAACCGGTGATGGCGCAATAAATGATCCCGGGATTGATCTGTTTTACGGTGTCATAACCGATGCCCAGCCGGTCCATGACACCGGGGCGAAATCCTTCCAAAAGAATATCCGCCTGACGGATCAGCCTGAAGAATATCTCCTTGCCTTCAGATGTCTTCAGATCGAGTGACATATGCTCCTTGTTCCGGTTGACCGTTGTGATGAACAATCCATCGGCGGTAAACCGTTTGTCCTCGATGGAAATGACCCGTGCCCCATGATCGGCCAGAATCATGGAACAGTATGGACCGGGCAAAAGCCGTGACATGTCGATGACCGTCAGCCCGGTCAGTGCGCCATTTTTCAAAATATATCCTCCATAAATGTGTGAAGTGGTGAAGGCGTGAAATCGTCATTCCCCTTTCACACGCATGCAATCACCGTTACTGTTCCATCGGCAGAATCATCACCGGAACGGACGCATTCTTTTTGAAGCGCTCCGCATCTTCCAGACTCCCAACGCCCCGTCCCACATGCATGGGAATGGCGATTTTCGGCCCGATCATCCGGACCGCATCCACCGCTTCTTCTGCTGTCATGACATAGGTCCCGGAAACCGGAAGCAGGGCCACATCGCACCGGTAATCTGCCATTTCCGGAATGACATCGGTATCTCCGGCATGATAGATCCGCATGCCCCGGACTGTCAGAATGAATCCAACATAGCCGGATTCCCGGGGATGATAGGGAACACCGGGACTTCTGAATTTATTGATGTTGTAGGCTGGAACCGCCTGAATCGGAATGCCTTTGACCACCCGGTTTTCACCCGGCCCCATGGTCTGAACCTGGCCGGAAAATTTTGGGGCGGCAGCGGCTACCGTCATAATGATGGTGTCATCCTTCCGGATTTTTGCCACATCCTCAACAGATGCATGATCCTTGTGATCATGGGTAACCAGAATCAGATCGGCTTTTGGCCCGCCTGAAATTTTATACGGATCGATATAGATG
>JBFXFK010000117.1:1458-15935 GCA_050179135.1 Desulfatirhabdiaceae bacterium | reverse complement strand
TTTATACGTACATATAAAGTTAGTATTCTATTTATAATGATACGATATTTCATCATTAATTTTGATGACTATGTACGTTATCGAGAAATTGTACGTTCGACCGAAAAAGAACTATGGACTGTCAAGTTTGCATGAACTGTTTAAAAAAACCGTGGAGCCTGTCAGACCTATAGCATATTTCATATGACTTGATATCTGTCTTTATTCATCGAATAACTGGCTATTGCCGCATGTGATACGAACCCGTGATAAAGCATATAACCTATATCTCCAGATACTTATAGGGTAAATATCGGAGTACGCAGGGTCCATATATGTGCTAATTTGCTTCAGATTTGGCCAATAACGAAGATTGAAAATGTATAAAATATTAAGTCATATGAAAAATGCTATAACAGAAAATTTCCAAGAAACCATAAAATCCAAAAGAGGGGATTTTACCCTTCTTATAAACCGATCCGTTAAGTCAATGACATTGAATGGCTTCTTATAGCCCAAATAGTGATAACGGCTCAGATATTCATTAAAAAAGCGTTGCCTCTTCTTTCTCTGTTATAACTCTGAGTCTCACCGGACCTATGTCCGAAAGCTTGCCCATTATTGGTTCTCGGACCCGCGTTGCGCCGGTTGCCACCGGGTGCTTGCAGCTCTTGTGCAAGTTGCCACGCTTATCGGGTAGCTGTATAAGCCCTTGACTCTCCAACCGGAGTAGCAACTTCAGGCAGGCATCCACCTTGTTGCTGCCCGAAGCAGTATACCAGCCCAGATGCTCACACACCGTTTCTACCAGTTCTTTCCGACTCAGTCGCCAAAATGTCTCAAGCGTCTCAGGAATTTGCTTGAGTTCCTCAGTGTTAATTTCCCGACCACATTGGACTATCACTGTGACCTCTTTTTTAAACGTAGCATTTTATTGGGCTATGTGTTTACACCTGCCCATGCCACACTACCAAAGGACACCTGATTTGTTTATAGTTATTTTGCGACAAAAAAATTTCACCTACAGGTCCGAATCATTGATATCATTCAATTTAAAAATTCATGCGTCAGCACTGTGAAATGCGGTTTGAATCGACGGAATGATCATCCGGATCATGCATGGAGCGCATATTGATCCTCGGCTTGAACCATCAGGCGATCGATATCGGAATGGGTGGATGCATTCAGCAGATTTTTTTTGATTTGTTGAAGGGGGAACAGCGCGTTGTGCCGAAGCTCCGGACTCACGCTGTTTTCCTGAAATAGTGTGGACAGTTCCGCAAGCATGCCCTCAACCTGCTCGATGGCTGTTTTCTTCGATTCATTTATTCGGGCAAGCTCGATCCGGTCGATCTCATCGGAAATCTGGGTATTCAGCTCCCGAATGCGATCCATCACATTCCAGGGGTCGGGACGGTTTTTGAGAAGAACCAGTTCTGCCCAGTCTGTATGAAACCACTCCAGATTGATCACGGTTTCCAGATTGGTCAGCACCCGTGTCATGGTTTTTTGCAGGGCATTCCAGAACACGATTCCAACTCCGAAAAAGATGTTCAACGTTTTGATACGGTCCAGCAATATTCCGGTTTGTCCGGCTTGAATTTTGACAAGTATTTCATCAGCGCCTGAAGTCTGTTCAAGATCACGGATCTGTTTCAGGCATTCCTGAATATCGGATTTGCCGGGATAATGATTTTTGTCACACAGCCGGATGAATTCCTGAAATTCAATCCGCCAGTGCACCATTTTTTGGCGAATGGCGTCGGAAAGATCATCCGGATTGTCAGACGCCGGAAGTTCCATATGTGGCGACAGGATGCGGCGAACCGCTTCAATCTCCTGGATCGGCAAACGGGTTCTGGGGCGAATTGCAATGGTTTTCCACCGAGCCGGTGTCTCAAGTACATATTTTGCGGCAGATATGGACATGGGCTCATCATGAGACAGAAACCGGACTTTGCCTTCTGAAACCAGAACAGCCAGAATACGGATCACAAGGGATTCGTGCAAATCGGGCAGGCTGTCCGGCAGGCGATCGATCAGGTCCCGGATTGTAAACGGCTGTTCCATACAATGGGAATCGTCCAGCCATGTCATGACCCGCTGTATCTGATCGCGCGGAGGCGGACCAAAAGAGAGGCTTAACTGATTGCCGGGTAGTTTTTCGTGAAAAGACATTGCGTATTGGGATTTGAGTAGTGAGTATTGAGAAGCCGTCAAGCCGCCTGTGGGATGATGCTCACGGTTTACTCAGACATCTTTTCTGTCGCCAGGTACAGGCTTCAGATTGATACAGATGCTGCTTAAATCCAGAAAATATTTTCTGGCGCCCAACAGCAGGCAAAACGCGATCACGATCAACAGAATATCGGCTGATTCGCTGTCCGGTTTCAGAAGTTTTCTGGCAATTACCATCGCGATCATTTCCACAATGGCATTCAAATCATGCGTCACCAGCGTGTGTATCAGCTCGATGCCAATGGCTGTCAACAGCACCCGATAAAACAGCTCATAAAACGTTTCGGTTTCCGACCAGTTCATGTCAAGCATGATGGGAATACTGTACAGGATGAATCCGGCCAGGCCCAGTGCGATCAGAATCGCCAGAAGCCGATATCCACCTTCCATGATCACATGGTAACGGGTTTTCATACACGTTTATCCTATGACCGCAAATGACGATTGGATTTTGTAACTACATAGGGGCATGAACCATCACCCGGTTCCTGCCGGCAGCCTTGGCCTGGTACAGGGCCTGATCCGCTGCCTGAATGATATTTTCCGGTGTCTTCTTTTCCAGATTGATGAGGGAAGCAATCCCGATACTGATCGTGATCTGGAATGATTTTTCCTGATACTGAAATTGATCTTCCGCCAGCGTACGCCGGAACCGTTCACAAACGCCGACGGCATGGTCAACATCGGTATCTGTCAGAATGACCGCAAACTCTTCTCCGCCATACCGGCAGGGAATATCCGTCTGTCGAATCCAGTCTTTGAGCATTCGGCCAAGCCGGGACAGTACCATATCACCGGCCTGATGGCCCAGGGTGTCATTGATCTGCTTGAAAAAATCCAGATCCAGGATGCAGAGCACCAGATCGGTCCGGTTTCGAATGGCGCGTGCAATTTCCCGATCCAGTGCTTCAGAAAAAAATCTTCTGTTATACAGTCCGGTCAGGGCATCCCGAATGGTCATTTCGGCCATTTTTTTCATGGCTTGATGGGCTTCTTTCTTCATTCGCGCCTTGTTGAGGGCATTTTGAATGGCATGGGTCAGGCTGGTTTCGGTCAGGCGTTCCTTGGTCAGGTAGTCATATGCGCCCGATTGAAGGGCCAGTGTGGCAATATGTTCATCCCCTTTTCCCGTTATCATGATTACCGGAATATCCGGCCTGATTTCATTCAACTGTGTGATCAGATCCAGTCCGTTGCCATCTTTCAAAAAATAATCGATGACCATCAGATCACAGAACGACTGACGAATGTGCGTCAATGTGTCCGCGATGGAGTCGGTTCGCATCACGGCAACATTCAAATTTTTGGAGAGCAGGTCATGAATGACGCTGAAATCGGTTTCCGAGGTCTCGACAGAGACAATGGCCAGTTTCCGGTCCCGGTCACTACCCAGATCGGCCCCGGATTCGCCATAGGCGGTTTCCAGAAATTTCATTCCCTGAATTTTTTTGACAATGATGGATATCTTCTTCCCGGATTCTTCGATCCGGTTCAGATGGCTGTCCAGTCTTTGGGTGTTGTTCCGGTCCAGACGGATCAGTTCGATGGTGCCCAGAAGACCCATCAGGGGCTGATTCAGTTCATGGGCGGTTGCGCCGGCCATCTGGAGCAGGACCTTGAGGCGTTCTTCCTCGATGACCGCGCGCTGTTGCTCGATGATTTTCTTGTTGGCCTGCTGCAGACCCTCGACCAGATTCCGGAGTTCATGCGTGGATTTTTCGAGGGATTTCCGGTTCCGGTGCAGTTCCAGAAATACATTCACTTTGCTTGTGAGGATATGCGGGTCCAGGGGCTTGAACATATAATCCACTGCGCCGGCATCATAGCCTTTGAAAATATGGTTCTGATCCTTGTTGATGGCCGTGACAAAAATGATCGGAATATTTCGGGTTCTGCTGCTCTGCCGCATGACTTCTGCGGTTTCAAATCCATCCATTTCCGGCATCTGGACATCCATCAGGGTCAGTGCAATATCATGCTCCAGCATGATGCCCAACGCTTCGTTTCCGGATGATGCCTTCATGATCTGAACATCCGGAAGCTCCAGCAGGCTTTCCAGCGCCAGCAGGTTGGCCGGTTGGTCATCAACGATTAACAGATTGATTTTTTCGGTTTCGATCACGGGATTCGCTCCATCAGTCTGCCAGACGGGCCAGCATTTTTCCAATAGCCTTTAGCGGCAAAATGGCATCCACTTCAACGGTCCGAATGGCGGATTTGGGCATGAAGTCCACTTCGGCGGTCCGGGGGTGCTCCACGATGGCCAGTCCGCCGGCATCCTTGACCGCTTTCAGCCCCAGGCTGCCATCGGCGCTTGCACCGGTCAAAATGACGCCCACCAGATGGGGTCCATAAACGGCAGCGGCTGTTTCAAACAGAACATCGATGGATGGTCTGGCAAAATTGACAGGATCATCGACAGATAATGACAGGGTCCGGTCATATTCCACCATCAGATGATAATTCGGTGGCGCCAGATACACAATTCCCGGCTTAACCGGTTCCTTGTCCACAGCATGCCTGACCGGTACATGGGCTTTTTGACTCAGATATCCCGGGAAAAAATCATCGGCATCCGGAATTGTATGCTGAACAATGAGTACAGGCAGGCTGAAATTTTTGGGCAAACAGGGCAACAGGATTGTCAACGCCTGAAACCCGCCTGCTGAAACCCCCATCACAATGGCCTCATAGTCCAGGGCAAGGAAATTTTTTGCGATAGATTTTTTCATGGATATTCACCGGATCAAACTGATTGGCACAGTCGGCATATTGAATGGTTTCCCTGGAGCCCAGGCAAAGAAATCCGCCGGGGATCAGACTGTCGCAAAACAATTGAAACACCCGGTTCTGAAGATCCCGGTTGAAATAGATCATCACATTCCGGCACAGAATCAGATTCATTTCGCCAAAAGACCCGTCTGTCACCATGTTATGATGTGCAAAGGTGATATTTCTTTTCAACCCCGAGCGCATCACCGCATTGCCATACAACGCCGTATAGTAATCGGCAAAATCGCCACGACCATTTATCCTGTGATAATTTGAGGTGTATTCTTTCACTTTGTCAAGGGGATAAATCCCTTTTTCGGCAATCTGGAGTGCTGACTCATTGATATCCGTGGCGTAAATCTGAAGTTGTTGCCTCACGCCTTCTTCTTTCAACAAAATGGCCAACGAATAGACTTCTTCTCCGGATGCGCATCCGGCACACCAGATTTTGACAAATGGAATCTGTAACAGCCCGGGCACAACCTGCTGCCGCAGCGCCTGATAAAAACTGGGGTTCCGAAACATCTCGGTGACGCAGACCGACAGATCGGTCATGAGTTGTTGAAATGCGCGGGCATCATGGAGAATCCGGTGCTGAAGTTCCGAAATATGGGGACATCCGTTCAGTCTCATGTTCCGCTTGATGCGGCGGCTGATGGATGCTTCGGCATAGCTTCGAAAATCATATCCATATTTCAGGAAAATGGCTTCCAGCAGGAGCCGGATTTCGATATGTTCGGGTTCTGCGGTAATCTCCAATTGATAATATCCCAAAAAAACAAAAATGGTAAAAAGGACATAAGGGACTTAAAGAACACAAACGACAGGAAGGATGTGCGAAAAATCCCGATTTTTATCCTTCAGCCTTCAGTCTTCATCCTTCAGCCTATCTCAATACAGCCACACCCGCAACATGGACAGCAGCTTGTCCGTGTCAAAGGGTTTGGCCAGATAGTCATTGGCGCCGGCTTCGATGCACAGGCTGCGATCCCCCTTCATGGCCTTGGCCGTCAGTGCAATGATGGGCAATCGGTCATGGGCCTTTTTGGCCCGGATTTTTTTCATGGCCTCATACCCATCCATCACCGGCATCATGATATCCATCAGAACCAGATCGATATCGGGATAAGTTGCCAGTCGATCGATGCCTTCCTGACCATTTTTGCCTACGATCACCGTCATGCCTTTTTCTTCAAGTATGCTTTTGATGGCATATACATTCCGCATGTCATCATCCACCAGAAGGATGGTTTTGTCCCGGAATATGGATTCCCGATCATGAATCCGGTTGAGAATCATCTTCTTTTCCGACGGCAGATCAGCCTCCATCCGGTGCAGAAACAGGGATGTTTCATCCAGAAGTTTTTCGGGTGACCGGACATCTTTCAGAATGATGGTATCGGCATATTCCTGAATGATGGCCTGCTCATCACGGGTCATGTCCTTGCCGGTATAAATGATCACCGGCATGTTTTTCAGATGTTCCTCGTTCCGAATGGCCTTCAATAGATCCATTCCGGACATGTCGGGCAGACCGATATCCAGAATCATGCAGTCAAATGTTTGGGAGTGCAGCAATTCACTGGCTTTTTGTCCGGTGGATACCATGACGATATGCACATCGGCGCCTTCCAGAAGCGAATGGACTGCCTTGGCCTGAGTCGGATCATCTTCAACAACCAGAAGATTCTTTACCGGTCGGGACAATGTATTCTCGATTCGGGAATAGACCCGCTCCATCTCTTCCATGCTGACCGGTTTGGTCAAATAGCCGATGGCGCCCATTTTGAGGGCATTGAGGGGCCGGTCGCTGGCAGAGATGAAATGAACCGGAATGTGTCGGGTGTCGCTGTTGCTTTTCAAACGATCCAGAACAGCCCAGCCGTCCATTCCCGGCAGATTGACATCCAGAATGATGGCATCCGGTTTATAGTAATCCGCAAAATGAAGCCCGGTTTCACCATCTCCGGCCACCAGGATTTTATACCCGTGTTCACGGGACAGATCACAGAGAATTTTTGAAAAATGGGGATCATCCTCGATAATCAGCATTTTCCGGTCATGGGGCGCCAGATTTTTTCGATCATCCATAATATCATCGATGCCCGGGGTTCGGATGGAAGCAGATTCTTTTTCATCCATTCCGGTTCTGTCATCCGGGTTTCGGCTCTGTTCCGAAACCATTTTGGAATCGGGTTTGAATGTTTCCGGTTCTGAGGCCCGGCTGGTTCCGGACAGGGATTCCGGCAGAATCAGCGTAAAGGTGCTGCCCTTTCCTTCCTGACTGTTCAGTTGAATTTCGCCCCCCAGACATCGCGCCAGCTCCAGTGAAATGGATAACCCCAGCCCGGTTCCGCCATATTTCCTGCTGGTTGAACCATCCGCCTGTTTAAATGCTTCAAACACCTGCTTTTGCTTGTCGGACGGAATGCCGATGCCGGTGTCGGATACGGAAAAGGCAATGGCCTTGCCGGGGTTGAGCCCGCTTCTGGACAGATCCATGCCAGCAACGGGCCGGCCGATATTGAGCGATATACGGCCTTCCTGGGTGAATTTGAAGGCATTTGACAAGAAATTTTTCAGAATCTGCTCGATCCGCTGCCGGTCCGAAATCAGTTTATCCGGCAATCGATCTTCTATAATGACGGAAAAATCAAGCTCCCTGTTTTGCGCAATGGGATCAAATCCCCTATGAATGAATGCGGCGATATCCTTCAATGGGATTTCTTCCAGATGAAGATCCATTTTTCCGGCTTCTATCTTTGACAGATCCAGAACCTCATTGATCAGATTCAGAAGATCGGTTCCGGATGAATGAATGGTTCGGGCAAATTCGATCTGTTTGTCTGTCAGATTATTGTCCCGGTTGTCGGAGATCAGTCTGGAGAGCAGCAGGATGCTGTTTAACGGGGTTCTCAGTTCATGGGACATATTGGCCAGAAACTCCGATTTGTACCGGCTGGTTTTTTCCAGTGCAGTGGCTTTTTCCTCGATCAGCCTGGCAGCCATTTCCAGCTCGAGATTTTTTTTCTGAATATCCTCTTTCTGCTCTTCCAGCATCTGGGTCTGTTCCTGAAGCTCTTCGTTCGCCTGCCGCAACTCATCCTGCTGGGCCTGAAGCCGGGATTCGGAAATCTTCAGCGCCGTTGTCTGTTCCTCCAGTTCCCGGTTGGAATGCCGCAGTTCATTTTGCTGCTCGGTCAACTGCCGGGCCTGATTTCGGGTTTGTTCGAGCAGAATGGACATTTTTGACCGGGTCTGTGCCGAGTTGATGGCAATGGCAATGCTGACAGCCGCTTCTTCCAGAAACTGAATGTCCTCCGGTGAAAATTCATGAAACGACCCCAGTTCAATCACGCCTTTGACGGTGTTTTCCAGAGACAGGGGGACCACAACCATGTTTCTGGGGGCACTGTGTCCCAGACCGGAGCTGATATGAACGTAATCCTCCGGAATATCGGATATCTGGATGATCTGATTTTCCAGCATGGCCTGTCCGACAAGGCCCTCTCCTTTTTTGAATTCATTGGAAAGCTGTTTTCGCTTCTGATAGGCATAGGTTCCTGTCAACTGAAGAACATCCGCATCCTTGTCATGGATATAAAACGCGCCGATCCGGGCTTTCAGATATTGACACAGAAACGTGATGATGCGGTTGGCCCGGGTGGTGACATCCTGGTCGCCGCGCATGGCTTTGTTCAGTTCCATCTGCCCGGTTTTGATGGCATTCTGTCGATCATTTCTCTCCCGCATCACCTTGAGGGATTCGGTCATGTCATACAGCGCGGCACCCAGTTGGTCCCGGTCCGAAAACGGCTGGATTTTTGCCGCAAGACTGCCTTCGGCAATCCGGTTCAACTGGATTACAATTTTACGGATATTATCCACCATCAGATTGACGGCTTTCCCCAGAACATCTTCCGGGCTTCTCAGCTCAACCTTTTCGCTGAAGTCGCCAATGGCGATTGACCTGATCGCATCGGAAATGGTTTGAAGGGACTGGATCATCCGTCTGAAACTCTGATACATCAAACCAATTTCATCATTGCTGGTTTTGATGTTCTCCAGTTCGATATGTCCCAGCGCCACCTTTTCCGAAGCCCGGGTGATGGCGGAAAGCGGTTTTAAAAATCGGGTGATAAACAGGGAAATGATCAATACCGCACTGAGCGCCAGAACACTGCTGATTAAAATCTGTTTCCACATTTTGGATGTGGCATCGGCCAGAATGACAGATTTGGGGATGGATATCATGACGGCCCAGGACTCACTGGAATGGCCAACTGAAAAGGGGGAAAATATGACCAGATCGTTTCCTGCCATGGTTGATATTTCCAGGCCGGCCCGCATTTTGGGAAGCCTGTCTGACAGGTCCGGATAGATGGACGAAAACGGTTGTCCCCATGCGGTGTTTCGGCCAATGGCAGCCGCAATCATGCCGTTGGGGGCTATGACGGCCATTTCACTACTGTTGCCATACAAATTCCAGATATCCAGCATGGAATTCAGCCATTGAACCGGAATATCAACACCCACCACGCCAAAAAAACGGTTTTCAAAAATAATCGGCGACACCAGGGACATCAACAGAATCTTCTGGTTTCCAATTGTGTATTCATAAGGTGGGATGACGGCTTCTTTGCCGGTTTGACGCGGGATAATATAGTAATCCCCC
Organism: Desulfatirhabdiaceae bacterium; assembly: GCA_050179135.1. Lineage (GTDB taxonomy): Bacteria > Desulfobacterota > Desulfobacteria > Desulfobacterales > Desulfatirhabdiaceae > UBA4064. Next base: position 6,271 of record JBFXFK010000117.1, on the reverse strand, counting down.
TTGTCGCGGGATTCATAGTCCCGCGCCGGCTCCAGACTGATTTTGCCGGATGTGTCCCGGTACCAGTACGGAATGAATCGGCCGGAAGCATCATGTCCTGGCAAATTGGTAAAGGCTTCATCCATCAGGTCAAAGGCATCGGGTTCCCAGATGGAATAGACAGAAAAAAAGGAGGCGTTGGTGACAAGGATTTTATTGAGAATGATTTTTGCAGATTCCCGGTTCAGGTTCATGACAGATGCCGGGTCCTTGACTGCAGAAAAGGCCTGGGCCAAGGTCTGGGTGGACTGAAGGATTTTGCTCATCTCCGCCTTGATTTTGTTGGCCTGATCCCGGGCAGAGGTGACCACATGCTTTTGGGCAAGCGATATGGATTCCTGATGACTGGTTCGTGTGGAATAGGTGATGAGCGTGCCGATGATGACGGCTTCACATATCAGAACAGTCAATATCAGTTTGTTTTTGATCGAATTCAGACGCATTCACGCCTCCGGCGGATTCTGTGTCCCTGTGTCCTTTTGCCACTCTTTAACCTCATTCCTGTATCAGCCGGTCCAGAATCAGCCCCCAGAACCCCCGGGATTTTGCCGTGAACAGCCAGCCCAGATGGGACAGGCAGGTTTGGCAAACCGCGATCTGCCAGAAATATCCGATGAACCAGGTGAATTCATCCGTGGGAAGACCGGCTGTATGACAGCCAGGCGCATCCTGAAAACAGCCGATCTCAAAAACCAGGCCATGCGGATTGGCAAATGTGTGGATGTGGGCGCCATTGACCGGAATGCGATCAGAATCCAGCGCGATGATGCTCAAACATGCCGCACACCGGATTGGCGCATCCCGGGGCTCTGCCGTTTCCAGAACATCGGATTTGATATCTGAAACCGGATTGGCATCGGGTTTAAAATTGATCGTCTGCATCCTGCCAGAACAACGCCGCACGTTGGCCTCCAATCTTTAACCTCTGGCCGATTCTTTGAACGGTCGCAATCTGCGGGTTCCATATTCAGAAGGCAGAATACAGAATTCAGAAGCCAGAATAAATAGGGAATGGTTTCTGTTAATAAAAATGATATTTTCCTTATTTATTCTGACTTCTGGCTTCTGACTTCTGTTTTTCCACAATTATTGACCGACAGCAGTATATGACGTCGGGCTACCGTCCTGGCGTAAGGTCCTGAATTCCCTTCAGCACCAGATCAAACAGGGTTTCAATATCCGACTCTTCCAGGCATGAAAACGCCACCCGCAGATTTTTGGAACCGATGGATATCAGGCCCACGCCATAGGTGTTCAGCAGATGAACGCGCAGGGTTTCGGCATCAACCGTTTTCAGGCGAAGACACATGAAATAACCGGAATTAAAGGGATACACATCCCAGGCATCCTGATATTTGGGATTTTGAAGAACCGCCTTGACCATGTTGGCGCGTTTCTTCAGAATCATGAATTTTTCCTGCTTTTCTTCCGGATTCCGGCTGTCCTGAAGCGATGACAAAACCAGGGACTGGCTGAGATGGGATGCATTTGAAATCGATCCCCTGACCGCGCCGGCTGTTTTCTTCTCCAGAGCCTCATACACGGGCCGACTGTCTCCGGAAATGGCCGAACCGTAGGTCACAAAACCAACCCGCAAGCCCCATACAAAGCTTTCTTTGGTGGCGCCGTCCAGTTTAATGCCCAGAAGACGGGGATGTTTACCGGAGATTCTGGCAAACAGGGATTCTTTAAGGGTTTCCTCCTCATAAAACAGTCCGAAATAGGCGTCATCCATCACTGCCAGAACATTGGCGCCGCTTTCTGCGACAGAAATCAGAATATCTGCAATTCGGGCCGCTTCGGTTTCATTTACCGTATAGCCGGTGGGATTGTTGGGGAAATTCAGCAATACGGTTATTTTGCTTCGGGCAGCCGCTTCGGCCCGGACACACTGTTCAAAACCGGCAAGATTGAATCCGCCCTGTTCCGAAAACATGGGATAATATTTCAGGACCGCACCTTTCCGGACATCCAGGATCAGATTGTAATTTCCCCACATCATGTCCGGAAAAATGACAACATCGCCCGGATCGATCCAGACATCCGCAAATACGCTGATGGCATGGGTGATGCCGCAGGCAACAACCGGCAAACTGACGGATTGACCGGACAGGCCCGGATTTTTGACAAATAACGATTCCTGCCAGGCCTTTCTGAGCGCGGGAAGGCCAAATGACGGGGCATAGGTCAGGGATTTTTCAGGCGCAATTCCGGATATCGGGTCCATGACCGAATCAAAATGCATGGTGCACCCCTTTTCGGTGGCAATACCGATGGTGGCATTCAGTTTATGGGCTTTTTCCCTGGCTTCGGCGCTTTGGCTGAGGATACCTTTTGGAAAAAACAGGTTTCGGCCAATACTGGAAAGCATGTCAAAAATGTGGGGGTTCCCCCGGGTAATTGCCTGGTTCAGTTCTTCTGCCAACGGATTCATGTTGTTCTCCTGATGCGACATTTGCTGGTTATAAAAATTAACAGTATTGAGATATGCGTATTGAGTATTGAGAAGCCGCCTGAGTGTGCGACGGATGCCCTGCTGAATGCCGGTTGCCGCACCTTCAGTCTTCGGTCTTCAGCCTTTTTTTCCTGGGGTCTAACCGGACATTTTCTGCAGCAGCATCTGATACAGGCGTGAGCTGATGGGGCCGACACGACCGGCGCCGACGGTTTTCCCATCGATCCGGACAATGGGCAGGATCTCTGAAATGGTTCCGGTAAAAAACACCTCGTCTGCCAGAAACAGCTCCCGCTGATGGAATCGTCGTTCCTCGACCGGAATGTTCAGACTTTTGCATAAATCCAGTATGACGATCCGGGTGATTCCCCCCAGAATTTCGGGGGTCAATGGATGGGTGATCAGCCGGTTATTCCGGACGACAAAGAGATTGGAGCTGGTGCCTTCACGGGCGATGCCATCAGCCGATACAAAAATGGCATCGGCAGCGCCGCTTTCAATGGCGCGCTGTTTGGCCATGATATTGGGCAGAAGCTGAACCGTTTTGATATCACATCTGCCCCATCGGATATCGGGCGCCGTGATCACGCCAACACCTTCTGTCCGGCAGGATTCCGGCATGTCTTTTACCGGACGAATCGTCATGATGAACATGGGGCAGGGGTTTTCCGGATAACCGTGGTTTCGGGGTGAAACCCCTCTGGATATTTGAATATAAAGCGCGGCCCGGGGTATTTGAGCCTGAGCGAACAAATTCAGAATCGCCTGTTCAATGGCATCCCGTGGAATGACCGGAAGGGATAGCTCACGCATGGAGCGTTCCAGCCTGTTCAGATGTTCTTCCATGCAGAACAGCCGGCCATTCCGGCTGGCGATTACCTCATAAACAGCATCTCCAAACTGATTGCCGCGATCTTCTATCGGAATCATGGCGTTTTCGATCGGCATGATATCGCCATTCACATATGCCAGTTCAGGCATGACACGTTCTCCTTGTAATAATGATGGGTTGCCGGGTGGTTGTCCGGTGATGAACAAAACGGGCTACAGGAGGTGATAACAGCCCGTAACCATACGCCAGTTGAGATAAATTTTAAATCATTTTCTGAAAGCCCATATATAGTGCCTGAACGAAAATCTTTTTTCTGTATCATAAAATTCGAAATTCGAAGCACGAAATCCGAAACAATAAACCAAATAGCAAACCCAAATGTTCAAAACGGTGCATTGTCTGACAGATCGTATGGGACATTCAGACATTTGAATTTTGAATTTGTTTCGAATTTCGGATTTCGATATTCGAATTTGGTCTGAACAGGACTTTTCGTTCAGACACTAAACATCCCGCAGCCATCACAGATTCCCAGAAAGCGCCAGTTGATTTTTCTGAATCGCCATGTGGAGTGTGGCATTCAGCCATTCATGATGACCCGCTTCAAACGGAATATAGACCAGAAGATACCGGATGGGTCTGATTTCGATATCCTTCAGCAGGGGCTGATAATCTTCAACCGGTTTCAAGAAACCGGCCAGGCTGATTTTTATGCCTTTGACAGCCTCATTGACCGGAAGCGTGACCGGATATCGTTTGCCCGGCTGATGCTCGGAAATGAGGGCGTTTTGCGGCTGAACCAGGGTCAGGTTTCTGGACAGCATCATCAGGGCTCTGGGCTGAATTTTGAAGGCCGGGCACCAGAAGCGAAATTCAATATCCTCCCACCCGGGCTGAATCACTTTTGGGAGATTGGCCAGACGGACCAGATCGGCATAAGTTGACAGCCCAATTCCGGAAACAGATGCCTGAATCCGCCAGAATGGCAAGTATAACGCGGTGGGTAATGATTCTCTGATATATCCGAATTTCAGTTTTGCCAGACGCATTCCGGCAGAATGCCAGACGGTCTGGCAATTCAGACAGTTCAGGGCCAGGCTGGAGCGATCACCCTCCAAATCCCGGCCACAATCCGGACACAGGGTGGGCAGAAAATTGATTCCGGCATTGGTTTTACCGCCGGAAAAACCGGTTGGGTCAAAGCCTTCCGCCTGATTCAGGCCAACCGGTCTGTCGAGAACCGCATCAACCAGTTTTTCTTTCATATAGAACGGGGCGTAAATCAGACTGCGGACATCCCCGACATATGCCTGATAAAAAATGGGTTTGGGAAGGGTTTTATTGTACCGTGTTTCAAGAATGGTCCCAATACCGGCTCCCTGATCTGCGGGGCGGATAAAATGACCCGGCATATCGGGTGTGGCGAATGCCAGTTTGAGTGCCTGACTTCTAAGGCCGACAGACGGCGGAAAGGCATCGCAGGGAAA
>JBFXFK010000117.1:0-1358 GCA_050179135.1 Desulfatirhabdiaceae bacterium | reverse complement strand
ATGATTACCGCACTCGTTCAGTTCAAATTGCCTCAACCCCTGACCCGTGAACAGGCCCGCGAGATTTTTTCGAGCACGGCGCCCAAGTACAGAAATATGCAGGGGCTTGTCCGGAAATATTACATTCTCTCCCAGGATGGCCAAACCGGGGGTGGAATGTATCTGTGGCATTCGCGGGAAGATGCGGATCGCGTATATACGGATGAATGGAAGCAATTCATTTTTGGGAAATATGGCGCCCTGCCGACCGTGACGTATTTTGAAACCCCGGTCATTGTTGACAACATCAGCGGGGAGATCGTCACCGACGCCTGAGAATCGCGACCGGTGCAAAAAATTACATGAAACAAAATGAAATTCTGGAAGTGGAGATTGCCGGTACAGCCTTTGGCGGCAAAGGTCTGGTGCGGGTGGATGGACTGGCGGTTTTTGTCCGGGATGCGGTCCCCATGGACCGGGTCCGGATTCAAATCAGCAGAAGAAAAAAAAACTTTGCCGAGGCCCGTGTACTGGAGCGCATCACGCCATCGCCACTTCGGGTTTCCGCCCCATGCCCCTACAGCGGGGTATGTGGCGGATGCAGTTGGCAGTGTCTGGAGTATTCCGCCCAACTGGAATACAAGCGTCAGCATGTTCAGGAGTCCATTGCGCACATCGGATTGATGCCGGATGTCCGGGTGCTTCCCACCATTCCATCCGAACGGATTTTTGGATATCGCAACAAGGTGGAGTTCACCTGCTCGCCATTCAAATGGCAGTATCCGGGTGAAGACCGGACCCGGCCGATGGGTGAACCCGCCATCGGGTTTCATGCGCCGGAGGTGTATTTCAAGGTCATCGACATTGAACAGTGCCTGCTTTTTCCGGACACAGGCAATCTGATTTACCGGGATATCCGGGAATATGTTCAAGCCGATTCCCTGCCGGTTTACAATCAGCGAACCCACGAGGGGTTCTGGCGGTTTATCATGCTGCGGCATTCCCTGTTCAGCAATCAGTGGATGGTCAACATCGTCACATCCGGCCCGGGTCGCGGGCATCTTCAGCCGCTGGCCGACCTGCTCCGTCGTCGGCATGAATCGATCACATGCATGGTCAACAACATCACGGCCAAAAAAGCCGGGATTTCATTTGGTGAATCCGAGCACCTGCTGGTTGGCGAATCCGTCATCCGGGACCGGATTGATGATCTGGAATTTGATATATCGGCCAATTCATTTTTTCAGACCAATAGCCGCGGGGCGGAAACACTTTATGGCATTGTGGCCCGATATGCGGCACTGACCGGAACCGAAACTGTTCTGGATCTGTATTCCGGAACCGGAACCATCTCCCTGTATCTGGCCCGGACCGCTGCT
>JBFXFK010000116.1:0-15939 GCA_050179135.1 Desulfatirhabdiaceae bacterium | reverse complement strand
ATGTTCATCAATTTTTTTTATCAGATCCGCGAAGCCGGCATTCCGGTAACGCCCACATCCTTTTTGACCCTGCACAAGGCCCTTCACATGGGCCTGATCACCAGCCTGGAAGAATTTTACACGTCTTCCCGGACCATTCTGGTGAAAAGCGAGCGGTATTTCGATCTGTTTGATCAGGTATTTGCCCATTATTTTGAAGGCGCGGACATGCCGGAAACCGATGATTTTGCCCTGGATGAAATGGCCCGGGCACTGCTTCAGAGCTGGCTGGACAATCCGAAAGTACTGGCGGATGCCCTGGGTATCGATGAGTCCACGCTGAAAAAAATGACGCCGGAAGAATTGATCGAATATTTCAAGGAACGGCTCAAGGATCAGACCGAACGGCATGATGGCGGCGGAAAATGGATCGGCACCGGCGGAACATCCCCGGTGGGTCATTCCGGATTTCATCCCGGCGGCATGCGGGTGGGCGGCATGTCCCGAAACCGGTCAGCCGTCAAGGTGGCCATGGATCGGCGGTATCGGGACTATTCCCTCAGCGGCCCCCTGACCCAGGCCATGATGGGCGAGGCCCTCAAGCGGCTTCGGCACATGACACCGGTGGGGCCAAAGGACCAGGTCAATGTGGATGAGACCATTTATCAGACCATGAAAAACGCCGGAGAAATCGAGATCATCTTTGAACGCAGCCTGAAAGACCGGTTGAAAATCATTCTGGCAATCGACAATGGCGGCTGGTCCATGGATCCCTATGTATCGGTTGTTCAAACCCTGTTTGATTATGCGAAGGCCCAGTTCAAGGACATCAAGACATTTTTCTTTCACAACACCATTTATGACGTGGTCTGGAAAGATCCGGCCCGATACCGCGAACCCAAACGGGTGGATGAGTTTGCCGGTTTTGATCCCGAGACCCGTCTGATTCTGGTGGGGGATGCCAGCATGGCGCCCTATGAACTCATGGCAAGAGACGGGTCCATCCATGTTGAGGAACGCTCGTCCAAGGCCAGCATCGACCGACTGAAATTTCTGGCCCAGACCTTCCGGCACTGTGTATGGCTGAATCCGGCGCCGGTTGCCATGTGGAATTACACCCCCACCATTACCGCCATTTCCCGCATATTTCCCATGTTTGAGCTGTCCATCGATGGGCTGGAAAAAGCGGTTCGCCACATGATGGCCCGAAACTGAAAATCGGTGACTTCCCTGATTCTCACACTTGCCCCGCTCCGGGGCTTTACCAATGCCCTTTACAGAAATCTTTATTCAGCCCATTTTCAGGGGATTGACAGCGCAATTTCCCCGTTTATCACCACGCTTTCGGCAAAACAGATCAACCGCTCGCATATCCGGGACATCCTGCCGGAAAACAACCACAGCATGCCGGTTGTGCCCCAGATCATCGGCAATGATCCGGCAGGATTCATCCAACTGGCAACCCGATTTCACGATCTGGGGTATAAGACCGTCAACTGGAACCTGGGGTGCCCGGCCCCCATGGTTGCCAACAAGCAGCGGGGCTCCGGTCTGCTCCCACACCCCGAACGGATAGCGGCATTTCTGGACCATGTCATTCCGCGCATTTCTGCCCGACTGTCAATCAAGACCCGAATCGGACGGATAAAAAAACAGGAGATATTTGATCTTATCCCCATCTTCAATCAATATCCAATTGAAGAGCTGATCATCCATCCCAGAACCGGGATTCAGATGTATTCCGGAGACGTGGATCTGACCACATTCGGGGAATGCCTGCCGCTCTCGAATATCCCGGTTGCCTATAATGGCGATATCCTGGACTATGACTCATTTGTCAGGCTGAAAGAACGCTTCAAATCCGTTTCCCGCTGGCTTGTGGGAAGAGGTGTTCTTTCCAATCCGTTTTTACCGGAAATCCTCCGGTCCGGAAAAGAAACCATTCATCAACCGGTTGAAAGATTTAAAAAATTCCATGACGATCTGTTTGACGCATACCGGGCCGAGTTGAGCGGGCAATCCCATCTGGTCGATAAAATGAAAAGCTATTGGCTGTATTTTTTCAGGGCCTTTGAAAACGGAGAAAGCGTTTTCAAACAGATCAAAAAGGTCGGCGCCCAGAAAAAATATGACGAGATCGTGGGAAGGTTTCTGGCAGAGGAGGCCACATGGCGCCAGGGATGAAATCAGAAATATTCAGCAAGTCCCAAAGTGATCCGTTCAAACCGGTGCAATTCGTCCGGAACCGGCGTTTGCGGGGTAAAATTGGTAAAAAGTGATGAGGAAACGGGTATCGGCTGAGAAACCGGGCGCTTGTCGACAATGATCCGTCGTCCCGATGGGAGGGAAATCTCAAAAACCTGCTGGTGATAATTGCTGCCGGCCGGCAGAGTGACTGCCTCGAAATACTGAACACACCCTGCACCAGGGACGCGCAAATAGCCGCTTTCCGTCACGGTTTCGTTATCAGCCAGAATAAACGGAATGCCCCGGCGACGCGCTGCAGCATGCTGAAAACGCCATTTATAGGGAAAGGAACAGTAGTTGACCGGCAGATCAATCCCCTGCTCAATGGCATGCCGTACCAGCCGCAGCGCAGTGAGTTCCGACTCCAGAACCGTCACCTTCTCGCCATGCACAAATGTATAGGCCCTGGCCGCCAGATTTCTGGAATTATGCGGCGTCAACCGCAGTTGATGCAAATTCAGATGCTGAACCCCTGCCCCGGCCATTTCGACCAATTTATTCTGCAGCCGTGTCTCTTCTTCGGGAATCGTCGGAATTTCCACGGTCACCGTCGGAATAATGCCAATCGCAAGGTGAAGCTTTGAGAGGCTATAGCGGATCGCACCGATATCGAAACGGATCTCGCAGAGACCGGCATCCCGCAGCCGGCGTGCAATTTTTCGGGTAAGCAGAATCCCGTTTGTATACATCCAGAGGTGAACGGAATCCCCGCAGCGCCGCCGAACAGCAGTGAGATACGCGATGGTCCGATCCAGGGTCAAAAGCGGCTCTCCCCCGCTGATGCTTGCCCCGGTGAATCCGAACAGGGCGACGTACTCGGCATAATCATCGGGGGATACAAAGGGGATGCCATTTGACATCGGTTCAGCGGTCTCGTCCTGAGTGGCAGGACAATAAAAACAGGCGGCATTGCAGCGGCCATTGATGAACAGGCATGACCATGCGCCGTTTGCACAGGTCCGGCAGCCCGGGGAAAGCCTTCGGGTATCGACTTTGGTGTCGCAGCAATCAAACGCCGCATTTTCCCGCAGCCAGACCAGCAATTCATCCCGTTCTGCATGCGCTGTCATCGCCTGATCGCGCGTCGGAAACTCCAGAAAATCATATTGGCGGCCATATTCCCGGCGATTGGCAGCGATCAACGCGTTATGATGGTCATCAATAATTGTCATCCGTTCCTTTCATTCTTCAGAGTTTATCAATTGCGTCAGGTATGTCTGACTGACTGCAATCGATTCTGCCGTCCGCTCAACATCCTGATCAAAAATCGCCAGCTTTCTTCTGATAAATTCGGACTCGAACGCTTTTTGCGCGTCTTTCATGCGTTCCATCTCAAACATAGCGTCCAGGCGATGACATGATGCTTGCCGGACCAGATCCGGGTTATACGGCATTGGAATATCAGCCAGATCAATCTGATCTTTTTCGGCCATTATCGTCAGACGCTCCAGAAGATTTTTCAGTTCCCGAACATTTCCGGGCCAGGAGTAGGCGCAGATGGCATCCATCGCCGGGGCTGAAAGGAATATCTTTCTGCCCTGGTTCTGCCGGGCGCTTTCTGCCAGAAACTGTTCCACCAGCATGGGAATATCCTGGCGGCGATTGCGAAGTGGTGGGACTTCGACCGGGATGACATTCAACCGGAAATACAGATCTTCCCGAAACGTACCCCGGATGATTTCCTGTTCGATATCGCGGTTGGTTGCCGCAATGATTCGGGCATCCAGTGTCATGGTCCGGGTTCCCCCAACCCGCTGGAACTGTTTTTCCTGAAGGACCCGAAGCAGTTTTCCCTGATTGGTTACACTCATGTCTGCAATTTCATCCAGAAACAGGGTGCCTTTTCCGGCCAGCTCCATTTTACCTCTTTTTTTGGCGGTTGCACCGGTAAAGGCCCCTTTTTCATGTCCGAACAGTTCACTTTCAAAAAGGTCATTTGGAATTGCCGCACAGTTGACAGCAATCATGGGATCCTCTGCTCGGGTACTCAACTGGTGGATGGTCCGGGCGATCAACTCCTTTCCGGTGCCGTTTTCGCCCGTAATCAATATCCAGGCATCTGTTGGGGCAGCCACCCATATCTGCTTTCGGATTATTGTCACTGCCGGACTGTTTCCGGTAATGGCATGCTTTTCCATCATTTTTTTTCTTAGATACCGATTCTCTTCCTCAAGCTTCTGAAAATTCAGGGCCCGATGAATCGATACGATAACCTTCTCAATTGACAAGGGTTTTTCAATCAGATCAAATGCACCCAGCTTGATCGCCTTGATGGCGGTTTCAATGTTGCCGTGTCCGGTAATGATGATCACCTGAATGAGTGGATTGTTTTTTTTGATTTCCTTCAGGGTTTCAATCCCATCCAGTCCGGGCATCCAGATATCAAGCAAAACCAGGTCCGGAGATTCGGTTTCAATTTTTTTAAGCGCCTCATATCCATTCCCGGCCGTAATCACTTCGTAACCTTCATCCGAGAGAAGTCCGCTTAATGAACGGACAATGGAACGCTCATCATCCACAATCATAATGGTGGGAAACATGAATAAGCCCTTTCAAAATCAGACCGGGAGTTCAATCACAAACCGGGCGCCGTTTGGATGGTTGTCCTCCACCCGTATTGCGCCATGATGGTCTGAAATAATGGCATGTACAATGGTCAGACCCAATCCCATGCCGGTTTTTTTGGTGGAAAAATCGGGTTCGAACAATCGGATCTTGTGATCATCCGAAATCCCGGTCCCCGTATCTGCGATATCGATTCTGACCTGTTTTTGTCTGAAATCATGGATCAGGGTAATATCGATTTGACCTGACGATGGTATGGATGCGATGGCGTTTTCAATCAGATTGATAATCGCCTGCCGGATCTGCTGCCGGTCCAGATTCAAAACCGGAATGGTTGTCCGGGCCTGGACAGTGAACACAATATCCGGATATCCTTCCTGATAGGGTTTCAATGTCTCTTCAATGACCGAAAGAATATCGCAGGGGCTGGGATTTGCTGCCGGAAACCGGGCGAAGGACGCAAATTCGTTGACCAGGTTTCTAATAATTTCAACATGCTCAATAATCATCTGGATACATTCATCAAATACGGAATCACCCAGTTGACCCGCATACCGGCGCTGAAGACGCTGGGCCGAAAGCGTGATGGGCGTCAACGGGTTTTTGACCTCATGGGCGATTCTTCTGGCAACCTCACGCCACGCCGCTGCCCGCTGAATTTTTTCAAGCTCGGTCAGATCATCGAAAACCACGACATATCCCAGATTTTTGTCCGTATCATCCTGAAGCAGATTGATGTGCAGCATAAAACTGCGGGGCCTGCCATGCATGGCCAGCCGAAGGGGAAACTCGACCGTGCTGCTTTTCTGGGACCGGACATGATCCAGAATTTCTTCTGCCAGAATCAGATGCCGCCCTTTTAGCAATTGTTTGAAGTTTTTTCCAACCGTTTTTTCCACATCCAGTTCAAGCAGATTTTCTGCGGATTTGTTTATGGTTGCGATAAATCCGTCATGATCCAGGGAAATGACACCGGTTGAAACATGATTGAGGACAATTTCCATATACTGGCGCCGGCGTTCGATTTCGACATTCTGCAGCTCCAGTTGACGGGATGAATATTCCAGTTGCGCCCGGCTCATTCGAATATCATGGGTCATGTCATTAAATGATTCGACCAGACTTCCAATTTCATCATCGCCCACGGGTGCGATTCGAACCGACAGGTCGCCTTCTGCAACCCTGCGGGTACCCTCTGCCAGTTCCTTGATGGGAATACTGATGGATTTGGCCAGATAAAAGCCAAACCATATTGCACAAAAGACAACCAGCAGCCCCACGATCGACAGCGTCAGATAATAGGTAATCTGAATCGGCTTTTTTAATAACTTGATCTGTTGATACTCCTCAAATCCCCGGTTGATGGATGCGATATTTTCAGTCAGATAGGGGGGGATCACAACGGATATCACGACAAACCCTTCAACTTCCGGAGGTTTGCCACCATAGGGTATGGCGGCGATTGTCCTGAAAAGCTCTCCGACCAAAAGGGAATCGGATATGGAGTGGACATATTTGGAAGGAATTTCCTTGACCAGGGTGTCCAGTGGTATTGGACGGATGACCTGATTTTCCAGTTTGGCATCCAGCGCCGTTGAAACCGGCTTTGCCTGAAGATCATAGACCTCGAGGCCATCGATGTTGAATGACTTCTGAACCGTTTGAATGTAATGATTCAGATCTTTGCTTTTTGCCGGATCGATCAGTTTGCGGGATTTGATCTGATAGGTGATCCGCTCCAGATAGAACTCGCTGTTCTTTTCTGCAAACCCATACAACTGTCTGCCCATATGCAGGGCGTTTTCAAGCGCCTGCTCGACAGGTACATTGAACCAGAAATCAATGCTGCTGGTGACAAAACTAATGGAGAAATAGAATAAAACAACGGCCGGGATCAGGCTGAGCGCAACAAAGGCGACCACGAGACGGGTGCGAAGTCTGGCGCCCATGACCCGGCGTTTCCGGTCATAAAGCAGTTTTACCAGATTTCTGAAAACCAGAAAAATCAACAGGATGATCAAAAGCAGATTGATGTTCGTCATCGTGAACATCAACAGGGTATTGGAAATCGGGAAATCAGCCCCGAAACCGATCAGTTTTTGTTCGGCATATGTCAGCACCGCCACAAAAACAATAATGGCGATAATGATGAAGACCTCACGTTTTTGACGCCTGCGGTCCTCGGCTGAAATAAAGGTGTTTGCCTTTTTCAATCGATCGGGGCTCATGGCAGGAAATGTTCAGGGTTTTTTAATTGGCCGTTTGGCCTAATAGACAAAATCAACAGAATACCAGTCTGTTTCAAAATCCCACAGGGACATGAAAAACAGCACATAGTGCAGGTGATATGGCAGGATGACTTTGCTGAGCCGGGCTCTGACCAGAACCTGATACTGTCTGCCTTTTTCAAGCATGGAAAGTGAAAGAATACGCAGACCATCGATATCGGTCATCAGCCGTCTGGCCTCGTCCAAAGACTTGACGCTTCTGGGCGGCGCGTTTTCCCAGGAGCGTTCAACAAGATATTCTTTTTTGAGGCTGTTGTAGCGAATGGTGTGTGAGACCTCGATATCAGCCAGTTTTTTGTCAAACCAGATGCTTCTGGACTGATACAGCATGATGAAAAATGAAAAGGTTGTTGGAACGCCGCTTTCGATGGCCTGGATCATTTTTTCATGAAATGCACCTTCAACCGTGGCATAAATCAGCAGATCATGATGGGTGTTGGTTACGATCAGGTTGGACAGCTTCGCGTCTTCGGCCAGCGTCAGGCCGGGATATCCGATGAGAATACCGGAAATCACGGCAATGCATACCTTGATGCATCGCATGTAACGCCTGAAAAATTCGGATTGAAATAACGTGGCGCGCCTCATGACATCATACAGTTTTCCCCTGCCAGGGCCGTTTGGGTATCGATGGTATGAGAAAAATGAAAACGGCTTCTTCCCGACAACCGTTCCTGATGCTCATCGGTATCTTCGGCCAAGTGTCTACCTGTCGGCCCCGGGATGATCCAGATTTCCCAGGATGATTTTTCTTCAAAAAATTTTTCCAGAAAGCGGTGATGAAATGCGTGTCCGGATCGGCTCGTGACGATATGCCCCAGAATCGGGAGGCCCATCAGGGAAAAATCCCCGATGCAGTCCAGAAGTTTGTGACGCACAAATTCATCCGGATATCGAAGGCCATCTGCGTTCAGGACGGCATCCTGCCCGACAACCACGGCGTTATCGAGTGATCCGCCACGGGCCAGGCCACATCGCTTCATGTATTCGACTTCATGATAAAATCCAAAAGTTCGGGCATTGCAGATTTCCGATGCAAACGACATTTCATTCACTTCAATGGAAAAGGACTGTTTTTGAATCAGGGGATGATCATATTCCACCGAGCAGGTAATTTGAAACCGGTCTGACGGATAAACGCCCACAAATTTGCCATCCTGCTCCAGTTCGATGGGATGGATGACACGGAACACATGTTTGGGGCCATCCTGGCTGACCAAACCGGCGGCCTGTATCAGGCGCGTAAACGGTCCGGCGCTCCCGTCCATGATGGGCATTTCATAATTGTCCAGTTCAACGCTGGCATTGTCAATGGACATCGCGGTAAGGCTGGCCATCAGATGTTCAATGGTTGAAACAATGACGCCGTCATGGCCGATAACGGTTGCCAGACTGGTATCAACGACCATGTTGAATCGTGCAGGCAGGGATGGATGATTCGGGAGATCGATTCGGACAAATTTGATGCCGTGGTTCACCGGGGCCGGATGGATGACCACGTTGACCATTTTACCGGAATGAACACCAATACCTGAAAAGTGTACCGGTCTGGCAATCGTTTGTTGTTGAAAATGCATGGATAATGATGTTTCAGTTTTGAGGTTGACATTACTGGCTAATTATACTTTTTCTTTTTAGCCTATTCTTATGGATTTTGGCAAGAAAAACCATGATGATCCCTTTGACCGAACCCCTCTCATTCATTCGAAATCCGGTGTCTGTATCATTTGGGAGCCGAGTTGCAATGATCATGCTTGATTTTATGGAACAGTTTGGATAAATGGGAATGGCCGTCTGAAACAAACGGTTTCAGGAATGTAATGGTCTCAGAGGACATTTACAAATCTGAACTGTTTTTTGTTCATCGTGGAGAAGAACGTTTCAGCAAACTGAAACAAGGAGGCGATTTGTGCTGGCCAGAGTACTCAGCAGCGCCGTCATCGGCATCGATGCGTATCTGATCGAGGTGGAAGTGGATATCAGTCCCGGGCTGCCAAGCTTTGCCACGGTCGGCCTCCCGGAAACCGCGGTCAAGGAAAGCAAGGAGCGGGTCAAATCCGCCATTCAGAATTCGGGATATACCTTTCCGGATGACCGCATTACCGTCAATCTGGCGCCGGCCAACATCAAGAAGGAAGGCACGGGATTTGATCTGCCCATCGCCCTGGGTCTGATGGCCGCCAATCGTCTGATACCCCAGGAGGTGATTGCCGGATATCTGGTTCTGGGAGAGCTTTCGCTGGATGGGCGGATCAAGCCGGTCAATGGCTCCCTGCCCATGGCAATTGCGGCAAAAGCCGCGGGATACTCCGGAATCATCGTTCCCTGGGATAACCGGCTGGAAGCAGCCGTGGTTAACGGCATATCCGTGTATCCGGTCAAAACATTATCCGAAGTGATCGATTTCTTTCGCGGGTTTGCCCAGATTCAGCCCGAGCAGGTCAACCTGGATGACCTGTTCAGTTGTGCCGATCATTTTGACCTGGATTACGCCGAGGTCATGGGCCAGGAAAATGCCAAACGGGCATTGGAGGTCGCGGCGGCCGGGGGGCATAACCTCATCATGATCGGCCCGCCCGGTTCCGGCAAAACCATGCTGGCCAAGCGACTTCCCACCATTCTGCCCCCGTTTACCTTTGATGAGGCCATCGAGACCACAAAAATTTTCAGTGTGGCCGGGATGCTGGGAAAAGATCAGGCTCTGGTTGCCAGGCGTCCGTTCCGTTCCCCCCATCACACCATTTCCGATGCCGGACTGATTGGCGGCGGTCATTATCCCAGACCCGGCGAGGTCAGTATGGCCCATAACGGAGTCCTGTTTCTGGATGAGCTGTCCGAATTCAAAAAGCATGTCCTGGAAGTCCTGCGTCAGCCCCTGGAAGACTTTCGCGTCACCATTTCCCGAGCCGCATCCACCATTACCTATCCGGCCAGCTTCATGCTGATTGCCGCCATGAACCCCTGTCCCTGCGGATATTTTTCCGACCCCAAGCACGAATGCCGCTGCTCCCACCAGCAGATTTTCAAATACCGGTCCAAAATCTCAGGCCCCCTTCTGGATCGTATCGACATTCACGTCGAGGTTCCGGCCGTCCCTTATCGGGATCTCATGGGAGTGGCCAAAGGAGAGCCATCCAGCGCGATTCTGAAACGGGTGAATGCGGCCCGAATCCGCCAGTCCAAACGCTTCAGTCAGACCAGAATCTTCTGCAACGCTCAGATGGGCAGCCGGCATATCAAGAAATACTGCCACCTTGACAATGCATCACTCAATCTGATGGAATCGGCCATCGACAGGCTGGGGCTGTCGGCCCGGGCTTTCAACCGCATTCTGAAGATATCCCGGACCATCGCGGATCTGGAGGGAAAAACCGATGTGGACAGCGATGATGTGTCCGAGGCCATTCAGTACCGGAGTCTGGATCGCAGCAAGCTGATGGCGTGAAACGGGAAACGGATTACCTGAGACGGAGGAAATGGCATGGATGATCTGGAAAAATATATTGAGAAGCGAAAAAATAGCTCTCCCGGGTTCGAAATCGGTTTTGAAAGAGGATATGATCAGTTCAAAATCGGGGTTATGCTCCGTATGGCCCGTGAGGAGGCTGGGCTTACTCAGGAGGAATTGGCAATACGGCTGCTAACCAAACTGCGATTTCACGTATTGTGAATCATGCCGAAGACATCCGGCTTTCCACACTTGGGAAATTTGCTGAAGCAATCGGAAAAGGGTTAACCCTCAAAATTGCCTGATGTTGCACAACATGCTTTTTTTCAAAGGCTATCCGGCCAGCTTCATGCTGATTGCCGCCATGAACCCCTGCCCCTGAGGGTATTTTTTCAGCCTCAAACAGGCAAGCATGGCGTGCCCAAACCAATCAATCTCACCACCTGGCGTAAACCAGCGCAGTTTATAATCCAAGCCTTCTTTTACAACAAATGCCGTTTTCGAAAAAATGTTAACGAAGCAATCAGAAGAATCTGTCAAGATTCGATGGTCCCACTGCTTTGGCAAACACCGGATCTTCCAGAAGAGACGAAAGCCGATGGCTTGGGTCTCTGACGAGTTATGACGCATTCATGTCGAAAGAATCCTGTTTTTCATATTCCTGGAGCGCTCTTACAAAAGCTTCGATATTTTCAATTCTTGCTGGCGGGTAGATATCCGCAGGTGGACACACCGTCGTAAAACCCAGATCAAGACAGCGATGGACCTTATCGGAAATCTCCGCCGGCGTCGCAATGGCAAGCATATCGAAGCCGCCGCATTGCCCAAAAAGCGGTATCGTTTCGGGTACCAGTCCTCTGGTATTTATAATGTCAAACGCCCTGTCAAGGAAAATACCGTCGGTGTCACATGCCAGCATGAATTCGATAATTTCCCTGGAACTGCCGAAAAAATAGGCGATTTGGGGTATTTTTTTGGGTTTTAGAATATGTTGCATCGAAGGCAACAAGAGTTTACGGAATGTTTTTGGTGCGATGGATGCACCGCCTCCCTCCACGACAGTCATGAAATCAGCACCTGCATAAATGTAAAGATCGATCAATTGATTGATAAAAGTGGTGAGCTGTTCGAAAAGCCTCATGGCTTTTCCCGGTTGCTTCAAAAGCATCCCATAAAGCGCATCCATATCCAGCACCTGGCCCGCCAGGGTAAAGGGACCGGGGATGAATACCCCAACCGCCCCTTTATCCCGTGCGTGTTCCTTGAGGGTGCCAATGGTCTTTAATATGGCTGGCATTCGACCTTTATCAGCCAAGGTATCTGGAATTGCAATATCGTCTCCCGGGGTGAAGGGCTTGTCGGTGATGGTAGGGTATACCGGGTTTCCATCGAATCCGTCGTGGTATCGAACCCGGGCACCGAGCATTTCGGCTTCCACATTCAGATCAAAAGGCAGCACCGTCGATTCAAAACCGAGCTCAAAGCTCATGAGGGCTGCCTCCGTCATGGCTTGAGCGTTTCTCATGATGTCGTTGAACGGCAGGCCCCTCTCTTTGATGCGGACCAGAGGCAGAAATGGCCCCATATGGATAACCGGTCTGGCTCCCTTTTGGAATTTTTTCATTAATCGGAGAAGCGGGTTGCTCTCTTCCATATTCTCGATCATGCGATCAGTTCCATGTTGACAGTGCGTTTCCGTCGATTCCGGTCAAGCGCTTCCAGGAGAACATTCTTCAGGCCATCGACGCCTATTTTCTTCCGATCGAGAATCGGAAGGCCGGTATGATCCACAATTTCGTCGATCTTCGACTGGTAATCGTCCAAATCGCCCATGGCATCTAAAAGAATGATGCCATCAAGCATGCTGAACATCTCCCGGGTTTGTTTTTTTGTTTTTCCCCTTATTTTCTCTGTAAATTGGATGAAGGCCGGATTCAGAAACAGGTATTTGTGATCCGGATCCATTTCCAGAAGTTTCCCTTTGCCGCCGAGCAAACAGTCGATGCAGTTCAGACCATCGACCTTAACCGTATCGTATCTGTCCATCAGCACTTTCATTTCGCCATTAAACCCCAGACAGACATCGCCGTAAACAACGACGATGCTTTCAGGGGTTTGCTTACGATATTTTTTGAGCGCAGCGTTCAACCCGCGATCCAGCAGATTGTAATCGCTGTGAAGTCTTTCACTCAAGAAATGAACATCCACGTCAATATCGCCTTTTTCCATCAGATGCTTGATTTCTTGTCGCAAAATACCACAGGAAATCACACAGGGTTTTTCAGGGCGTTCCATCCACTCTCCTGTTCGTGATTAATCTGCAAAAAATCTGATTATCAAAAAATTTGTCTCTTTTTCGTCGGCATTTATACCATATCATTCCAGGATCGATACGAACAGATTTTCCTGTTCCTTTTTCACCGTATTTTAAGGGAAAAGCCGATGTGGACAGCGATGATGCGCCAGAAGCTATTCAATTCCAAATGCAACAGAGCAAGCTGATGGCGTAAATCGGTATGAAAAAATGGTTAACCGCATATCGGTGTATCCAATCAAAACGCTGTTCTGTTGATCGATTTCCCCTATTAAATTGTGATGACCTTGTCGGCCAACTGCATGGCGGTAACAATATCGAGCATGTTGGTGGTTTCGCCGACCTGTTTTTTTTCCAGCAGATTGAAATGGGTCAAGCAGGTGCCGCACACCAGAATCTTGAGTCCGGCATTCTCATAGGCCTTCAGATCATCCAGCACGTCCGATCCCGCAATCGTCAGTTTGACCCCGTTGTTGACAAACACCAGCCGCCACAAATCCGGTCCCATTTCCTTCAGGGTACGCAGAAAACTGAGCATCAGTTTCAGACCCAGTTCATCATCCCCAAACCCCATCCGGTCCGTGGCGCACATGACCATGATTTTGCTGGCGCCGGTTTCCGGCATGGCAGATACACCGGGATGTTCCCCCGATTCTGAACCGAAAGTTCCGATCACGCGATAGACGGCTCCGTTTTGTTCGAGCCGGGTTGTAAATCCCTGCGATGTCAGAAAACGCTGAACATTCTGCTGAGAGGCGGCATTGTCAACAATCACACATACACTGCCAGGTTTTTCTTCCTGCAATACGGTCCTGGTGTGAAGTACCGGAGCAGGACAGGCCAAGCCCCGGGCATCAATTTCTTTCATACAAACTCCTTTTTGTAACAGATTTCATGCTTTGAAATTACAATTTTAATGCGTGTCCGGGCTTCTCTTTGAACAGATGAATTTTCAATCTGATATTTTATATCAAACATGCCTGTTGAACAAATTCACATTTATTATTTTACACTTGGTTCTATTCCCATATGTTATAGCGCCTCACCGTAACTGCTCCATAACCCGGGATGTCGGTACCGTGCCCTTACCCGGTGTTTTCTATGGTTTGCCCGGATTTATTGAGAAGTTACGCCTCACCGTGTTCGGAACAGACTGATTATGATGATAACGGATTTTTTTATTGCGTTGGCAGTTATCGCTTTTTATAGTCAAAGGACTGGAAAATAAGAACTGGCCGAATGGAACAACACTGTAAAAGGACGATATCGATTCAAAAAAAGGAGACAAAAACCAATGACTTTCAAAAAACAGGTTCTGCCGATATTTGTCATGCTGCTTGTGATCAGCACCGCGGTGGCGGCACAGGAGCCCACGATTCTGATGGTATTCGATGCATCCGGATCCATGTGGTGAAAAATTGACAATACCACAAAAATCGAGACGGCCCGAAAGGTCATGCGTGAAGCCATTGAAAAAATACCTTCCGGAACTTCGGTCGGACTGATGGTCTATGGGCATCGTCGAAAAGGCGATTGCAGGGATATTGAACTGGTCTATCCGCCTGGTGTGCTGGATACAGTCCGCTTTATGGAAACAGTCCGGCAGATCAATCCCAGAGGAAAAACCCCGATTACCCTGGCGATTCAGTCTGCCGCCCAGGCCCTGCCATCCGGAACAGACCCGGTGTATATCATTTTAATCAGCGACGGCGTCGAAACCTGTGATGGGGACCCTTGTAATGCAGCGGCGGAACTGCGGTCAAAAATGCCCAATCTGATCATCCATGTGGTGGGCTTTGGCGTTGCCGGTGATGCCGTGGATCAACTTTCCTGTATTGCCCAAAAAGGAGGCGGCAGATTTTTTGAGGCATCCTCGGCGGCAGACCTGTCCCGGTCACTTGCCACCCTGCGGGATCATATCATCGAAAAGACACCCATTGCGCCACCTCCGGAAAAACCGGTTGTCAAAGCCTCTTCTGCTACCAGCAAACGAATCAGGATTGCCGGACCCGGCACTGTCAAACTGGTTCTTCCGGAGTGGTGCCGGATGCCCAAATCCTGGTATCTGGCAGATCCGGAAACCGGCGCGGAAATAGCCCGTTCATCATTGGATCAGATTCAGATCAGGGCCGGTGAGTATCAGTTGGGTTGACGTCAGTCCGAACATGGCTCCGGAGATTATCTGGTTTCGGAAATCGTTACGGTTCAATCCGGGAAAACCACCGAACTGCCGGTTGAGACCGGTCTCCGGTTGACCCTGCCAACCCCGTACCAGTGGGAACTGGTGGATGAGCAGGGCAAACCGGTTGCATCCTTCAGCCGCATCATCCATCCGGTTCCGGTTCCTGCCGGTACGTGGCAACTGCTTTGACGTCAGGGAGAGCACACCCATCCCAAAATCATGCTGGGGCCTGTGAGCATTGCGGAAGGAAATCTGACGAACATGGTTCTGGATACCGGAGTGGTCATTGGCAGACCGGACTGGCACGTTTCCAAAGATCGGTCTGACAACAGCCGGATGATTCTGGAAAATGCAGCCGGCGAAAAACTGACCATTTATCAACCGCAGGATGTTCAGTTGCTGGCGCCCGGGGAATACAAACTTTTCTGGAAGCACTCCGAACATGCTCATGCCCCGGTTTTCTGGCAGTCGATTCGTCTGGCGCCCCATCAACTGGTGACGGTTGATGTATCATCCGGCCTGACATTTATGACCAAACAGCAAAAGCCTCCTTATCGGATCATTGCAGAGGACCTGAAGCGCGGAGAGAAGACGGTCATGTCACAGTCTTGGGGACCCATGCCGCTGCCACCGGGCCGGTATCTTTTGAAGCTGCAAACAGAAGAACATGGTGGCGGGCCCGTGGTCATTGCCGATGATGTGGAAATCGGGGCCAATGAGCTGATTGAAATTGAGATGTGACCGTCATAGCTTTCCAGATAAAGATTTTGGGTGCGTTATCGGTCGGGAATGGCCGAGAAAAGGCCTATCCCCTTGTATCTTGATCTTAATGCTTGTAGCTGTTAGTTTTTTTACCTGTAAGTTTGTGGGTGGCCGGATTAACTCCAGTCGTCCATAGGACGACTGGAGTTAATCC
>JBFXFK010000115.1:11378-15944 GCA_050179135.1 Desulfatirhabdiaceae bacterium | reverse complement strand
TTTCTGGCTGAACGCAGAAACCGGACCCGGATGCCGTTTACCATCATGCCGCCTTCTGTCTCATCGATACGGTCGATAACCGGCGCGCCGTGGCAGCCATTCAGATAGCCATGAAGCCAGCCATATGTGGAATCCCGTTCCAGATAATGGGCGATATCCCCAATGGATGTGCCGGCCGATCTGCCGATGTTGACAACAATTTCAGAAAAATATCGTCTGGCAACGTGATGCCAGACCGTCAGTTTTCCGATACGCCCCAATCCATTGACGCCCAGTTTCAGGTTGCTTTGCGCAGGGGTGTCTTTTTGCATGCGATATCCTCCTTTTCTATGGGACCTGTATGGCGATTTTTCCCTGATATACCGATCCTTCCTGACCATCGATACTGATAAAATCACCAGAAGACAGGGTGAGATCCTGAAAATAACAGCGTTTATCCTTTTCACTGCAAACCAGGTTGGAACAGCCCACCACGCAGGTTTTTCCCAGGCGGTGTGCGACAACCGCAGCATGGGATGTCAGACCGCCCCGTGCGGTCAGCAGGCCATCGGCTGCAAAAATTTCCCGGATATCATCCGGAACCGTATCGCCCCTGACCAGAATCAGGCTGTCAGCCGGATGCTGGCCCCGAAACTGTTCGACATCCTCAAGGGAAAAGATAATCCGGCCACTCATCGCGCCGCCACTGACACCAATGCCATGACCCAGAAACGGTGAGGCATTCAGATCATCGAGCTCAAAGGTGTAGGCCCGCTTTCTTTCCCGCATGGCCATATCACGGGTCTGAAGCACATACAAATCCCGGACAGACGGACTTTCAAAGGTAAATTCCATTTCCTGGGGGGTCCAGCCCTTTTTTTCGATCAACATGTGGGCCATATCTTCCAGAGCCATAAAAATTTCCGGAAAATGGGTTTCCAGGGTAATATCCGTGTCCCGTGTTTCAATTTCCTGCTGAAAAATGGAGATTGGCAAGGTTGTCACCAGACCCGATACCACATCTTCACCCTGATTTCCAATGGTAAAATCACCCCACAGTCGAATGCGGTCTCCGGACCATCTCGGATTGTGGGTGAAAATGACACCGGTTCCGGACTGGCGGTTCAGGTTTCCAAAAACCATGGATTGAATCGTTACCGCGGTTCCCCAGTCATCCGATATGCCCATGATCTGACGGTAGGTTCTGGCCTTGGGCGACTCCCAGGATCGAAATACGCTTCGAATGGTCATGTGAAGCTGCTCCATGGGGTCATCGACAACGGGCTGGCCGGAATCCAGAATGCTTTGCCGGTATGCCATGGCCACCCGCCGCATCTGATCACCGCTGAAATATCGCTTCAGGGGAACCCCCAGCACCTTCTTGACATCGGCAATGATGGCATCGAAATGATCCCGTTCGAATCCGATGGCCATGCCATAGCACTGGAGAAACCGGCGATAATTGTCCCATGCAAACCAGGGGTTTTTGGTAATGAAGGCAAGGCCTTCGGCAATGGTTTCGTTCATGCCCACATTGAGAAGTGTATCCATCATGCCGGGCTGGGATATGGACGCCCCGCTGCGGACCGAAAACAGCAGGGGATTTCCCGGATGACCAAATATTTTTCCGGTCTTTTTTTCCATCTTCCGGATATGACGGCAGACCTGTTCCTGAAAATTCTTTCGGGCAGGCGCATAGTTGTCGATAATTTCCTGGCATCGGAACACTTCTGTCGTAATGATGAAACCGGGCGGGACCGGAAGGCCATACTGTTTCAGTTTGACCATGTTGATCCCCTTGTTCCCGATATGAATGATACCGGGCGTTCGGGAAAGGTCACCATTCAGCGTGGCGATGGCCCGGTATGGGTCATACAGCAGCAACTGCCGCAACTGATCGCGGTGCAGCTTTTCCGACTGATGATACAACACATTCAATATCTGGGTCAGAAACCGGTCCAGTTGCTGAAGGCCTGGTGAAAAGACAATTCTGTCCCGAAAGAAAATTTCCGAAATGCGATGCATGCGTTTTTCACGGTCTTCGGATTCCTCGGGTGACAGAAAGCGTTTCTGAATACAGGATGGCGATATGTCCTTCAGTATCTGGGACAGGTTTTCTTCATGGACATTGTTGAAATAATCGTTGACAATGTTTTTGACTGCCTGGGCAAACCCTTTGAATACATCCAGATACTGGGTAAAGGTGAAACCCCGGATTTCCAGGGACTGATCCAGAAAATCCAGTTGTCGCTCCAGTTCCACGGATTGAATCCCGTCCAGTTTCAATGCCTGTTCAAACAGTTTGATCAGATCATGGAGTTGGTGAATGGTGGACTTGGTGATCAGGGACAGGTCAATCTGACCGATCAGATCCTCAAACAGGATGTTGACGATGGCTTCCACACGAAAGGCCAGGCCCAGTGCATCAAATTTGAGTTCGTGATAGCTGCCGTACATCGAGGGAATATCGACGGTGAAATGCCGTTTTTTATAGATGTCTTCCCGGACTTCAAACGTGTTTCTGGAAAGAATGAGATTTTTCAGTGTTTCCAGAAAATCAAGAAGCCGTCCGGTTTTTTTTCGGATATGGGGTTCGGCCAGCGCATCCTTCAGTTGATCGAGTCCCGGAAACGCATTGACTTTCAATTGATCGATATAATGATGAATTTCCGTGATGTCCGGGTTGTATTTGTTATGCAGCAGTTGATAGAATTTTGCCAGCAGACGGACCCGTTCAATATCGATTCCGTTGGCTTCCTGAATCTCCTGGCACAGGCGTAAAATGTCTTCCCCGCCGACTTTCAGATAATCTTCCGGGCGGGTCATTCCCCGGGCATAAAGCCAGCCCATCACCTCATTGACACCATCGATATGGGGACCGGTTGTCTGAATCTGATCATCGATGGAAGGGGGGAGATAGGATTTCAGAATGGATTTGTCACGGGTTATCCAGAATGAAATGACAGCCTCGATAAAGCCGACAATCTGGTTGCTGCTTTCCACATGGCTCTGTTTCCGCAGAAAATGGATCAGGGAGTCCTTTCTCCGGGTCATTTCATCCAGTTGTGTGGAAATATCCCGCAATTCGCCCTCTGCGCCGATGTCATTGAAAAATGAGGGGAACATGCGCATCAACTGCTTGGCCAGATTATAGACCGGCTCGATGTCGCTGTTCAAAAACCGGGTGATATCCCGGGGAAAGAGATCCGTATCCTTGATAAACACGCCGCCAAGCGCCAGATAGATGATCAGGCATGACAGCAGCCGGGTGGACCATTTGGGATTCAGTTCGATCAGTTCCAGCCAGGCCCGGATATTTTGAATATGCGCGCTGTTGGCCTGAATCTGCCAGTCATTTCCCACGCCGCCGATCTGTGGAAATTGAAAGTTGAGCGAAATGACGGATTCGATAAAAAAATTCACCAGATCGCTTTCGTCGGTTTTATAAACCCCTTTTCCCATGGTGAGGACACAGTTGAGAGCCGTCTGGGGATACAGAACGGTCCGGGTTTTGAGAATGGAAAAGGTTTTCTGGATCAGCCGGCTGATGTTGCGGTGGCTTTCATTGCTGATCAGCCAGGTCAGGGTGCGATTGATCTCGCGAAGCGTGTCTTCATGAACCAGGGACAGGGCCGTTATGTTCATGATATGAAACAGAAAAATAACTTTCCACTGATTGGCCTGGGTGATGTTTTCTCCGGCTTTCCAGAGGGACATGGGAATTTGTTTGTACACATCGACCATGTGGCTGAATGCGGGCAGTTCCAGAAGACGAAGCAGCAATGCCTTTGAATCCGACGGCAAACCGGATGTCATTTCCGCCAGTTCCTGATTCCATTCCGTCATACGCTGGTGGGAGATGTCCGCAAAAAGGGTATCGAATACGGGCTTTGAGGTTTCAACCTCCTGCTCAAACCAGGTCTTGGGATCATCCAGGCTTAACCAGTAGGCAAATGTGGTCTGGCAACACCGGATCAGCAGGGCGTTTATGGCGGAATATGACGCGCTGTCTTCCGGAACCGCACGCAGATACGCCTCTGCCAGACGCTTGATCTGAAAATAGCTTTTGACAAACCGGAAAAACCGGTCATCCGGCTGATGGGTGATGGCGGCAAAGGTATCATTCAGGACCGGAATAAAGCGGGATATGTCGGATTTGGAATCCCGGATAATCTTTTGAAGAAACAGCATGAGATTATCGACAGCATCCGAACAGACGTCATCCGGCGCCCCGGAATCGATCGCCTCCAGAAAAATGTCGATGAAGAGCCCGGCGCCTTTGGGGCCGAGCTCATGTTTTTGAAGCATATAAAAATAGTCCAGGGAATAGCTCCGGGCTTCCTGAACAATGAACTGCCAGTTCCGGTAGGGATGTGAGACTTCTTTCAGAAACGCGTTGAGGCCATCCAGGAGTCCATAGTACCGGGACATGATTTCCTGCAGCGGCTGATACCGTGAATTGATGGTGACATCCACGGCATAGCTGGCGATATTCACCTCAAGCGCTTTGGATTTGATTTGCACGGAAAATGTTTCTCCTTGACCGTGAAAATTGAAAAACAGAAGTCAGAAGTCAGAAGTCAGAAG
>JBFXFK010000115.1:0-11278 GCA_050179135.1 Desulfatirhabdiaceae bacterium | reverse complement strand
CAGAAGCCAGAATAAAAAGGTATATGTCATTTATATTGATGGGGGTGAATCCATCCGGAAAAATTCATGATTGTTTACCGTGAAAATGGGCCATGATCACCGTTCCGGCCATCTGCCTGTAGAGACAAGGCATGCCTTGTCTCTACAATCGTTCCGTCATTTCGCTGCTTCCCAAGCTCCGTAGGAGCGTCCTGTTTGTAGAATGAAGCATAAAAAATTTCCCTCAAGCCCCGTAGGGGCGGCCTGTGTATTCCGATTACAGGCCGCTCCGATGGAGCTTGATAGGAATAAATGCATCAATTTCTACAAACAGGTCGCCCCTACGGGGCTTTTACGGAAGATATCATTTTCATTTCTGGGGGTGAACTATCAGGAATGATTCATGATCGTTTACCGTAAAAATGGATTTTTTACGACGATGGATTCGGAATTGAATCCGCATCTTTCCATGCCGGGAAATCTTGCCGATATGTCTGAAGCATTTCATAATTCAGCGAAAATGTGTGGATACAGGGCACATCAGCCTGGTGAAAAACAAGGTTTCCTGCCGGATCGATAATCGATGAATCGCCGGAGAATTCAAGTCCGTTGCCATCCATGCCCACCCGGTTGACCCCGATCACCCAGGATTGATTTTCTATGGCCCGGGCCATCAACAGCGTTTTCCAGTGATGGGCCCGCTTTTGGGGCCAGTTGGCGATGAAAATTGCCACATCATAGGCATTGTCCAGGTTCCGGGTCCAGATGGGAAACCGGAGATCATAGCAGATGAAGGGGCGGATGCGCCATCCGTGGATATTTCCCGTCAATCGGGAATTGCCGGCGGTATAAATCCGGTCTTCACCCATCATGCGAAACAGATGCCGCTTGTCATAGGTCATGACATTGCCGTCGGGTCCGGCCCAGATCAGGCGGTTGAAAAATTGGCCTCCATCCACAACGATGACACTTCCCATGATATGGCACCCCTGCCGGCAGGCGGTCTGCTTCATCCACACCACGGCAGGTCCGCTCATGGACTGGGCCAGATTCGCGGCATTCATGGTAAAGCCCGTGTTGAACATTTCCGGCAGAATGATCAAATCCGGTGTTTCTTCAATTCGGGTTATCCGGTCATTCATGATCGCCAGATTGGCGTCACTGTTCTCCCACGTCAGATCGGTCTGAATCAGGGCAATGGTCAGATCGCGCATAATCGTCCGGCTGCCTCGGTCAGGGTGTTGTCATTTTTGGCAAAGCAGAACCGCAACACATGGTGATCATCCATGCCGGAATAGAATGCAGACGGGGGAATGGCGGCAACGCCATGTTCGACAGTCATTTTTTGGGCAAATCGTTCATCCGGTTCATCGGTAATGGCGCTGTAGTCGAGCATCTGAAAATAGGTTCCGCTGCAGGGCATAATTTTGAAGCGGCTGTTCCGGATCAATTGATGAAACATGTCCCGCTTGCTCTGATAAAATGCGGATACCCCCAGATAGGTTTCCGGACGATCCAGCATGTCGGCCAGTGCGTATTGGACCGGCGTATTGGAGGCAAATGTCACAAACTGATGGATTTTCTGAAATTCCCGGGACAACCGGGCCGGCGCCAGACAATATCCCATCTTCCATCCGGTTGCGTGATAGGTTTTGCCGAACGAGCTGATGACAAAGCTGCGCTCGGCCAGATCCGGATAACTGGACAGGCTGAGATGGCGCTGTCCATCAAAGATGATGTGCTCATACACCTCATCACTGACGATCAGAATGGGGGTGTCACGCACAATCTGTCTGAGGGATTCGATATCATCGGCATTCAGAATGGCGCCTGTGGGATTGTGGGGAGAATTGAGAATGATCAGCCGGGTCCGGTCCGAAATCAGATCCCGAACCTGATTCCAGTTTATCCGGTAATCCGGAAAGCGCATGGCGCAAAAACGGGTCGTGGCATGGCTCAGTCGAATGGCCGGAACATAGGCATCATATGCCGGCTCGATCACAATGGCCTCATCCCCGGGCTGAAGGGATGCGGTGATGGCGCAGAAAACCGCTTCGGTAGCACCGGAAGTAACCGTGATTTCAGTGGCCGGGTCATATTCCGCCTGATACAGCGATCGGACTTTTTGCGCAATCCGCTCCCGCAGTGTCATAACACCCTGCATGGGGGCATACTGATTCTGACCGGCTTTCATGTGGTGATTTACCCGGTCAATCAGCCAGGAATCCACCAAAAAATCCGGAAACCCCTGGCTGAGATTGATGGCGCGATGCTGATTGGCCAAAGCGGTCATTCGGGAAAAAATGGTGACGCCGGTATCCGGAAGTCTGGAACGGTTTGATTCGATCACAGCAGCCCTCTTTTTATGTATCATAAAATTCGAAATTCGAAGCACGAAATCCGAAACAATACGCCAAATAATAAATCCAAATGTTCAAAACGGTGCATTGTCTGACAGATCGTTTGGGTCATTCAGATCAAAAATGCAGTGGCAGAAATTGGCGCAGATCAATCAGTGCTGTTCATTGATGCGCTTTGTCCGGTATTGAATATACACGTTTTTGAAGGCCTGATACGGTTCGATGGCAGACGATTTGAGGGATTCATAATCGCCAATCCGAAATGACGTCGAATTGACGATATCGACAGTTTTTACGCCAACACTGGCTGCGGTGTCATCCAGATGGTACATGGGATCCATAAATCCGTCGGCAAACATGCCTGCAGTATCCCGAAGCGTGGATGGCCCCAGAAATGGCCAGATAATAAAGAGGCCATCTCCGATGCCGTAAACAGCCAGGGTCTGCCCCATATCCTCCTGGGGCGGATTGAGATCCGGGTTGTTTTTGGCCGGATCCCCAAAACCCAGCACTCCAAACGAGGTATTATAAACAAACCGGGCCATTTCATTGGCAGTGGATTCCATTTCGCCCTGCAGAAAACAGTTGACGATCCGGATGGGGCCGCCCAGATTGTGAAAGAAATTTTTTATGCCAATTCGGGCCAATTCGGGCACGACATTTCGATATCCCTGTGAGACCGGCTTGAGTACCCAGAAATAAAACCGGTCATTGAATTCAAACATGGCGCGGTTCCAGTTTTCCAGGGGATCGGCAACCTGGGGAGTTGGGGTATCCGCTTCCTCTTCCTCGTCCAGAAAATCCAGATTTTCATCCTGAAATGGATCGATGCTGGATGCCGCGTACAACCCCTGTGAATGATCAACGCCGTCATTCGACGGTTCAGAAAATGCCGGGCCGCAAATAGCCAGGCAAAAACCCATCAGCAGAATTTGAAAACAGATTCGACGCATGGAATATCCTTTGTTAATTTATTCCGGTTATTCCGGTTTTCTTCCGCAACCGTTCGATCAATTGTTCGGGTGTTTCCTTGACCAGGATTTCGTCAAACTGGGTCCGGTAATTTTTGATCAGGCTGACGCCTTCGATATTGACATCATAAACCCGCCAGACATTGTCTGACAGCAGAACACTGTAGTCAACCGGAACCGTGATCGTACGGCGCTTGATGATACTTTTTACCAGGGCCTTGTCCTCGGACAATTTTTCTTCCGAAAGAAATTCCACGGTTTCATCCTGATACTCATTCTGTATTTTGTCCATATAGGTGTTGTTCAGATGATCGGAGAACACTTCAGAAAAATCCTTCCGCTGCTGGGGGGTGAAGTTTTTCCAGTTGCGGGCCAGCGAGCGTTTGGACATCTCGACAAAATCAAATGTTTTTCGGGTTATTTCAAAAATTTTATCCCGTTGCGCCTGTTTTTCATCCGCAGTCAGCGTTCTTGAGTGTTGCAGAATTTTTGTGATCTCTTCAATCGGTTTTTTCAGGGAAGCCATGGGGCTTTCAGCAAAAACCGGAACAGCCCATAATACGGTCATTGTCATCAGCAGGACAGTGGTAATTCGTGAAATTGACATAAATTTTCTCCATAAATCAGGATGTTGGGCTTTGATTTTAGTAGGCTTCATCCGCATAATTGACCCATCCACCGGCCCGAACCAGAGCCAATTCAAATTCGGATATTGAAAAAGGCAGGGTGACGGTCAGATCGGGGCCGACAATGGTAAAAAGCCCATTATCGATATCGGTTTCGATTTGAGCCGGTTTGCCGGAATATTTCTGAAACAACTCATCGATCGTGTCTTTTGGCAACGCGACCGCCATCATGCCACAGTTGAACATGTTCCGTCTGAAGATGCGGGCAAAGCTTTCGGCAATGACCAGATGGATATCATTGGCCTCCAGAGCCCAGGGGGCATGTTCCCGCGATGACCCGCAACCGAAATTGGACCGGGAGATGATAACCCGTTTCCCGGGGATGTCCCGCACGGGCGAAAACCCCTCCAGTGACAGGTCTTCCAGCAGGTAGGGTTTCAGATCGATCCGTCTGGACTCCGAAAGATATTTGGCCGGAATGATTTCATCCGTGTTGATGTCATTTCGGTCCAGAAAGAGTATTTGTCCGTTAAAGTGTTTCATGTCTTTTTTTCCTGTCTCTTATCCGAGGTCTGCCTGTTTGCGGCTGGCGCCTTATAATCGCACAGGTGTCCGGCAATCGCGGTTGCGGCAGCCGATGC
Source organism: Desulfatirhabdiaceae bacterium (assembly GCA_050179135.1). GTDB lineage: Bacteria > Desulfobacterota > Desulfobacteria > Desulfobacterales > Desulfatirhabdiaceae > UBA4064. Next base: position 6,701 of record JBFXFK010000115.1, on the reverse strand, counting down.
CGGGCTCATCAGGTGGACCATGCCGCCTTTTCCCATTCGTCCGCTGAAATTCCGGTTGGTTGTTGATGCACAGATTTCATCCGGCGCCAGAACACCATTGCTCATGCCCAGACACGCGCCGCACGTTGGGTTTGTCACACAGAATCCGGAATCCATGAAAATTTTCAAAATTCCCTCATCCAGGGCCTGTTGGAAAATGGCGGGTGTTGCCGGTGATACAATGCCCCGAATTCTGGGATGAATGGTTTTTCCCTTTAAAATTTCAGCCGCAACCCTCAGATCCGCCATCCTGCCATTGGTGCATGAGCCAATGTAAACCTGATCAACGGAAATGTCGGCCATCTCCCGAACCGGTTTGACCTGATCCGGTTTGTATCCGAACGTGGCCAGGGGTGCCAGATCGGATACATCGTGCGGGATGATTTGCGCATAGGTTGCATCGGAATCCGGATAAAACGCCAGAAAAGCCTGCAACGCGGCATTCCGGTCCGGATATTCCTTCTGGATGAACGGCCAGAGATAATCAACGGTAACCTGATCGGGATAGCAGATACCGCAGGTGGCGCCGGCCTCGACCGCCATGTTGCACAGGGTCATTCTGGAATCCATGCTCATGGACTGGACAACCGGCCCGGAAAATTCGATAACGTGCCTGGTGGCGCCGTCAACGCCGATTCTGCCGATGATCGACAAAATGACATCTTTTGCATACACGCCTTTGGGCAGCGTGCCGGTGATATCGATTCGAATGGTTTGGGGGTAGCGGAATGCACAGACACCTTTTAAAATACCAACCTCGAGGTCCGTAGTGCCCACACCGGCTGCAAATGCGCCAAATGCACCATAGGTGCAGGTGTGTGAATCGCCCATAATGATGGTGTATCCGGGTCTGACAAACCCCTTTTCCGGAAACAGGACGTGACACACACCATTTCTGCCGATATCAAAAAAATCCGAAATCCGATGGCGCCTGGCCCAGTCCCGGAGAATCTTTCCCTGTACAGCGGTTTTGGAATCCTTGGCCGGGGATACATGATCGATCACGACCTTGAGCCGGGACGCATCGAACACCCGGTCCTTGCCCTGTGAAATCAGATCATCGATGGCGATCGGTGTGGTGATTTCATGACAGAATACCGCATCCAGCTTCAGAACATAAATATCCTCGTAAGGATGGTCCACCAGATGCGCATCAAAAATTTTTTCTGCTACTGTTTTTCCCAATGAATCGGTTCTCCTTTTCCCCTTTTGGGGTGGTGTTTACCACCAAAATATAGCTTTTAAGATAATGACTTTGGGAAGGCAGCAGAGAGGGGATAGGCCTGTAGGCCATCCCCGACCGATAACGCACCTAAAATCTTTATCTGGAAAGCTATAGCTATATTAACCATGAGCTGCTTCATTTCAGTTATAAAAATGGATTTAATATCTTTAGCTTCCCATCAATCACCTGTTCATGCTGCATATCTTCAGTGTAGAGAGTTTTACATTCAGATTCAATTGCTGAAGCAAGGATTAGGCTGTCATAATAACTGTATTTGTTTTTGATCCGTAACTTCCAACACCGCTGGACTGTCGATTTACTGATTGATTGTGTTTGAGTCGATTGCATAATATCTTTCAGAGAATTCTGAATCGTGTGATCATCAATGCCAATTCGAACAAGCGTATTGTAAAACTCGTTCAAAACCTGAACACTGATAAAAACCTGTTCGTCAAGAGTACGCAGAAAATTTTTTGCACAGAGGTGTTTCGTCGGGTCCTGTGACTTAACCTTGGCATATATAAAAATATTGGAATCAACAAAAACGTTATCTGGCATTACGTGTCTCACGATCAGGCATCACAAAATTATCCACGATTAGGGCTTTCGAGAGAAATGCCTCAAATTTATTGGCGGATTTTTTTGTTTTCTGAACATGTTGTTGGCTATATTTATGGAGGAGAAATTCATAAAAATCCAACAATTCGATACGCGCTTTTTCTGGGAGAGTATCCAATTCCAGTGTGGTACCCATAATTTTACCGCCTTTTGGACCCATTTTTCAAAAATTTACTCCGAATCCGACTTCAAAACAGCCAGAAATGCCGACTGCGGAATCATGACCTGACCGACCATTTTCATCCGCTTTTTGCCTTTTTTCTGTTTTTCCAGCAGCTTGCGTTTTCGGGAGATATCGCCACCATAGCATTTGGCCGTCACATCCTTTCGAAATGCCGATACCGTGCTTCTGGAAATAATGGTTCCGCCGATGGCCCCCTGAATCGCGATTTTGAACATCTGGCGTGGAATTTCTTCTCTCAGTTTTTCACAGGCGGTGCGACCCCGCTCGTAAGCCCTGTCCTTGTGAACCAGTTGGGACAGGGCATCGACCCGGTCGCCGTTGATCAGAATGTCCAGCTTGACCAGACTGGTTTCCCGAAATTCCATGATTTCATAATCAAACGAACCATAGCCCTGGGTGACGGATTTCAATTTGTCATAAAAATCATAAATGACTTCGGACAGGGGCAGTTCAAAAAACATCTCCAGACGGTTGCTGGTCAGATACTGATAATTGGTGCTGATTCCCCTGCGGTCCAGGCACAGCTTCATGACAGCCCCCATGTACCGCTCCGGAACAATGATGGATGCGCGGATAAACGGTTCCCGGGTCAGTTCGATCAGGGTGGGGTCCGGATACAGGGCCGGGTTGTCGATGATCTGGGTCGAGCCGTCATTCATCACCAGTTGATACTGGACAGACGGGGCTGTCAGAATGAGCGACAGGTCATATTCCCGTTCCAGTCTTTCCTGAACCACTTCCAGATGCAGAAGACCCAGAAATCCGCACCGAAACCCGAAGCCCAAGGCCGCGGAAGAGTCCTTTTCATAAACCAGGGAGGCATCGTTCAGGTGAAGTTTGTCCAGGGCGTCTGCCAGTTCTGCGTAGTCATCGGAGGCGACCGGATAAATGGATGAGAACACCACGGGTTTGGCCAGCTTGAATCCGGGCATGGCCTGATCGCAGGGACGGTTTGCGTGCGTGATCGTATCGCCGCAGCGCGTGTCCTGAACCGTCTTGATTCCGGCAATGAGATATCCGACCTCGCCTGCGGACAGTTGCGTCCGGGGGATTCGCCGGATCTGGAATATCCCGATTTCTTCGACCTTGTAACTGGAATTGTTCCACATGAAGCGAACCGTGTCGCCGGTTTTCAGGGTTCCCTGAAAGATTCGGAAATGAACGACCGTGCCGCGAAACGGATCATAATGGCTGTCAAAAATCAGGGCTTTCAGCGGTTCATCCGGGTTGCCTGAGGGTGGCGGCAGACGTTTGATCGTACTTTCCAGAACGTCTTCGATGCCGATTCCTGCTTTGGCTGAAGCCAGAATCGCCAAAGACGAATCCAGACCCAGATCATCCTCGATCTGTTTTTTAACCCGGTCCACGTCCGCAGACGGCAGGTCGATCTTGTTGATGACCGGAATGATTTCCAGATTATGTTCCAGCGCCAGGTACAGATTGGCCAGTGTCTGGGCCTCAACACCCTGACTGGCATCGACCAACAGCAGGGCCCCTTCACACGAGGCCAGCGCCCGGGACACTTCATAGGTAAAATCAACATGACCAGGGGTGTCGATCAGATTGAGATGATAGGTCAGGCCGTCATGCGCGGTATAGGGCAGGCAGACAGTTTGGCTTTTGATGGTGATGCCCCGCTCCCGTTCGATATCCATGGAATCCAGTATCTGGTCCTTGAAATCCCGTTCGGAAATGATATGGGTGGCCTGAATCAGGCGGTCACACAGCGTGGATTTGCCATGATCGATATGGGCGATGATACTGAAATTTCGAATGGAATTGATTTGATATGACATAATGAAAAGTCGGTTGACACCATAATCCTTTCCGGATAATGTAAGGAATAACGGATATTCAGATAAATGCTTTGACCATTGCGATGCATAACTGCCCGTTTCACCCTGAGTATGTCCAAAGTCATTTTGCCTGAACATCCATACATCGTTAATCAATTTTTATCAGATAGACTTCCATTATGTCAACATCGGTATTGACGCCCACAACTGACACCACCGCCAACAGCGATGATCCGAAAATAGACAACACGATTCTTGTCGTGGACGATGACGCATCGGTTCGAACGTCCATGACGGAGTTTTTTCGTGTTTCGGGGTTTCCCTGTTTTATGGCATCCAGCGCCGATGATGCACTTGATGTTCTGAAAAGTCAGAGCATCCAAATCGTTATCACCGACATCATGATGCCGGGCATGGACGGGCTGGAACTGACCGACGTGATCAAAAAATATTTTGACATAGACGTCATTGTCATGACCGGGTTCGGTGGTGATTATTCCTATGAACTGGCCATCGGAAAAGGCGCCAGCGACTTTGTCATCAAACCGGTCCGGTTCGCAGAACTGCTTCTGCGCGTTAACCGGGTATTCCGGGAACGCAAAATCCGTCTGGAACGGGACCGGGTCATGGACCGGCTGCGCACGATGGCCATTACGGATGAGTTGACCCAACTCTTTAATTCAAGACATTTTTACAACCAACTCAATCTGGAAATAGAGCGCTCGAACCGGTATCATCATCCCCTTTCCCTGCTGATGATGGATATTGATTTTTTTAAAAATTATAATGATCAGCATGGACATATTCAAGGTGACAAAGCCCTGGCAAGAATTGGCTATTTGATTAAAATCTGTCTGAGGGCCATGGATTCCGCTTACCGTTATGGCGGGGAGGAGTTTATCGCGATTCTTCCAAATACCAGCAGCGAAGAAGCCGGTTTCGTTGCCAACAGAATTCGATCCACTGTCGAAAAAGAAGAGTTTGTCATTGCTCCGGACCAGATTGTTCACGTGACACTCAGTATTGGCGTTACGGATTATCTTCCGGGTGAAGAAATTGCGGATCTGGTTTACCGGGCTGACAAGGCCATGTATCAGTCCAAAGAAAATGGCAGAAATCTGGTTTCCCATATCCCTGCCAATGTTCCTGTTTAACGCCTTCCCATGCAGTTTCATTTTCTTCATTCTGATGTTCAGTCAACCCAACCATCTTGGCTGATCCCTTCAAATGCGTCTCTGTTGCGTCAGATTGTTGCACTTTATCAACATGAAGGCTGGTGGGATGCGCCTGTTGATACAGATGCGCTGTTATTGAACCTGATAAACAACAGCCACTGTTTTTTAATCGCAGTTTCAGACAACCAGGATGTGGTTGCCATGGGGCGCGCCATCAGTGACCGTACCAGTGATGCGTATATCCAGGATGTCGCGGTACGCTTTGATCATCGGAAATCCGGCATTGGAACCGCCATTATCACGCGGATCATCAAACGGCTTCAGTCTGACGGCATCACCTGGATTGGACTCATTTCCGAAAAAAATTCCCACTCATTCTATCAAAAAATTGGATTCACGCCACTTTCCGGCGCCATTCCCATGATCTATCGCAGTTAATTTTCAACCAGTCCGTTTACTGAAAGATACATTACCAGCCTATGACCGCTTTGAAACCCATCACCCCGGACGACTATTCCCGACTGAAACCCTTTTTCATCAATCAACCCCACAGATTGTGCATTTATGGATTGCCCTCCCTTCTGTCCTGGAAAAATGCGGAATATTATCCCTGCGCCACGGTGATTGACGGTATCCTGATTATTGGGGCGGAATTCAATACCCAAAAAGACAAACGACATCTGATACTGCCTGTTGCAGATCCCCGCCTGTATCCGCCGGAAAAACTGCTTGACCTGGCAGAACAGTTGAATTTTTCAACCTACTGGTTTGTCACCCGGGACTATATGGATACATATGGAACGGATCGGATTGGGTCCCTGTTCAATATTGCAGAGCAGCCCGAATATGCGGATTATGTATATAACAAAGCGGATCTGAGCAGCCTGGCCGGTCGAAAATACGCCCGGAAACGGAATCTGGTCAGTCAGTTCAAAAGGGAATTTCTGAACCCCGGCCGGGTAACGATTGAAGCCCTGAAACCCGGCCATCTGACAGAATGCCGGATATTTCTGGATGAATGGTGTCTGGAAAGCAATTGTGACATGGATGGTGACAGCAACCTGGCCTGCGAAAAACAGGCCGTCATCAATACGATCATGGAACTGGACCGGTTTGATTCAAAAGGACTTCTGGCGCGCATCGACAATGAAATCTGTGCATTCGGGATTGGCGCCCGGCTGACCCATGACATGGGTGTCCTTCATTTTGAAAAGGCATTCACCCGTTTCAAGGGATTGTATCAGTTTTTTGATCAGGTATGCGCCCGGACGCTTTTCGATGGATTTGCCTATATCAACAAGGAAAGTGACATGTCTGTTCCCAATCTGGCAAAGGCCAAACAGTCCTATTATCCGGCCATGAAAATCCCGTCCTATTCATTGACGGTTTTGGCGTGAAAATACATTCAGTATTGAGCAGTGGGAAATGAGTATTGAGAGGCCGCCTGACCGTCCTGCGGCTGCCCCGCCTGAATGCGGTATGCGGCTGCCTTCAGTCTTTGTGCATAAACCATGATCATGGCTGTAAAGATGAAGTTAAAATGCTGGTCATCCGGGACAACTGACCTCGCATACAAAAAAAGGGTTTATGACAACCGTCATAAACCCTTGATTTTTTGGTGGAGCTGAGGGGGATCGAACCCCTGGCCTCATGACTGCCAGTCA
>JBFXFK010000114.1:0-16063 GCA_050179135.1 Desulfatirhabdiaceae bacterium | reverse complement strand
GCCATCCCTTTTCGAGGAAGGCTATGACCTTATTCAACAGGGCTTGAGCCGCATCACTCAAGAGCTTGCGCTCAATCTTTGATCTGAAAAAAACGTAAATTTTTCTCGCGTTTTTTGAAAACAAAGCGTAAACGAACATCCGTTCTAAAAAATCTAATTGGTTCTGAGCCTGAACTTCTATGTGTATCAATATCCATTTTTTGCTATTATTCTCAAGCGTTACTTCTACGAGTTTATCCGTATGCCTTTGGCCGAGAACCGATTCTTTTGTTAATTTCTGAAATTCTTTATCAAGAAATTTGATATCTGTCCCCCAATCAATGTCTTCCTCCGAACCGGGAACAAAAAAGGCCATGAACTGAGGGAAAAAGAATTCTATGATCTCTTTCCAGGGGGTATCGTATGCTTGTTTTTTTTGGTCATATTTCCGCTGCCGGGGGTAATTATTGTCTGTGCGATCATTTCTTTAGAGGGTGGGGTCGGACTGGGCCACGTCCCGGGTCAGGTCCTGGATCTGGGTTTTAATGTTTTCGTATTCTTTGAGGCGCCGCTTAAAAACCGGCCGGTGAGGTGTAATTTTTCTTCAAATCCGATCGGGGTCAGGCTTGGCTTATTGCAAAGGTCCGAAATAAGCCAAGCCTGATCCCGAATTATCAGCTGTCTGACAGCAGGTGCAGCGGGATTTCTACCGGCTCATTGTTCAGTATCTGCCTGACCAGGTTTACATCAAGATCTACAAACTGTGCGATCATTTCTTCAGACATTCCTTTTTTTCCGGCTTTGCGGACCAATGCGATCACAGTTTTCTGTGTACCTTTCTGCATGCCTTGCTGCATGCCTTGCTGCATGCCTTGCTGCATGCCTTGCTGCATGCCTTCCTGCCTGCCTTTATCTTTTATATATTGCGCTAACATGGCAGTCTCCTTATGTTGAATGATATTTTCATAAAGCTGTTGCTGTTCCTGGTCGCTTATTTCTGAATACACATCAATAAACTCCACATATTTATCAAAAAGCCCTCTGGTGACCAGTTCGAACAGCCCCTTGTATGCCTGGCAGATCACCTCTATACGTTCGTGCTTTTCATACTGCATCTTGGGCAAAAGGATTTTTACCACTGGATTATCCATATTGTAATAATCCCGGGCATTCAAGTCAAACAACTTGTGAAATACATATTCAAAATGAAGGAAAACCCGATCGTTAATTTGTGTGTGCAGATCAAGGGGCACTGTTTTGCGCCACTTTTTCCTGTCAGTGAACAATACTGTCGGAACCACCAGCGCATCCGGATAGGCTTCCATCATGTCGGTGGTGTACAGAAGCAATTTGTGTATGGAAAATTTGGATTTATCTTCCTGAAATTCCACCAGCCATAAGAGCAATTGTTGTGTTTCAAAATGGAACAATATCGGCAAATCCAGTGCCAACCCGGCATCTGAAAGATGGTGTTTTTTGGGTTCCTGACGTGTAAAATCGATGGAAACGATCTTGCCCCAGTTCTGTTCCGCCTGGGGAAACAGCCATTGGAGTGTTTCCCTGGGAAAATCTTGAAACAAATTTTTGAAATTAGGGTCATGGGCAATCATTTGTTACACCTGGCTTTCCACAGGCAGGTACAGCTAAACGTTGCCTGTGATTGTTATCTGACGTACACTTTCATGAAAAAACCTTTCGGTTACCAACACCCTCCGAAGAGGGGTAAGATTCGCCTCGCCAATGTTCAGCAGGCTTCACAATATGGTTGACCGCCCCTACCTCACAGGGCTTTTACAGAGCCACGATAGTGTTTTTGACTGGCGAATATATCCAAAGATATCTACATTCTGCCGAACGTAGTCCCCGATAACAAGGACTCAGGCTAGTCAACTCGGGCTTTTACAAGCCCCCTTCTGAATCTCTGATTCACAAGGGGGTAGTTGACACCACCACTTCTTATCATACAACTTACAACTTAAAACTTAAAACCTACAACCTAAAACAAACTCCCGAATAACCCGCTGATCCGGAGCAACAGCATCGCTACGGGTGGTTACCTTCTCCGGAACCACTTCCACCGATTGATAATTGGAAAGGATTTCCGCGGTCTTGTCACTCAGGATGGTGCTGGCCGGGTCAAGGCCGGTGATCAGCAGCAGACCGCTGGGGGTTACGTCCAGAAGCAGCCGGCGAAGATCCGGGCGGTGGGTTTGCAGGATTTCAGGGAATTTCCAGATGTCGCCTGTCCAGTGCGGGCCGGTGCGCCGACGCGTGGCCTGGGCCGGGTCCGGGGGCAGCACTCCGGGGACCATGATCAGGGTCTTGGAATGGGCCAGGGCTTCGGCATGGATGAAATCCCGCAGCAGGTATTCCAGAAGCGGCATGCCATCGAGCAGAATCAAATCCGGGGTATGGGGCAAAATGTGCTTTGCCATGTCTGCAAAAAATTCGTCGCTGGTGGCCGTGACCACACGGGCTGTGTCCGGCAGGTGGTCCAGCTGTCTGGGAACCGGGTCCACGCCTACGGCCGGGCAGGCAGGCAAAGCCAGGCTTTTGCCTTGCCCTACCCCGATTTCCAGATACAATGCCGGCTTTAAAAGCGCATGGATCAGGGCCAGTGCTGCGTATTTGTCCGAGTGGGTCTGGTGCGCAGCCGAGTCCGTGGGCGGCTGTTCAGAAGTGCTGATGGTCAACAGGGAGTTGCCGGAGCCACGGCCGGGAAATTGAAAGCCTTCCGCCTGCCAACTTGCCCTTGCCTGGGTCAACAATTTTACATCCCCGCCATCCCCGGCAATACGCAGACTCTCCTGAAAATGCCCGATCGCGCGCTGTTGCTGCCCGCACAGGGCAGACGCCTTGCCCAGGGTATTGTACACCCCGGCAATCAGCACCTGGCTGATCATTTTTCTGCTTGCACCCCATTCCTTTGCAAGACGGGTGAACTCGCGTGTGGCTTCGGTGTTTCCTTGTTGCTGATGCCCGGCTGCGGCAAGCAGGGCGAGGCTGGTCCGCTGCGGGTGATGGTTCAGGGATTCACGCTCGATCCGGGCCAGGCTCTCCCAGTCGCCGAACTGCCACTGGGTGCGGGCACGTTCGAAAAGATCTTTATCATAGTACGCCGCCAGCATCACTTCAGAGGAACTTTCCTCTGAACATGTTTCCCAGGTTTCCGAATTTTCTGCTTTCAGATACGGGGGAGAATACCCTTGTGGTCTTGTCTTGTCCCGCAACCAGTTCAATATGTTGGCAAAAACACCCATATCAGCTAATCCTCTTTTTCCTGTTCGCGCAGGAGCAGATCCTTGATCAGGTCGATCTGTGCTTCAGCCCGGGCAAGTTCTTCCTGGAGCAACCGCTGGCGATGATTCGCATCCGCTGTCTGCTCCTGGAGTTGCTGTTCTTTCATGCTCAGGCTCTGGTTTTGCTGTTGGAGTTCTTTTATTCTGGCGTTTGCCTGATCTTGCTCAGTGTTGGCTTGTTCCTGAGTCTGTTTGTGTGCCTGCTGGGCTGCATCAAGCTGCTGTTTGAGCTGGTCCCGCTCTTTGGTCAGGGCCGCGGCTGCGTCGTTTTTCTGTTTCAGCTGGGCTGCGGTTTCTGTGTGCTGCTGTTCCTTCTGGGTCAGCTGCTGTTGCAGGGCGTTTTTCTGCTCAGTGATCTGCTGAACCTGCTGCTGGTATTCCGCCAGCTGCTGGCGCAACTCTTTTTCTGCGGCAACTTTGGCTTCAAATTCTTTTTTGCCGGCATTAAGCTGTTGTTCAAGACCGGCTTTGGCATCCTGAAACTCTTTGTTGGTCTTTTCAAGGGCTGCTTTTTCCTGGCCAAGGATTTCGGCCTGCTTTTGCTGCTGGGTGTGCTGCTGCGAAACCTGTTCTTTTTCCTGTTTCAGTTTGGTGAATTGTTCCTGAGTCTGTTTGTGTGCCTGCTGGGCTGCGTCAAGCTGCTGTTTGAGCTGGTCCCGCTCTTTGATCAGGGCCGCGGCTGCGTCGTTTTTCTGTTTCAGCTGGGCTGCGGTTTCAGTGTGCTGCTGTTCCTTCTGGGTCAGCTGCTGTTGCAGGGCGTTTTTCTGCTCAGTGATCTGCTGAACCTGCTGCTGGTGTTCCGCCAGCTGCTGGCGCAACTCTTTTTCTGCGGCAACTTTGGCTTCAAATTCTTTTTTGCCGGCATTGAGCTGTTGTTCAAGACCGGCTTGGGCATCCTGAAGCTCTTTGTTGGTCTTTTCAAGAGCTGCTTTTTCCTGGCCAAGGATTTCGGCCTGCTTTTGCTGCTGGGTGTGCTGCTGCGAAACCTGTTCTTTTTCCTGTTTCAGTTTGGTGAATTGTTCCTGAGTCTGTTTGTGTGCCTGCTGGGCTGCGTCAAGCTGCTGTTTGAGCTGGTCCCGCTCTTTGGTCAGGGCCGCGGCTGCGTCGTTTTTCTGCTTCAGCTGGGCTGCGGTTTCGGTGTGCTGCTTTTCCTTTTCCGTCACCTGCTGCTGCAAGGCGTTTTTCTGTTCAATGACCTGTGCAACCTGCTTCTGCTGTTCCGTTAACTGTTGGCGTAACGCTGTTTGCGCCGCGACCTGGGCTTCGATCTCTTTTTTGCCGGCAGTGATCTGTTGCTCAAGACCGGCTTGGGCATCCTCAACCTCTTTGATGCGCTTCTCCAGGGCCGCTTTTTCCCGGCCCAGGGTTTCGGCCCGCTCCCGCTGCTGGACATGCTGCTCAGAAGCCTGTTTTTCCAATTCAAGGGCATGGGCATGCCAATCGCGGATAAAAAATGCGTGCCCTGCTGCGGGATTCAGACCGGGGTGCAGGTACACAAAGCGGAACCCCCGGGGTTCCAGTATAGCGGTCATGGCATGCAGGGTGGAGGTGTGCAGCAGTTCGTCTTCAGGGTCTGAATCGGTGTTCAGGACCCTTGCGCACACCAGGTTGCATACAGGCAGCAGAGTGGCTGCCCCCTGCACAATGTCGGCGGCACAGAAACAATCGATCACCAGCCAGGTATTGTCATGAGGGGTTGGAATGCCGGCACTTTCAAGGGCCGTATCAAGCGTTTGCACCTGCACGTCTGATTCTCCTGCCGGTTTCAGTCCCGGCCAGATATACTGGAGAGATGCCGGAGGAACAAGGCTGTTTTCATCGGGGTTACCGGCTGTATAGAAAGGGCGCTGTTCATTCCGGGCACCGACCACGGCGTTTATTGCATGCCCGAATTTTGCTTCGGCCCAGGCAAGCTTCTCCGCGCCTGCATCCACAACAATCGCCTGGTTCAGGTCCCAGGTGTGCCACTGGTGAAGATATCCAGTGCCGGTGCCGGCCCCGACATGCACGATATTTGCAGTCGGGGCCAGCCTGCCCATAAGGGTGAAAATTTGTGTCTCTGCTGCGCGAATGCTCATTGTGTTGCCTCTTTTCTGCTTGTTGTCCTGTCGTTTTTTCAAGCCACCCGAATCTCATGCACCTGGGTGCGGCGCTTGAAAATCTGTTCTACATTCCGGACCACAGCCGACCATTTAGACTCTTCCTGTCCCGATGAGGTGGCGTTTTCCTCGACCAGGGCCGGAAGATGAGAGATAAGCATACGGATAAATTCGGCATCCTCTCCGGACAATTGGTTCCACACCTCCAGATCCATGGCTTCAGGGAGGGCAAACCTCAGTTCGAGCCTGGGATCATCAGGATTGTTTGAACTGTCAAACCAATTTTTCAGGATGATACCGGTTTCCTGAGGGAATTCCAGGCGCGGGTTGCTGCCGAAATCAAAGGATTGCAGCCCGGCACAGGAAAGCCGGAAAACAAATTCAGGGGCAGCAAAATCTCCACAACTCACGTTTTCCAGGCAGATTTCCAGGTACTCGCAATCTTTGGAAAGCGTTTTTTCATCAATATTGACTTCGTCAAACCGAAGTGTTTGCGGGAATCCGGCAATAACCTCGGAAAAACGGTCCAGACCCCTGAGGGTTTTCTGGACGAGAGAGGCCGGCAGCGTCTCTTCATCAAATATTTCCGTCTTGAGACAGCTTTTAAGAAACTGTGCCGTGGTATGCAAAAGGCTCCACTCCGATGTTGACAGGCTTTTGAGGAGCTTACTTTGTTTTTTGGCTTCTTCAGATGTTTGAGCCACCGGGATCAGATCCCCCTGTGTGATATGGTCAGGATGTTTAAATCTCAACCCGGCAACGCCCCCCAGGAGAAATGTTTCAAATTCAAGCGCAGGATACCTCTGTGACCCGACTTCCAGGTCCCGGACTTCACAGATCAGGCCGGTACCGTCTTCCCCCTGGATGATCCGGACATCACCGTAATCGCAATAATCGGGCATGCGCTTCAACAGGCGTTCCCATCTGGCCTCGGCCATTTCAAGGCATTTGGTTTGTTCTTGATACCGGATCAGGTAATGCGCCAGCTTTTCCTGGGCCTCGTGCAGCTCATACAATCGCTGTTCACTTTCCCGCATGTTTTTTTTGTGTTCGTCTCTCAACGATTGCAATTGATGCTCCGTTTCCTGTTTTTTAAGGAATATGGACTCCAGCTCCTCCTGCACCTGGTGCAGCTGCTGCAGGATCAGCTCGTTCTCTTCATTGATCTCTTGATTTTTATGCTCCAGATCTTTGAATCGGGTCTCTTTCTGTCCCAGTTCTTTTTTAAGCTGATCAAGATCACGATCTTTCTTTGCCGCAGCCTGCTGCTGTTGAGTGAGCTTTTCCGCGCCCTCCGTCAACTGTTTCTCCAGGATGGAGATCTGTTCTTCGCGCTGTTTTAACTGCTGATCCTTGCCGTTGACATCGGCTTGAAGTTTTTTCTGTTGCTCACCCCATTGCTTCTCCACTTGCTGTTTCTTGAGCAGCATGGACTCAAGTTCCTCCTGAACCTGGTGCAACTGGCGGAGGATCACTTCGTTTTCTTCACTGGCTTCCCGGCTTTTCTGTTCCAGATCCTTGAACCGGCTCTCTTTCTCTCCCAGCTCTTTTTGCAGGGTGGATGTCTGTTCTTCAAAAACGCGCACCCGGCCGGCTTTGTCTTCAAGCTGTTCTTCTAAATCCGATATCCGGCGGAACTCCGCGCTCCTGTCTTTTAATGTCTGATAGCTCTGGACCACATGAATGAACGAAACATGGCCCGGAGGCGTGGTATCTGAAGACTCGAAGGTGTCCGGGATCAGGGTCGAAACCGTGGATTTTATCTCATTCCAGAGACTTTCGGCTTCCTTGAGCGGACCTGTAAACCCGGCCGCTATATGCCGCGCCAGGGGGACCGGGAAGGGATACGGCTCCGGTCCGGGTTCCGGGATACCAGTCAGAGACAGGTCCCATTTGTCCCGGCAGGCCTGAATCAGAACGTTGAAGTGCGCGGCACAGTCATGGATTTCCACAAGCAGGCACCGTTCCGGGTGGGCGTGATAGAAGTGCAGCAGATGGGCATGGCACTGATGCCACTGGGAGACAAGGACCTCCAGGTCCAGGGAGGCGGCATCCCGATTTTCCATGAGCCGGGCCAGGTAATGCTCCAGGGAGCAGCAGGTCAGCACAAACACAATGCGGGGATCGAAATCGCCCCAGAAATCCAGCAGGTGTACGCTGCGGTTATCTGCCCATCCCCAAAAAGAATCCATGTTGGAAAAAAAAATTTCACTGGCAAGCTGCTCACCAAATTTGCCGATGGAAGGCATCTCTTCGGCCATCAAAGCGTCATCGCAAAAACGATCATGCCATTGCCGCATGTTCAGCTGCTTGCCGTTTCGTTCAATGGAAAGTGATGCTGCCATTCCGGCCTGGCAAAAGCGTTCTTCAATCTGGATTAAATCCGGCTCTGAAACTCCTGTGATACAAAGCATTTTCATAAGAACCAATTCCTGCGGTGTTATGGGTAATGAGTAATGAGAATTATCTTCTGCGATTCTTTCTCCTGGACGCCGGCTTTGGGCGCAAAGGCTCAGGCGCGCTGACGACCGGGCGCGGGCTATGGATCGGACCCGCCTGATTCAGCAGAAGATCCGTAAGGGCGGGCAACGTACTATCCAGGCTTTGATCTTCCAGGTCGTTTGGCGTCCGTGATACCGGCTGCCCTAAAATGTCCACAACCTTGGCGCCAAGGGCAGCATAATCGAAAAAGTCTACCAGGTGCAACCCGTTAAGACGGGAAAATTCGCGAACCGGTGCCGTACCGGAAGCGACCATGGGCACGCCCAGGGCCGCAGTTTCGAGAAATGACCAGGAAAGGATAAAAGGCGTAGTGAGATAGACATGGCAGGCACTGAGGCCGAGTATGGTCAGGTAAACTTTATAATCGACAGTACCCAGGAAATGAACATGCGAAAGGTCCAGGTCCCTGCCCAATTCATCCTGAAGGCTCTGACGCCAGGTACTGCCCAGGGGGTTGATGCCGCCGTATCCGGTGTATCCGGTACCGGCATCCTTACCCAGGATGACGATGTGGGCATCGGGGCGCTTGCGCAGGATCTGGGGAACGGCCCGCATGAACATGTGAATCCCGCGGACCGGCTCAAGATGCCTGGCCACGAAGGTAACGACGGGATCCCCGTACTTCAGGGAAACCGACTGCTTCGGAATCCCAAGGGCACCGGGCTTTGCTGCCCTGATTTTGGCAATGTCCAGGCCGTCATGAACCACTTCCATCTTCTCCTGTGCCCAGGCCGGGAAACGGCTCTTCTGCCACTCGGTCGGGGTAATGGCCAGGTCGGCATCGTTCAGGGCATGAAGAAACGGGGTGTTTTTGAGGTGGATGCGCAGTTTATCCGCATCGGAAGTGAGCGGGAATTCAGGATCAAACCCCACCTCCTGGCCTTCTGTATTGTAAAACCATTCCGCATAAACCACAAGCCGGGCATCCGGCCAGACCTCCTTGACAAACAAAGCTTCTCCCCAGCCGGGATGTGCATAGACGACATCGGGATTAAATCCCTGGCTTTTCAGTTTCTGCATGGCGTCTGCCGCGCTTTCACCGCGAAGGATTTTGACATCGGTTTCCTTGAGCAGGTAGGGCATATCTTTTCCAGGGGTCCGTTTCAGGCTGTATCGGATCTGGCTGACACCCGGCACCTGGCCCTGGGGGGTCAGGGCCAGGGCGATGACCCGGTGTCCTTCTTCTGCGAGTTTTTGTGCCAAACGGCCGAATTGGCCCGGAAAACTTTGGTGGATGAACAGGATACTTTTTTTCATAGGCGTGTTTTTCGTTTTCGCGGCGGCAGAGCCAGACCATCAAAAGGCTCTACAACAGCGCTGAGAGTGAGGTTCGGGTTATAAAAAGGATCATCATAATGCCCCCATCGGGTTCTGAAATGATGATATTCCATGTCGCTTCTGGCCTTTTGAATGGGGGTAAGGTCTTTGCCCCGGCTGGCGGATTCCAGATGGTCAAGCTCCGCCCAGGGGGTCCAAAGGATTTGATGGCCCAACTCCCGGATGCGCAGGCAGTAATCAACATCGTTAAAGGCAACGGGATAATGAACCGGATCAAATCCGCCATTGTCCAGGAAAATGGATTTCCAGGTGAGCAGACAGGCTGCGGTCACGGCGCTCCATTGCTGGGTCAGCTGGTTCCGGTACATATACCCTGGGGCATCTGTAGTCCAGGCATTGCCCACGTGCGCCGCAAGCTGATGGGTGCCAACAACCACCCCGCCGTGCTGGACCAGCTCATTGGGCCAGATGAGCTTGGCGCCGACACATCCCACCTTTGGCAATAAAAGAAGGGAAAGCATTTCCAAAAGCCACTCCCTCGACCTTACCCGGGTGTCGTTGTTCAAAAAACATAACACTTCGCCCCGGGCCTCGACTGCCGCCTGGTTGTTCATGGCCGCATAGTTGAAGGCATGGGGATAAGGCAAAATCCTTGCCCCTTGCTGTTCAGCCCTGCGAAATAACTCAAAAGTTTTCTCTTCTGTTGAACCGTTATCCACAATCAGAATTTCCATGGCTTCGTAGGCGGTTTTCTGCCCGAGGGATCCAAGGCAGTCGCCAAGAAGATCGGCCCGGTCCCGGGTGGGAATGATGATGCTGACCCGGGGACGGCGCTTCAGGGGAAAGCTGAGGCGGTTCAGATATGTGAACTGCGGATGCGCCGTTATCTGGGCGCTTGTTGTCCTCAAAAAGGCGCTGTCACGGAGTACCTCCCGGCGCTCGACCGGGTCGACCGGAATTTCGGTTTTGCACAAACTTACAGGAAACGGAAGATGGGCGACCCGATGTTCGGCAGCAGCCAGAATCAGCCGCGTACGCAGGGAAACATGGGATTCTCCAGGCCGTATGTCAAGGTCCCGGATGATCCGGGAGTCGATCAGCACAGGGCCCAAATAATCGTACCCGCAGAATAAAAAGGGATCCCAGGCCGGTTTGAAAAGGGGGCGGATGGTTTCTTCTTTTTCGATCTCGCTATCCCCGTACACCAGGGCCGCCTGTTTCTCGCGGTGGGCTGCTGCCATCCGGACAAGTGCCTGGGGCAGAAGATTCGTGCCCTCACACATCAGCAATACCCCTTCATTTGAGGCTGCCAGGCGTCCTATTTCGGATGCCGGGGCCTCTGCCGGACAGACGGCAACGCCTTTTAATTTTAGAGCAGGGGCGTTGGGGGGAAAATTCTCCTTCCATTCTCGGTAATGCCCAAATCCCAGTGATTTGGGGAGCATGTTTTCGTAATTTTGAAGAATTATTTTTAGCAGCGCCTTGTTCGTCCCAGTGATTTGAACGTTATGAAGCCAGTCGCTTGTAAGCTCAGGAAAGGTTTGTATCCGGACCGGACTGCCGTTCAAGTTACGGTTTTTTTCATCCTGAATCGTAATTTCGTGGGGATTGCCGTCTGCAAGGTCCAGAGGCAGGGTCAAGGTAAACCCATGACCATCGGTATTATCCGGCTGGAACCTTCGCTGATCCGCCTGCACCGATACAAGTATTCTGTTGTTCAATATAGCGCTGATCCGAAGGCTTTTACGGTAATTATCCGGATCCACGGCCCATCCGGACAGCCGCAGCCCCCCGTCCGTCATAACCTGGCTCAATTCACTGGTTCCCGAAGCCGTTTTCTCCAATTCCCAAGGCCGGTCAAAGGTTTCGCCGGTGTTGGCCACGAAAACCTCCACCGCCTGTGCCATTGTCAGGACCACCGGGGGAATGGGAATCCAGAATCCGTAGCAGCCGTCGCCATAAGGTCCGGCATCCGGATGAAAGTGCTCTGCCCGGCCGACACCCAGACTGACACCGTCCACCATCAGCTCAATCCACAGGCGTTGATCGAGATCCGAAGGGCGAAGGGCCCATCCCGAAATTCCCTGCCCGACGACTCCGTCTATCCGGCCTTTAATAACGCTTTGATCTGTTGTCTTAAATTTTTCAGGAGTCATGCAACGCTCAAGTAGCAGGGAATTTTCCGGTCAGCAGCCCAGGCTGACCACATACGAATCTGTTCCGGATCATTTCCAATGATCAGCATTGCCCTGGCAGGGGTGCTTTTCTCCCGGTCAACAGGTGGGCAGGGGCGGATATTGGCCGGTCTGGGTGTATTGCCCCACAAATCATCAACTCCCAGGACATAAAAAAGCGTACCGTAGCGGCTCTGCTGACTGGCTTGACTGCATAGTCGCCGAAACTCTTCCAGGTGACGGGGAGCCGGCACCAGCCATGCGGGAAATGCCGGTATTTCTGCACAAAAATATTCAGACACCGGGATATGATTTTCTCGTAAGACCACCTCGGCATTGATGCCGGCAGCGCTGATCCAGCCGGCCACATCCTTGTCCAGACAATGGACCCGGCGGATCATGTTAAATGCGTCTTCCGGACAAGGGCTCCCGTTTCGCCACAGCCTCAGAAGCTGCGGTGTTAATTGCCCCAGGCATAATTCCATGGGATAACCGAGCTGCTGTGCGAGCTTGAGAACCGGGGCGGCAAGGCTGTTCAACATAAGGCAGGTGGGGGAAAGGCGTTCCATTGCGGTTTTCAAGCTGGGCCACTGAAGGGGAAGAATAAACCGGGTATCAGCCAGCTTGATCTCCCGGCGTACCTGGAGTGTAACATAGGTCTTAGTACCCAAGTCTTGGATCAGCAAGGCCCCCCATGCTTGATTCTGCAGTTTGCCCGCCTCCCGCAGCAAATCAATATTGGGGCTGTCCTTATCCCAGGCATAGAGGATATGCAGGGGACCGTCCAGGGGCCTGTAAAGTTTCAGGCTCACCGCTTCGCGATGGGGGCGCAGAGGATCGTCCTGAAGAAACTGCCGGTACTGTTTGTCGTATTCGGGATAACGGGAAAACAACGCTTTATTGTTCTGTGCGACCAGGGCCTTTTTCCGGAGACCAAAGGAGCGGTTACCGAAATGGGCCACGAAAACGTTCAGGGCGACAAGGTTGCAAAAGCCCGCCTTTTTCGCCCGCAGGCAGAGATCCACCTCTTCTCCGTACCCGCTGAACAACCAATAGCCGTCAAGGCCGCCGATCCGGTTCAGCAATTCCCGGGTCACATACATGCAAAACCCCACCCCCACCGGAATCTCCAGCCAGGGACGTCTACCCGCAGCGTCCTTAAAGGCTTGATCAATTTTAGCTGTTGTCTTTCGCGAGGTCACATCCGCCGGGTCTCTTGGCGAGGGAAAAGATACCAGTTCGGCAAAAGAGCCCATGGGCGTAATCGTACCGACCTTGGGGCATGCCCTGGAAATCCGGTGAAGACGGTCGAACCAGTCTCCATTGACAATGGTATCTGCATTGAGCAGGACAATATCCCGATTCGGATACTGCCGCAAGCCATGATTCACCGCGCCTAAAAATCCTAAATTTCGTGGCGTTACCTCAAGTTTTATCTTTTGAAACCGGGCCAACCTTTCAAGATATTGGAACAAATGCCGGTCCGGGCCATGATCCCAGACGACCACGATATCAAAGGGGGTGGTGCAAACCCTTTGACTCGCCAAAAGGCTGGCAAGGCTAATCCAGGTGGCCCTTTTATCGTCATATACCGGCATAAGCACGACCGGCCGCCCTGTCCGGTTTGTTTTTCTTACACTGATACTTGATACCGGCTCGCAGGTCAGCGGGCTTCCTGGAATGTCCTTATGATCCGGACTGAATACCCGCAGGGAATAGGCATCTTTCGACTCCGGCAGAGCCAATGCAAAGCTTCGCAACGCGTGGGTTCCGCAGATTTGCATGGACGTATGTAATATTGTTGGAGACGACGCCCCACCCCCTATGGGTTCAATTCGCGGGCCCATTCCAACGGGAAGCCAGGTCCAGCCCATTACCTGATTACAGTGAATGCCAACGCTTCCGCTGACAATGCGGCCTTGCCGGGTCAATTCAGCTAATATCCCAGCAGACGGCGGATGGATAAAAATACCTTCCAGCAGGCTTAAGAAACGCTTGATCACCTCTTCATTACCGACTTTCACGGCAACCTGGATAGCCTGCGCCAGCCATATTGTCTTCAGGGGAAGGTAGTTAACAGCCTCTTCCCATACTGCCATTGATTGGGAAAACCGCCCTGCTTTTGAAAGGGCCTTGGCGTATAGAACATAGCTTTCCGGCAAATTGGGATAGTTATGGTGCATGATTGAGGCGCTGCTGACAGCCTCGTCCAGGCGGTCCTGAACCATCGCACCAATCGTCTGTTGTGCAAGTATTTCTGCGCTGGTGCCGGGCCTTATAGGAAGATAGGCGATGTGATTTAAATCTGGATTCAACAAAATAAAAAAACATCCCCGACCCGAAGGTCGGGGATGAATAGAGCGTTTAAAATGACTTATTGTCCACTGTCAATATCAATGACGTACTGTGTTCCGTTGATGCCCATAAGCTGCACGGCTTCATCGCTTTCAGCAAAATGAGCGGCAACCTCTGCCTGGGACATTCCTTCAGATATTTTGCCCAGCCAGAATTCCTTACCTTCAGTATCCGCTTCACGTTCGAATGTGCTATCATAAAGGTTGTCCAGGAATTCGGAGTTCATATTAATGACATACTCCGTTCCGTCGATGCCCTTAAGCTGAGCTTCATCGCTATTAGCAAAACCACTGACAACCGCAGCTTGGGACATACCTTCAGACATCTTGTTCAACCAGAATTCCTTGCCTTCAGTATCCGCTTCACGGCCTAATATACCCTCATAAAGGCTATCTATAAACTCCGAATTAGTTTGAGATCCATTCTGGGAAAGATATTCCTCTGACGCCATCATGGAAGCAGCGATATGTTGCAGAGAATCTCCGTCCTCAAGCTTTCCAAGCCAGAACTCCAGACCGCCACGGTCAGCTTCACGATCGAAAAGGACTTCATACAAACGCCCAACTACCGCTTCAGAGGCGCCATCTGCCAAAATGGAGATACCGTCGTTGTACTGAACCACTTCAACGCTCTCAAGCTGGATGGGTGCACTATTCAAAGTAACTATACCGTCCTCAATGGTAATTGAGTGTTCGCTACGGCTATCATGCACATAAGCATCATCAAACCCGGTACCACCGTCAACAGTCGCAGAACCCTGATCGGTGTTTACTATAATAACATCGTTACCGTCTCCGGCGTCAATCGTGGGGGTACCGTTACCGGTCAGTGTAATGGTATCGTCACCACTACCTGTTGCAATACTACTGTTTCCCCCACCGGTGACAATGACCTCATCCTCACCGTTACCTGTAATAACGGTATCATTTCCACCGCCGGTTTCAATACTTACGTTACCGTCTCCCGTCGTAGTGATCCTATCATCACCAGAACCGGCAACAAAGATCCGGGGGCTGGTATCTGTATCCAACGTAACTGTTGCAGGCGGTGCATCCGCATCCATAATAATGATTGGGGTACCCGGGTCTTCGGACAATGTCTGACCAGAACCCACGGTCAGGATAACGGTTCCGTCGTCCGGAGGCATGCCATCATAGGCCTGTATGGTTGTCTGACCAGCAGTACTGTTATTTTCTAAAAGAGCTTCAATAGCCGAAGTGGTTTCTTCGCTGAGCCCAGAATCCTTCAAGGTATCGACGACCTCAGAGGTACTTTCAGTATATTGCGCCATAAACGCTACTCCTCTACCTTTATATTATTAATGATAAATAAATTCAATCTGTTCGCCATTAAGGACTGAGGATTGAATAAAAACATGAGCCTTTGGATTTTTCTTTTCGATTTAACTGACCCCTGACAGTTTTTTTAAAAATGAACATTATCGAAATGAGGCAGTAAATTAAGCATGATCTATGGAAAAATCTATGGATAAGACCTTTGTAGATCAATTCTCTGAAATTATCAAATTCAATTACATTTTGAAAGGTTTTTTTTAGTTTCTCACAACTATTAAGATTGTATGATTTTTTAAAATTTCAATTAAATTTCAGTCGAGAACTCGCGACTGTCCAGTTGTATCAATATTTATTTTAAACGCTGGATCATCAAGTAACAAAAACGCATAGCTCCGCCTGGTCAATTACAAACTGACTCAAGAATGGGTCTTAAATAGACAACAGTCGAGAAGTCTCGACTGAAATTTAATTGAAATTTTAAAAAATCATACAGTCTTAATTTAGTTGTGAAAAAGTAAAAAACCTTTCAAAAAAAAGAGATTGTATGCTCGAATAATTTTATATAATTCATTATTCGATTTTCGTAAAGTTTTTTCACGTCATCGCATATGGATAATTTTTACCATCATCGTTCTTGGGTTTATTGGTTGCAGTGAGATGGTGGCAGTTACCTCACTTTGCCGCTTGGTTCATGTCGCGTTTTGGGTCTTTTGAAATTTGGCAATACCGCAAAACTCACCCCCCAAAACCGTTGAATAGACGTATTCGCATGGAGGCGTGCAACCGTTTCTTAACGGACAGCAACAAGACCAGCGATTTCCTGATGCGACATCGATCTTTGGTGGAATAGCCGCAGTATACCAGAAGGCTGAGTGATATTTTTTGCCCGACCTTGAAAAACCTCGGGGTCTGCTATATTTTTTGAACTTGGAATAAAATTGTGTGATCCACTATAATTATTTAAAACTTTAAAACAAAGGAGATTAGACATATGGGAACCATGGAAAATTTAGCAGCAGCATTTGCAGGAGAAAGTCAAGCTAATCGTAAATATCTCGCTTATGCCGCCAAAGCGGATAAAG
>JBFXFK010000113.1:0-16206 GCA_050179135.1 Desulfatirhabdiaceae bacterium | reverse complement strand
ACCTTTTCCTGAATATAGATTGGCGGGGCCTGCACCACCAGATCGGACCAGTCCTGCTGGTCCTTGCCGCGCCAGACCAGTTGCGGGTCCAAATCGCGGTTGCGGGCTTGCTTTTCGTCTGTCAGTTGGGCGTTGCCGCGCGAATAGCACACCTTTACCGGTGCCTGTTCGTCTTTTTGCATCACCGACTGGAATTCTGCGGTGGGGATGTTTTTGCGGGTGGCGTCATCGTGGATAAGCGTTTCGACGCTGATGGGTATATTGATTTTTTTGGCCATAACCTGCCTACTCCAGGGAAACGGGGTTTTTTAAGGATTTTTTTATGAATTTTTACAGTAAACGCTCATGATCAAGGATTGCTCACCCCCGGGCATGAAAATGATATCTTCCGAAAAAGCCCCGTAGGGGCGACCTGTTTGTAGAAATTGATGCTGTTATTCCCATCAAGCTCCATCGGAGCGGCCTGTACCCGGAATACACAGGTCACCCCTACGGGGCTTGATGGAAATTTTTATGCCTCATTCTACAAACAGGTCGCTCCTACGGAGCTTGATGGTATATGTTAATTTTTTAACTGCATTTTCGCGGTAAAAAGAAATCAAAAGGTCGTGAACTATCAATCGAAACAGGATGAATGGCATTCATTCACGGGTATTGTGCCTAAGCCAAGATCGACCATTTTGTTGACGTCAACAAAATGGTCGGCGATGGGATGGCCGGATACTTCACAGGCAACTTTTGCCTTTGAAATCACAGCCTGGAAATTGCGCCATTCAACATATTCCAATAATTGCTGCAGATCGCGGGCCAACCAAAACTCCACCCCATTTCCGGTATAATGGGTGTGACCTTCAAATGTATCTGTAAGAGATTGGATTAAATCTATTTTCATGGAATTACTCCCTTGGATGTGTTGAAGGTAACAGACTCAATCATCCTGTTGAATTCGGCTTCGATCTTTTGAGCAAAATCCACCTGCATCTGGAACACATCGGTGAACTCGGCAAAGGCCCAGCGACCGTATTGTTTGAGGTTGTTCACGCCGGGCACCCAGTAGGTGTCCATAGTGGATTTCTTTTCCTTGGCGTCTTCGCCCCGGTAGCCCTTGATCTCGACGATCAGGTTCAGGGGATTTTCGGCGCCCTTTCCATCATCCACCTGCACGATGAAATCTGGCCGATATTTGCGGGTTTCCGAGCCAAAGCGATATGGCACTTCCAGACCCAGATTGTGGTTCTTCACATAGACCATCACACGGGGATGGGCTTCGGCTACACGGCAAAATTCGGCCTCCCAGTCACTGTCGAGAATTACCCAGTTGAGCTGGCATCGACGGCTGTCGGTCTCGTAGCGGTCCGTTTTGGAGGTGGTAAAGTTAACGTGGACGGTGGAGCCGGTTGGGTTGTAGGGATCGAGGACGGCCTTGATCGGACGATTGCCCAGCTCTGCACGGGTAATGGCTGCGGTGATACGTTCGCAGGCAATGTCGGCCAGGGCCTGATACATCAGCAGACCGGGGTAGGTATCGCCCTTGCAGACCAGGCAGGTGTCCAGCCATTGTTTGGTGATTCGCTTGAGCTGGCCGAACAGGTGGAGTTTGGGTTCTTCTCCCGGGTCGCGCCATTTGGTTTCGAGCAATCGCCTGGTGATGTGGAACAGCAGCGTGGAGCGACGCATATCGCGGATATGCTCCAGGGTAAGGTCAATGTCTTGACCGATGATGCCGGCGTTTTTGGTGATCGAAGGACCAACGATGGCCGGGGTGAGTTCAAATACCGAATCGTCGGTAAAAGACGCCGTGAGGCGCTCTTCCGGCAGTTCCACCCGATAGCCGGCAACCCGGGGAAACCGGATTTCCAGGGTATCCCGTTCGGGCAGGATGGCCTTTACCTGAATGGTTTCACGCGGTGGTTGCGGCGGGGCGATGACCGGTTTGGCGGTGAAATCAAATGGAATGCCGAGTACGTCGGCATATTCGACAGTGAACAGCCCTTCTTCATTCAGATCATAAGACTGGCGGCGCAGCGCACGGCCGATCACCTGTTCGCACAGCAACTGGGTGCCGAAGGCGCGCACACCCAGCACATGGGTCACGGTGTTGGCGTCCCAGCCTTCGGTAAGCATGGAGACGGACACCACGCAGCGGATCGATCCCCCAAGGGTGTCGGGCTTGCCGACCGTGTTCATGACTTCGCGCAGCAGGGTGGCGTCGTCGATCTCTTTGCCGGCCATGAGCCTGTTGGCCAGATCACCGCCACGCTCCAGGGCTTCTCGCTTGAAACGTTCAATTTCGTCTGTGGCCAGTTTGCGAAAGTTCTCGTCCAGTGCTTCACCGGATTCCAGTTGTTCGCTGTCAATCAGCAGGGTGTTGGGCCGCGGCATCGGGTTGCCATATGGGTCATAGTTACGGAACAGCTCGAGACGACCGTTGACGACATGGGATGTGCCATCTGCATTGGTGCGCACAAATCCCGAGATATAGTCGTACACCAGTTTGGAGGTCGCCGTGTTGTTGCAGACCACGATGAAACAGGGCGGCGCCTTGATCCCGGCTTTTTCCCAGAGCTGGTAGGTTTTTTCGTAGTGACCATACAGCGCCTGCAGCGCGGTTTGCAGTTCCACCGGGATGCTGAGGGGGTCAAGCACCCCGCCTTTACCCCTGCCTTTTTTCGGCATTTTCTTGCCGATGTGCTTCCAGAGTTCCCGGAACATGGGCAGTTCATCGTCTTTTGCGCCAGGCAAATTCTGGGCAACCGGAACCCTTGGCAGTTTGACAATGCCGCATTCGATGGCATCCATGAGCGAAAAATCGCTCATGGTCCAGGGGAACAGGGTCCCTTCAAGATAGCCGGAGCCGCTGAGAAAGAAGGGCGTTGCCGAAAGGTCAAACACGCGGGCGACACCGAGCTTGCGATTGACGGTCTCCAGGCCACTGATCCAAAGTCGGGCAGCCTCCCTGTTTTTCTCGGCTTCTTTCCTTTCATCCCCCTTCAGGGTTTCTTCGCCATCGCCGCCCTGTTTCTCGCGGTAACAGTGGTGGGCTTCGTCATTGATGACCAGGATATTTTTCAGCCCCATCAGTTCGGGCATCACCCGTTGCAGCATCTGACCGTCGGTTTCCAGGGTCTCCAACGGTGCGCCCTGGCGGCCTTGAAGCAGGAGACGGCCACCCTTTGAAAGCTCCATGCGCTCCCGCAGCTTGAAAGCGTGGTAGTTGGTGATGACGATCTTGGCCTTGTGGAGATCATCCAGCATGTCGGCGGGAACCAGTTCGCGGGTCTTGTAGTAGCTGTCCGGGTCATTGGGCATCAGCACACGCAAACGGTCGCGGATGGTGATGCCAGGGGCGACAACCAGAAAACCCCGTGTGAACTTTTTGCCGCCCGGCTTGCGAACCGCGTTGATGGTTTGCCAGGCGATCAGCATGGCCATTACGGTTGTTTTTCCGGCTCCGGTGGCGAGTTTGAGCGCCAGACGCATCAGCTCCGGGTTGGCTTCCCGGTTGGCGTTGGCCAGATCTTCGAGAAAGCTCCGCTCCGCCTTGCCCATCTGAGGCGCCACTTCCGTCAGCCAGATGGCGGTTTCGACGGCTTCGACCTGGCAGAAAAAGGGCCGGAAACCGGCAAATTCATGGTGTCGCCAATGCTGGAGCAGACGGGCGGTTTCCGGCGTGACGCGCCAGTGATTGGGGTTGGGTATCTGTCGCCACTTGTCCACTTCCCGGCGCACGGCATTGATCAGTGCCGTGTGATCGTATTCCTGTTCCTGTGTTGACAGCTCATGGACAAACATGGTGGTTTGCGCAGCCTGTCCTTTGCGCTTTCGGGGCTTCGGGATCGGCGAAATGAACTCCGCTGCGCGCCGGGATGGTATGATTTTCTGGGTCGGCTGGCCGGTTTCGTCCAGTTCCCAATGGCAACCGGGGTATTTGTAGGGTGAGTTGATGACAGGGTGGTCAAAGAACGGGTTTGACATGGATGACCCCAATTCATGTGGATTGAGTGCAGGATTCGTGCGGCATTGTGAATGTTCTGAATAAATGGTTTATGAATAATTGCTCGCCAGTCAAAGCCGGTTTTTGTCGGGTCCTGTCTTTGAATCTGGATCAACTGATATCCGGCGTCGGATTTTGGAAAACACCGAATGAATTACACTTCGATTAATCAGGATCACAAACACATGGAAAGGGTGGAAATGTCTGGCCGGCACGGAAGAAAAGCCCTTTTCCTGTATTAATTCCAATGGCAACTGTCAACCAATTTATGCCCTTATCAGGATAATTTTTATTGAACAACTTCATCCATCAGTGAATTTGCTCCGACAGTTCGGTGAAAAGTCGGTCGCAGTGAGGTGCTTTCGCACGGACGACAGCAGGGCTGATTCGCGCCAACAACCGGGATGCGTCGCGGATCTTTCGATATCCCCCTTTTTGCGTATTACGGGTGGCAATTTCCATGGCAGTCATAACAGTCGTCTTGGCGATCTGTTCAACATCGGGATTTTTCGGAATCGGATTCGGATTGAATCCCTGACCATAGTAAGCTTTCAGGGCATCTTTGTCGGCAAGGAACCAAGTCTCCAGTAATTGAACCATAAGATGACATTGGTTGTCCGGAACAGTGGGATTAAGCCAGCCATCACGTTGTTGAAGATGCGCCCATGGCGTCAAAAAGACGGGTGCTTCGGCATCTACGAGCAACACATTGAAGGCTTGGGGGTGTGATTGGACAGCGGTTTTGAAATCATCAAAGGTGCTGTTACGTCCACCGCACATAATGATTCTGCACCGGGTGCGTTTTGTGGATGCCAGGTTATAAATATCCTGGAGGAACGCCCGATAGCCGCCACGGAGTTCATCCTTTGTTGACCGGCTGTCGCCTCCGCCTTCGATGTAGATTCGAATTTCAGTTACCATCGATTACCTCCGATTTCACCCATGCGCCACAGATCCCCGAGTTTATATTTTTCAAGCCATTCTCGAAGGATTGATGGATCCAATCGACTCAAATGCGTTCCATCGATCTCTCGTTCACACACGACAATCGCATCCGGAATGTCGCTAAGAGAAGAAACCAACGCATCCGAGTGGGTGGTGACGATCAGTTGCGTCTTTTGGGAGGCTTCAATCAGCATTTCACCGATTTTTGGCAGGATATCCGTATGAATGCCAAGTTCCGGCTCTTCGATGCAGATCAATGCGGGAGGCTCTGGATGGCACAAGACACAGATGAGGCAGAGGTATCGAAGCGTGCCGTCCGACAATCGCGTGGCCGGTATCGGCTGAGCCATTCCTTTCTCATGCACATACACTTGAATGGTTCCGCCGTGGACTTTCGTCGTAATATCCTCGATGCCTTCGTAGAATAAATTCAGTTTATCGATAATGGTCTTGCGAAGTCCGCGGTGCAGGATGTCATTCAATACCAGGGCCAGATTGCTCGCGTCTTCAAGCAGAAAATCCTCCGGCAGATCGACCTGTTGGGGTTTTCGGGGGGATGTATGACGATCGAAGCGCCATTCCCTGTAAATCTTCATTGCGGAGAACTGTTCGCCCAGCCATGTTATCTCCGGGTAAATTTCCGACCCCTTTTTCTGCGCCAGAATGGATTGTTCCGAACTGACAGAAGCTTTCTTCAATGTCCCTGGAGAATCGGCATTCCCCTGGTGCGTTGCCCCTTCAATACGGGACCCGGTGTTCAGCGCGGGTCGTCCATGTCTGTAGCGGTAATAGAAATTGACATCATCTTGGCCAGGATCTAACTTCGATTCGTCTTCAATACTTTCATCATTCAGGTCAAACCGCTGCCCGCTCTGAGTGAATGAAAGACGGTAACGCAACGGTTTTTGCCCCAATGGGTATTCAGTCGTCAACTCGATTTCAGCAATGCCTTTTGCGCCAGGACCTTTCCAGAGCCATTCCATAACGCCGCCACCTTCACGGATCGGTTTCGGCAGATCCAAAGGCGCCGCCTGAATGACGGATAATGCTTCAATCAGATTGGATTTCCCGGATCCGTTCGCACCGATGATGACATTCAAATTTCCTAACGGGAACGTTTCGGTAGCCGGCCCGAAGGACAGGAAGTCCCGAAGTCGTATCGTTCTGAGTAGCGTGGTCAGTTTCATGTTCCATCTCCTTTAATCCAGGACAATTCTCGTTTTCATGTTGGTTTGCGCAGCCTGTCCTTTGCGCTTTCGGGGCTTCGGGATCGGCGAAATGAACTCCGCTGCGCGTCGCGATGGTATGGTTTTCTGGGTCGGCTGGCCGGTTTCGTCCAGTTTCCAATGGCAACCGGAGTACTTGTAGGGTGAGTTGATGACAGGGTGGTCAAAGAACGGGTTTGACATGGATGACCCCAATTCATGTGGATTGCGTGCAGTATCCGTGCGGCGTTTTGCAGGTTTTTAAAAATATCCAGTTCTTATCAATTCAATCTTTATCTTTAATTTAACGGAAATTCAACAAGTTAATCCATATGAAATATTTGATTCGAACATGTTTCAGCGATAGTCATCTGAGTGGAAAATCCAACAACCCCCCATTTTTCTTGATAGACAACAGATATCGGGGTATTCTAAAAAATATAAAATCAAATCTGAGGAGGGAAGCCATGAAAGCCAAAGTAACAAATCGTGGTCTTGTAATTCCGAGAGAAATGTTGGCGGGTGTGGAAGAGGTGGAAATCCAAAAAGAAGACCGCTGCATTGTGATCTCACTTCTTTCCAAAAGCGATCCCATCCTTGCTCTTGGGAAAAATCCAGTGGAATGCGGTGCACCCAACGCATCGGAAAATCACGACAGCTACATCTATGGCTCCGGATCATGAGAAGGCGGCTGTTCCTGGATACTGGATTCCTTATTGCACTGGAAGCAGCAGACGATCAATATCATCAGATTGCGTTGGCCCACTGGAAAAATCTCATCCAATCGTTACCCCGTAAGGTCACAAGTTCCCAAAACAACTCATATTCGGCCATCTTTTTTCAGCCTTTTCAGCATTTCGGAAAAGCTTATCAGCGGCTCATTTGCCCTTTCCTCGAAAGCAGCGATATCCTCGGCATCCTCTGACAGTGCTCCCTTTACGGCCTCATTCACAAGCTCGGATATGGTTTTTGATGTTTCTATAGATTTCATTTTCTTAGACGTTATAACGTCAATAACAACGAATTGGAAGCGAAAATGGATATGGTCCGTGACGATCGGCACAGCCACGGTTTTCAAACCGCGTGTGACATAATCCGGCTGAGGGTTTCATCGATCAATTAATGCGCAAACGGATCGAATCCGTTCACCATATGAGGAGCTTGTTGATTTTTTATTTAAAATGGCTTAGCGTCAACCAGTCATGAAACAGTTCCTGCTCATCGACATTTGATGGTATCGTAAAAAGTCGAAGAGTGCCGCAACACAGCCTATTGTAAATATTGTTTTTGTCAGAACCTGCCCGATCAAACGGTGTACTTTTCAACGATTATCCTTCACAACAAAGCCTATGCATTGGAATACATTCAAATCTGACTCCGCTTGATCCAAAAACGTTGGATCGATTACGTATCTGTGGAAACCCTTTTTCAGGTAGGTCGCCATGATAAGTCCGCAGTGTCGAGCGGATATGGGAAATCGAACATGGAAAACGATTCGTCCACGCCAAAAATCATTCACCGGTACCAGATGTTGCTGGAGATGGGGGCGATCATTACCTCCGAGATGAATCTTGACTCCCTTTTTCCGGTTATTGCAGACCAGGTGAACCGGGTATTGAACACTGAAAGGTGTTCGGTTTTTCTTCATGACGAAAAAAGAAACGAATTATGGTCACTGGTTTCCACGGATCTGAGAAAAGGCGAAATCCACATATTGGCTTCTGAAGGTGTGGCAGGCTGGGTGTTTCAAAACCATAAACCTTTGATAATCAAAGATGCTTACAACGATCCACGTTTTTGTTCCGGAGTCGATCAGAAGACCGGATTCAAGACCCGAAACATCCTCTGCATTCCCCTGATTAACCGTCACAAAACCTGTATCGGCACCCTTCAGGCGCTTAACAAAAAAAGCGGCGAGTTTAAAACGGAGGATATTGATCTATCCGTTTCAGCTTCCCATTATATTGCCATAGCGTTGGAAAACGCCAGACTTTATGAGCAGATGAATCTGGTGCTCAAAGCCAAAGAGCGGGTCATCAACCACCTTTCCCACGAACTGAAAACGCCCCTTGCCGTCATTTCCGGATCATTGGAAAGTATTCGAAGAAAGATCGGTGCGGAATGCGCGAAAGGTCTGGAAAAGACGATCAACCGAGGGCTGCGCAACGTTGGCCGGCTGCTGGATCTTCAGCGAAAAATTGATGATATTCTGAACCTGCGTAAAGTTGACGAGCAGCGGCGCCTCCAGCGAATCATCGAGACCGCGGCGGATATGGTCAATGGATTGGCGCAGGAGGGGCATCACGACAGTATCAGGAAGGCGCTGGAGTTGATATCCGCTCGGCTGGCTGATGTTTATCAACTCAGGGAACTCCGTCTGAAAACAATATCTCTGGCGCCATTTCTAAACCAGGTATGCGATTGGACCGGGTTGAACATGGGTAATCGGGAAATTCAAATCGAGCGGGATTTCGATAGCCCGATCAGCCTGGTCACCGATCCCGACATTCTTTTCCTGTCCTGTGAAGGCCTTTTGCGAAATGCCGTCGAGAATACCCCGGATGAAGGCAAGGTACATGTATCCACCTACAATGAAGACGGCATTGTCAGTATACGGATTCACGATTACGGGGTAGGCATTACGCCCGAGAATCAGAAGATGATTTTTGCTGGCTTTTTCCATACCCAGAAGACCGATACATATTCGTCCAAGGTGCCGTATGCATTCAACGCGGGCGGCGCCGGCGTTGATCTGTTCAGGATCAAGACATTTGCGGAACGTACGGGCTTTGATGTCGATTTTGAGAGCCGCCGATGCTGTTATCTTCCGACGGACGGCGATACCTGTCCGGGAAGGATTTCAACTTGCTGTTTTATCGGTGGTCCGAAAGACTGCTTTCACTCTGGTTTCAGCACATTTGTTCTGCGGTTTGATCAAACCAGGATTTTGCACAACAACAAATTATACGGGGGAGGACTGGTCCATGGACAGCAATCTGATTGCAGGCAAGAAAATACTGATTGTCGATGATGAGCGGGATATTATTGATTCAATCGAGGATTTGCTTGACAAGTGCGTGATAGAAAGTGCCGTTGATTTTGATTCCGGATCAGCGCTTATCAGAAAAAATAAATATGATGCGGTCATTCTCGATATCATGGGCGTCGACGGCTATAATTTGTTGAAAATAGCCAATGAGTATCAAATTCCCGCAATCATCCTGACTGCACATGCGTTGAGTCCGGAGGATTTCAAAAAATCGATAAAAAATGGGGCGTATGTCTATCTGCCCAAAGAACATCTTTTCAGCATTGCCCTATATTTGGGTGAGCTCTTTGAGGCAATAGAATACAGGCAGAAAAAAAGCGGCAGATGGTTTATCCTGCTGGGGCCATCCTTTGAAAAAAAGTTCGGTAAGGACTGGAAGGAAAATGACAAGCCATTCTGGCAGGACTTTGCGAATCAATTCAGGTTTACAAGGGAAGAACTTGAAGAGATTTTATAAGCCCTGGCAAGGAGACGCCGTCCAGCTTCATCTTCACGAATCTGGTTTGCAGACCTGGCGCCGGACGGCTTAACACTTTTAAAATTAATGATTATAACGGATTGGTGGGTGTATAATTACAATGCCAAAAATCCGGTAAAGCTCCGTAGGCGCATTCTGTTTGTAGTGATGATAACCCCCTGTTTCTTCAAAAAACCGGTTGACAGATGTGAATTT
Source organism: Desulfatirhabdiaceae bacterium (assembly GCA_050179135.1). Lineage (GTDB taxonomy): Bacteria > Desulfobacterota > Desulfobacteria > Desulfobacterales > Desulfatirhabdiaceae > UBA4064. The sequence continues at coordinate 6,340 of JBFXFK010000113.1, read as the reverse complement.
TCAGCTACAATAGTTCGAAACATATCGAAATGTAAAAGTTTTAAATGGCAATAATGAAGGTTTTGGTGTTATGGATTCGGCCAAACTGTCAAAAATCATGAAAGCACTTTCAAACCAGACGCGTCTGGAGCTGTATCTGCAAATTGCAAAACAGAACGAAGCCAATTTTGAAACAGGATGTGAATGTTTTATCTCGGACATTGTCGGATCATTCAATATCGGTGCGCCGACCATTTCCCACCATTTAAAAGAGCTGGCAAATGCAGATCTGATTATTACCGAAAGACGGGGTAAATTTCTGGCAGCCAGAATCAACAGGGAAACCATTCAGACGGCCAACGCAATTTTATCCCTGATTGAAAACTGAGTTTCAAATTTTTTTATTCTATCACTTCGATACTTATCAAAATATAAAAACACAGAAGGACACATGAAAAAGATCGGCTCAATCCCCTCAAAACCCTATGGAAACGGTAACCGTGCAGCAATTGCCAATTTATTCAGGGAGATGGCATGAAAACAAAAAAAACGATAACAGAGATTATCCGGAAAAGGTATTCCTGCAGAACATACATCAAAAGGCCGGTTGAAAATGACCTGAAAGATCAACTTGAACAATTTCTGGCTGACAGCCCTGCCGGGCCATTTGGATCACGCTCCCGGTTTGAACTGATCATGGCAACGGACGAAGACCGGGATGCGTTGAAAGGGCTGGGTGCCTACGGGTTTATCAAAGACCCTGCCGGATTTATTGTAAGCGCAATCCGGCAATCCCCAAAAAACCTGGAGGATTTCGGCTATGTCATGGAGCGGAACATTCTTTATGCCACGGACCTGGGTCTCGGCACGTGCTGGCTGGGTGGCAGCTTCACCAGAAGCGCGTTTGCGAAAAAAATCCGCGCCGGCGAAGATGAAACCCTGCCTGCCGTGGCAGCCATCGGTTATATGGCGTCCAAAATGGGCATGGTGGAAAAAGCCATCCGATGGGGGGCCGGCGCCGAAAACCGAAAACCCTGGAAAGCGCTTTTTTTTAAAAACGGATTTAACGAATGTCTTTCCCCCGAAGATACCGGAAAATGGGCAGACCCGCTGGAAATGGTCAGAATCGCGCCATCCGCCTCCAATCGCCAGCCCTGGCGGATTGTTTATGAATCGACAACCGGATCCTTTCATTTTTATCTTCAGCGCACAAAAGGATATCAGTCCCGAAACAAAACGATGTTTGGCATGGCAGACCTTCAGCGTGTGGACATGGGCATTGCCATGTGCCATTTTGAAATGACCTGCAATGATTCGGGACTTTCCGGGAAATGGGTATTTCATGAACCGGATATCGGTAACCTGCCGGAATCAACAACATATGTAACATCATGGGAAACATCCCGGTAGAAAGGAAAAACTCAGTGGACGACAGACGTACGTTTTTGAAAAAGGGTTCATTGGCGCTGCTGGCGCTTTCGACGTCGGCATCTCTTTTCCCGATGCGGGTGCATGCCGGAACGGAAATGACGGTTACCGATCCGCGATCCGCTGCGGTGATCTGGTACAGTCAGACAGGTAACACCGAAAGAACCGGAAGACTTATCGCAGAAACATTCCGTAAAAATGGGCTGAATGTCACAGCAACCGACTACAGAAATTTTGACCCGGAATCTGTCAGCAACTATGACCTGATCGTCACCGGCTCCCCGGTGTATTATTATGATGTGCCGGAAAATTTCAAACGCTGGCTCAAAAGTCTGCCGGAAATCACCGGCAAACCCTGTGCCGCGTATGTCACGTTTGGTGGCTCCGGCGGCAACCAGCACAACACCGTCTGTACCCTGGCGGACCTGCTGGCTGAAAAAGGCGGCGCGCCGATAGGTCTGGCAACCTTTGGCAACATGTCCACGTTTGCCATCACCTGGTCATCCGGGAATGAATCCCGTGTACTGAAATACAAACACCTTCCGGATGACATCGCCTATGATCGGATGCGGACGTATGCCCGACTGATATTGGACCGCGTGCACCAGGGGGAGGCCATGAAAATCGAAAAAGACTTTGACTTGCGGGAACTGATTAAAAATTCCATTTCCATATGGGGGACCAAGCTTTTCATATCCAGTCACACCATCGACGGATCAACCTGCATCCAGTGTGGAACATGCCAGAAAATATGCCCGGTGGGCGCCATCGATCTTGAGCATCGTCATGTGAATACGGATGCGTGCATCGCCTGCCTGGGGTGCGTCAACAACTGCCCGGCCAGTGCCGTTCATATGGAATTCATGGGAAAAAAAGTATACGGGTATTATGATTTTCTGGAAGAGAACCATATTCAGATCCATCTTCCGGAAGAGTTGCGGAATCGGGGAGGAAAGGTTTAAAGACTGAAGGCTGAAGGTGCCGCAACCAGTATTCAGGCAGAGGAACCGAACACTTCAAACTTCACCATTCCTTGTTCGATATTCGTTTTTGATTTCTGGAGATGTATTTTCGCGGTAAATGATCATGAATCATTCCGGGAGCTTCACCCTTAAATATGAAAATGACATTTACCGCTTACAACTCAAAACTCAGAACTCAAAACGTTTTTTGGAATTTATTCATGGGATCGGAATTGCGTCGACGCCGGATCAGGATTTCGGGCCTGAGCAGTCATGACACGGGTTTGACCGCTTCGATCGTTGCCGACACCACATAATCTTCGACCCGGCTGCCAGGCACCCAGTCCTTGATAAACTCTTTGCTCTCTTCTTTCGGCGCGATTCGGATATCCACAAAACCGGCTTTTTTCAGCATGGTTTCCAGCTCCGGAATGGGGGACGCTCCGGCGACACAGGCGGCGTGCATGGCCATGTCCTGTTTGATGGTATCCGGCATTTCTTTTGTTTGAACCACATCGGAAATTGCCAGTCGGCCCCCGGGCTTCAGGACACGGTATGCCTCAATGAACACCCGCTGTTTTTCCGGAGACAGGTTGATCACGCAATTCGACAGTATGACATCCACGATGCCATCGGCGACCGGCAGATTCTCCAGTTCCCCCAGCCGGAAATCGATATTTCTGAAACCGGTTTCAATGGCATTCCTGCGGGATTTGGAGATCATCTCCGGTGTCATGTCCACACCGATCACCTGCCCGGTTTCTCCGACAGCCCGTGCTGCCAGAAAAGAGTCAAATCCGCCCCCGCTGCCCAAGTCCAGCACGGTTTCACCGGGCTTCAAGTCTGCAATGGCCTGGGGATTTCCGCACCCGAGCCCCATGTTGGCGCCTTCCGGAACACCGCTCACATCCGCATCGGAATATCCCATCGCTCGGGATATGTCCGCAGCAGAAACATCCTTTGGGGTTCCGCAGCAGGATGAGCCCGTACAGCAGCATCCGCCGGCTATGGTTTGTTTGGCCACTTTCCCGTAGTTGTCACGCACAGCACTGCGAATATTATCAGAGTGTATCGAATCCATTTTTATCCCTTTTTGTAAAATACCGTTTTTGAAACCAGAACGCCACATTCACCAGTCCGATCATGACCGGAACTTCCACCAATGGACCGATGACCGCGGCAAAGGCCGCGCCGGAATTGAGACCAAACACCGCGACCGCCACGGCAATGGCCAGTTCGAAGTTGTTGCTGGCGGCGGTAAAGGCCAGGGTGGTGGTCTTGCTGTAGTCGGCCCCGACTTTTTTTCCCATCCAGAAAGACACCAGAAACATGACCACAAAATATACCAGAAGTGGAATGGCGATACGGACCACATCCATGGGTATCTGAACGATCAGATTGCCTTTCAGGCTGAACATGACCACGATGGTGAACAGCAGGGCGATCAGGGTTAACGGGCTGATTTTGGGGACCACAACCTCATGGTAGCGCTTCCGGCCCATTCGTTTGACCCCGATCAGGCGGGTCAGGGCGCCGGCAATGGCGGGAATGCCCAGGTAAATGAACACGCTTTTCGCGATCTGGCCGATGCTGATATCGACCGCGGTTCCCTGAAGTCCGAACAGGGGCGGCAGCACCGTGATGAATATCCAGGCATAGACACTGTAAAAAATGACCTGAAACACACTGTTGAAGGCGACCAGACCGGCGGCATATTCCGTATCGCCCTTGGCCAGTTCGTTCCAGACAATGACCATGGCGATACACCGGGCCAGACCGATCATGATGAGGCCTGCCATGTAATCCGGATAGTCCCGCAGAAAAACAATGGCAATGACAAACATCAGAATCGGGCCGATGACCCAGTTCTGAACCAGGGAAAGCCCCAGTATCCGTTTGTTTCGGAACACATCGCCCATGTCCTCGTAACGGACCTTGGCAAACGGCGGATACATCATCAGAATTAGGCCGGCCGCGATGGGAATGTTGGTGGCGCCGACTGAAAACAGATTGACGAAATTCTCCACACCCGGAATAAAATACCCGGCACTGATGCCGGCGGCCATGGCCAGAAATATCCACAGGGTCAGATAGCGATCCAGAAACGACAGTTTCCGGCTCACCTTAGAGCTGTCCGAATCATTCATTGGTTTGATTTTCTCCTTTGCTTCCGGCACATTTCGATCTTGTCACACGAACCGATCTCATCCAGCATTCTTCGATCTGTCTGAACCAGACGGGAGTTTTCAAACTCCCGTTTCAGCCAATGTATCAACTCCTGAAAATTGGGGTTTTCCTTCTCCAGCCGGTAATAGACCCATTTGCCGTCCTTACGGCTGCCGACGATGCCGGCCTGAATCAGCAGGGCCAGATGTCGGGACACCGTGGCGCCGGTCACGTTCAGCAGTTCCTTGATCTGGCAGGCGCACAGTTCCGGTTCGGACAGAAGTGCCGCGACGACCCGAAGGCGGTTCTGGTCAGAAAGCGCCTTGAGCAGGTATACGGTATTTTTCATGGATGGTCTCCAACCATTGCTTTTCAGATAATGATTTTGGGAAGGCAGCAGGGAGGGGATATTTATCGGCCATCCCCGACCGATGACGCACCCAAAATCTTTATCTGGAAAGCGATATTGTTCAGTTAGCCAATTCTGTAACTATAATGGGTTTATCTGTCAAGATATTTCGCATGGATCAAGCCAGGAGTATCGGTAATATATGGGAAATCCGGTTATTGCCTGGATTGAATCGCTGTATCACGAAAAACAATCTGGTGTTACCCGATTCATCGATTTCGAAGCCGCATGTGGACAATGGCATAACTCATCACCATGGTGGGCCTGATGGAAATTGTCAGAATCGTTATTCAGCATTATTATTGACATCAGGAAAATTCATTTGTTCAGTCAAAATTCGAATATCGAAATCCGAAATTCGATACAAATTCAAAATCCAAATCTCGGAATGACCAAAAGGATATATCACTCAATACACTGTTTTGAATATTTTTTGTTTGGTTCATTGTGCTCTGCATCCCCGTGGTGGGGCTTTTCATCAAAATCCGGCAGACCAGTATCGAAATAAAGGAGGACACCATGAAAACAACTTTCGATCGGTTATTCAAACTTCTTGTTCTTTGGACCTGCCCTTTTTTTCTCTTCCTGACAGTTGCAGGGGCTCAGGCCCCCGGTGATCCGCCTGCCATTGTCATTGAACCCTATGGCAGCGGGTTTTCCTCGCCGGTGCACATCACGCATGCCGCAGACGGCGCCGGCCGTCTCTTTGTGGTGGAACAGCCCGGACGCATTCAAATCATGAAAAATGGCGGCACGCTTCCGGTCCCGTTTCTCGATATCTCCGACCGCGTCAGTTGCTGCGGGGAACGGGGGCTGTTGAGTGTGGCTTTTCCACCGGATTATGCCATGAAGGGATATTTTTACGTCAACTATACCAATCTCTCCGGTGACACCGTAGTGGCCCGCTACCACATCAGCGCCAATCCCGATGTTGCCGACGCCGCAACCGAGGAAATCCTTCTGACGATTGCCCAGCCCTTTGCAAACCATAATGGCGGGCAACTCGCCTTTGGCCCCGACGGATACCTGTACATCGGCACCGGTGACGGCGGATCGGGTGGTGATCCGTTCAACAATGGACAGAGTACGAATGTCCTTCTGGGCAAAATTCTCAGAATCGATGTGGAGGCAGGGATTGAACCCTATGCCATTCCGGCGACAAACCCGTTTCAACTGATCGAGGGATACCGGCCGGAAATCTGGGCACTTGGTTTGAGGAATCCCTGGCGGTTTTCGTTCGACACGCTGACAGGTGACCTATTTATCGGCGATGTCGGACAGAATGAGTATGAAGAGATCAACTTCCAGCCTGCTGAAAGCACAGGTGGTGAAAACTATGGATGGCGCATCATGGAAGGGTTTCACTGCTACAACCCGGCGGAATGTGATCCGACAG
>JBFXFK010000112.1:0-16251 GCA_050179135.1 Desulfatirhabdiaceae bacterium | reverse complement strand
TCAGATCTTTGGCTTTCCACAATGCCCGCGACCTGAGTGATTGCCCTCATGAACAGGCGTGGTTTCTCTGAAAAAGCAGTCAGACGGCCTGACTGTTTCCTGCAACTCATTTCACAATACTGAAGGATAGTCATGACGGTCTATCGCGTTGAAAACCGGTCTCAATCCTGGTATGGCGAATCCATCGGCATCCTGATCCTGGACGCCGCTTACCCCTGCGTTCCCGGCAATGTTGGCAATGCCAGCACATTTGATTTCCCGGTTCGTTACAAGGTCGTGAAAAATGCGTCCATTGACCGGCTGCTCAACCAGCGTGATCCGGCTTTGTTGATCCCGTTCATCGATGCCGGCAAAGAACTTCAGGCTGAAGGTGTTCGGGCGGTTACCGGCGCATGTGGCTTCATGGCCCTTTTTCAGAAACAGGTCTCGGATGCCCTTGATATTCCGGTGTTTTTATCCAGCCTGCTTCAGGTTCCATTCATTCACCGGATTCTTTCCAAAAATCAGAAAATCGGCATTATTTCGGCGGATTCAAGCGCATTGACATCCGAACATTTTTCCAGTGTGGGCATAACGCCGGACATTCCCGTTGTGCTGGCCGGCATGGAAGATCAGACAGAATTCCGGGAAGCCGTTCTTCTGGAAAAAGGCACCCTGGATTCCGCTAAAATTGAGCAGGAGGCCGTTGCAGTCGCCCAACGCCTGGTTGCAGACAATCCGGATATCGGCGCCATTGTTCTGGAATGCAGTGACCTGCCGCCCTATGCCGCCGCCATTCAAAATGCTGTCAGACGACCGGTATTTGATTTCATTACCATGATCCGATATGTTCATTCTGCGGTTGTTCGATTGCCTTTTCAGGGATTTATGTAAATTTTTAGAAACAGGGGCAGAGGGACAGAGGGGCAAAGTCTGCCTGTCCGGTTGTGCCGCAATGGCGTGAATATCCCCTTGTCGCCCGTTTTTTGAATCCTGAATGCTGTCCAAGAGGTTACCATGCTTATTGAAGTGCTGATTGTCGGTGTCATGGTTGGCGCCATCTACTCCCTGGTCACGATTGGCTACAGTATGGTCTATGGTATTCTGAAACTGATGAATTTTGCGCATGGGGATGTGTATATTTTTGGGGCACTGCTGTGTTATACACTTCTGGCGCAATTCCATCTGAATGCCATTCTGGCGGTTGTGCTTGCTGCCGTTGCCGGCGGGTTGCTGGCCTCCCTGGTCGAATTCATTGCCTACCGGAGGCTTCGTGCCGCACAGCACCGAATGATTTCCATGATTACGGCGCTGGGCGCCGCCTATGTGATCCAGAATTCATCCGAGTTGAAATGGGGCAATCAGGTGCAATCCTTCCCCTCGCTTTTTCCGGCCGATCACATCGTCATCATGGGGTCGCAGGTCTCTGTCACCCATATCTTTACTTTGATTATCGCGGTTGTGGTTATTGTGGCATTCAACCTGTTCCTGAAATACCATAAAGCAGGCAAGGCCATCCTGTGTGTGTCAGAGGATATCCCCACTTCCAGCCTGATGGGCATTCCCATCAATAAAACCATATCGGTGGTGTATTTTCTCGGCGGCGTCTTTGGAGTCTTGGGCGGCGTTTTGTATTCGGCATCCTATAATGCCATTTCCATCAGCATGGGGTTTCGGGGGACCATTATCGCTTTTACCGCTGCAGTGATCGGCGGCATCGGCAGCATGGGGGGCGCACTGATAGGGGGAATGATCCTGGGACTTTCGGAAAACCTGATCAGCGTCTATGTGTCCAGTTCATACAAGGATCCGATCACGTTTCTGATTCTGATCGGTATTTTGCTGATTCGGCCAACCGGCATTCTGGGTCGAACAGAATCGGGAAAGGTTTGATATCGTGGAAAAAGATGCAGGGTCATTGATTCAGAACAATTCTTCGAAATCTGCCGTGGTCCGGCGTATTCTGATAACCGGGATCTGTGCCGCCGCAATCCTGGGGCTGCCCCTGGTCGTCCAGAATACATACTATATCGGCATTGCCAATTTCATGATCATCTATACCATCCTGTGCATGGGCCTGAATCTGATTCTGGGGTATACCGGACTGTTGTCTCTGGGGCATGCCGCGTTTTACGGAATTGGCGGTTACGTAACGGCCATCCTGATGACCCGACACGGGTTTTCTTTTCTGCCGGCACTGCTGATATCCGGAATTTTGGCCATGATTTTTGGAATCATTCTGGGAATTCCAACTCGAAAAGTTCGTGGAGACTATTTCTGCCTCCTGACCATCGCATTTGGAGAAATTTTCCGTCTGGTTGCCCAGGCATGGATACCGTTTACCGGTGGCGCCATGGGGATTGTGGCCATTCCGATACCCAAAATTTTCAACTGGGTCATCCGCAGCGAAACCGATTTTTATTATCTGGGACTCATTCTGGTCGGATTTACCTGGTTGAGCCTGACCCTGCTGATCGGATCGCGGTTTGGCCGTGCATTTGTGGCCATTCGGGAGGATGAGCTGGCCGCGTCGGTCATGGGCATCAACACGCCCATGTATAAAATCCTGGCATTCAGCATCGGCTCTTTTTATGCAGGCCTGGCCGGAAGTTATCTGGCGGTGTATCAGACGACGATTACACCGTCCAGCTTTCGACTGGAAGAATCCTGTCTGATGATCATCATGGTCATTGTCGGCGGCATGGGCAGCATGCTGGCGCCGATATCCGGGGTGATTATCATGACCCTGGCTACAGAGGCTTTCCGTTCCCTGGCAGAGTACCGCATGCTGATTATCGGGGTCATCATGGTGGTGGTGCTGTTGTTCAGACCGCAGGGCCTGTTTGGCACCGCGGCATTCAAGGATTGAAACGGCAGAAGTCGGAGATCGGAATCTCGCGAAAAAGGATGGATAAAGACACCATAAGGCAGCCCTTCAGCCTTCAGTCTTCAGTCTATTTCTATTAAAGAAAGGATATGATGTTCATGGCCTTGCTGGAAACCCGTCAGTTATTGAAACATTTTGGGGGTATCATGGCGGTCAACGATATCAGCCTGACCATCGGGGAAGGTGAAATCGTGGGAATGATCGGACCCAATGGTTCCGGCAAATCCACGTTCGTCAATCTTCTGACCGGTTTATACACCCCGGACAAAGGGCAGACTCTGTTCCGTGGACAGGATATCACCGGAATGCAGACTCACCGGATCACCAGTATCGGTATCTCCCGAACATTTCAAAATCTTCGTGTATTTCAAAATGTTTCGGTTCTGACCAATATCCTGATTGGCAGACACTGTCAGATTGACAATCCGTTCTGGAAAATTTTTTTGCGACCGCTGGCTGCACGGAAAACCGAGAAGGAAGGCCGCGAAAAGGCCATCAATTTTTTGAAGCTGGCAAATCTGGCGGATCGCATGGATGAAATGGCCAAAAATCTTCCTTATGGCGAGCAGCGTCTTCTGGAAATCTGCCGTGCACTGGCATCCGAACCGGCCCTGTTGCTGCTGGATGAACCCTGCGCCGGAATGAATCCGGTAGAAATGGACACCCTGGCCGAATTCGTCAGGAAAATCAAAGCCACCGGAACAACGGTTTTTATCATCGAACACAATATGCGGTTTATCATGTCCGTGGCCGAGCGGATTATTGTTCTGAACATGGGAAAAAAATTCATGGAAGGCAATCCGAAAGAAATCCAGGCCGACAGTGGTGTTCAGCGGATATACCTGGGTGAAGAGGAAGAGAACCCATGCTGAAAGTGGACGGTATTTATACCCAGTACGGCAAAATCAAGGTTCTGAATAATGTGTCTTTTGAAATCAGTGCCGGAGAAATCATTGCCCTGATCGGCGCCAACGGCGCCGGAAAAAGTACATTTTTAAAAACGGTTTCCGGCCTGATTCGACCGACCCAGGGTCGGGTCACCTTTATGGACCGGGATATTCAGGGGGTGGCCCCGGAAAAGATTGTCAGCGCCGGCATTGCACATGTGCCGGAAGGCCGGCATGTATTTGCCCGGCAGACGGTTCAGACCAACCTGGAAATCGGGGCCTTTATCCGATCCGATACCGCTGAAATCAAAAAGGATATCGAACGATATTATGATATTTTTCCGATTCTGGGGGAGCGGCGGAATCAGCCTGCCGGAACGTTGAGCGGTGGCGAGCAGCAGATGCTGGCCATTGCACGGGGATTGATGGCAAGGCCCAGGCTGCTGCTGCTGGATGAGCCGTCCATGGGACTTGCGCCTTTTCTGGTCAATGAAATCTTTCGGATTGTGGGTCAATTGCATGAGCAGGGAATTGCGATCGTACTGGTGGAGCAGAATGTCAAAAAGGCTTTGAAAATCACGCAGCGGGCCTATGTCATGGAACTGGGGCAAATTCTCTATCATGGCAAGTCTTCAGACCTGATCGAGGATGATCGCGTCAGGAAGAGTTATTTGGGAGAGACGTGATGACCTGTTCAAATCGCTTATGTCCTTTTTAAAAAATGTTATGGAAGATAAGAAAATTTGTAACACACATCAACCTGTATCAACCAAAAGGAGAATGAACATGTTTAAGAAAATGGCAATCATCCTGGTTTCATTGGCATTTCTGGCCACCGGCACCGCTGGGTGGGCAAAGGACGGCATTGATGCGGCCAAAAAAATTATCAACCTTGCCGGATATGATGCCTGCACCGGAAAATACGGTGATTATGGTCAGGGCAACAAAAAAGGTCAGGAACTGGCAGTGGAAGAAATCAATGAGATGGGCGGCATTCAGGCTGGTCCACTCAAAGGATATAAACTTCAGTTGACATTTTTTGATGACCGCGGCGATCCGAAAGAATCCGCCAATGTGGCCAAAAATGTGTCCTCCAGTGATTTCCTGGTCGCACTGGGGCCGACCATGAGTTCTTGCGCCCTGGCGGCCACTCCGGTGTATTTTCGAAACGGGGTTCCGAATATCGTAACGTATGCCAACGCCAACACACTGACCGAGCAGGGGTTTGACAATGTTGCCCGGCTGACCTACACCACCCGCAGCATAGCCTATGAAATGGCCATGACCGTCAAGGATCGTTTCAAAAAGGACAGTGTGGCCATCATCAGTGAAAATCAGGATTATGGTCAGCAACTGCTGAAGGGGTTCAAGGAAAAAGCCAAGGAGATCGGAGTCAAGATTACCAGTGAAAGTGTTATCACCCCCGGACAGGATATCGATTTCAAATCCGTTCTGATGAAAGCCAAGGCCGATAATCCCGGGATGCTGATGATTTTTGTAACCTATAACGAAGGCGGGCTTCTGGTCAAACAGGTCCGTCAGATGGGATGGGATGTTCCGATTTATGGTCCGGACGGTCTTATTGAACCCAAGTTTTTCGAGCTGGCCGGTGACATGAAAGAAACGTACATCCTGTTGTCCCCGACCGTTGATGTCAAACGTCCGGCAGCAAAAGTTCTGGTGGACCGCTGGACCCCCAAATACGGCGGGTTCCCGCCACTGGCTGCCATTTATGGATATGATGCGGTCAAAGTTGCCGCCAAAGTGATTGAAATGGGTGGGGTTGACCGGAAATCATTCATTCAGAATCTGAAAAAGGTCAAGGTCGAAGGCGTTGGAAATCCGATGTATGAATTCGATGAAACCGGTGAAGGCAAACGCCCGTCATTTGTGACCCTTCCCGCAATTGAGGTTAAAGATCAGAAATAGCGTTTCGGATCTGTTTTTTGACAGATTGAACAATTTTCAGCAATGTAATGATCATTCATGATACGAAGCCCCGACCGGCATTGAAATCCATGCCGGCCGGGGCTTCGACGTCTCAACGCACAAATATATTCACGGTTTTAACAAACCTAACCGATTAACGCGTGTCCGGCTTTTCCGGATCAGGATGTGGAGGGTAAATGAATCAAACATATGATGTTGTAATTATTGGCGGCGGTATTATGGGGAGCGCCACCGCCTATTATCTGACAAAAACAGCGCCTGACATCAAACTGGCAGTTGTCGAAATGGATCCGTCTTACAGCCGGGCATCCACGACCCTGTCCATGTCCAATGCCCGGATTCAGTTCAGCTTTCGGTCCAATGTTCAAATCTCACAATATGCATTTGAGGCGTTTGAAAATTTTGAGCAGGACATGACGGTGGATGACAACCGGCCATCCATACTGTACCGCCGGGAAGGGAATCTGTTTCTGGTGGATGCGGATGGCCGGAGTTCTGCGGAAAAAGCGTTGAAAATGCAGCAGGAACTGGGCTGCGACGTCGAATGGTGGACACCGGAGAAAATCCGCGAGCGCTATCCACTGTATAATCCGGATGAGTATGAGGGGGCGACATTCGGGCCCAAGGACGGGCATTTCGATGCGTATGGGGTCTTGATGGGATACCGCGCCAAGGCCATTTCCCAGGGGGCGGAATTCATTCATGGCGAGGTGGTGGAAATTATACGGTCCGGCAAACAGGTCACGGGCATTCGCCTGAAATCCGGAGACACTATCAATACCGCTCAGGTTGTCAACTGTGCCGGGGCATGGTGTACCGGAATCGCCCGGACAGCGGGTGTCGAACTGCCGATCGAGCCGGTAAAACGCCAGGTGTTTGCGTTGGATACCAAAGTCAAACCAGACGGCCCGCTGCCGCTGACGCTTTTGCCATCCGGGCTGTATTTCCGTACAGAGACCGGCGGCATGATTCTTTTGGGGAAATCCATGCCGGAAGATCCGGTGGGATTTGATTTTTCATGGGATGACAAGCGATTTTCAGAAATTCTGTGGCCGGAGCTGGTGGAGTTTGTACCGGATTTTGAATATCTCAAACTGATTCGGGGGTGGGCAGGTCTGTATGCCATGAACCGACTGGATGAAAATGCCATTTTGGGGGAATGGCCGGAATTGAAAGGCCTGTATCTGGCCAATGGATTTTCCGGCCATGGACTTCAACAGGCCCCTGCGGTTGGACGCTATATTTCCGAGCTGATTACCCGTCAGCCCCATGCTCTGGATCTGTCCATTTTTGGACCGGAACGGATACTTGAGAATCGTCCGCTGAACGAGGACGGGATATACTAAGGGAGAGGGGCAAAGGGACAGAGGTGCAACGGGGCAAAGACACACCGCATTCCGGTGCGACTGGTACGGTGTACCTTTGCTCCCTTTAAACTACCTTCATCCTTCATCCTTCATCCTTTTTCCTTCAGCCTTCAGCCTTCAGACTTCAGACTTCAGACTTCAGACTTTATCAAGCCGTCACCGCCATCAGCTTAACCCGGCGTTTCTGAATCCAGTATATCAATCCAACACCTGCCAGCCCCACAATGTCGGTATAAAAACCCGGTTTGACCAGACCGATGGCCGCCACAAAGAGGATCAGGCGTTCATACCAGGTGTCCTTGGCCATAAAAAATCCCTGCATGGCACCGGCCAGAGCATACATGCCGACAGAGGCGGTGATGAATATCCAGCCGGCTTCCCAGACATTGGTATTCAAAAGCAGCATCTGGGGCGCCGTGATGAACATGTAGGGCAGCAGAAACGTCCGCATATCCAGTTTGAATGATTCCACTCCGGTTTTGAAGGGATCGGCTCCGGCTATTCCGGCAGCAGCATATGCAGCCAGACAAACCGGTGGCGTGCCATCTGCCAGAATGCCAAAATAGAATACAAACAGATGGATGGCAATGATGGGTGTCTCCGGACTCATGGCCAGAAGGGCCGGCGCCATGATGGTCGCCATGATGACATAGTTGGGGGTTGTGGGAACGCCCATGCCCAGAATCAGGCAGGCGAGCATGGTCAAAAACAGTCCCAGATAGAGATTACCGCCGGAAAGCCCCATGATCACATTGGTCATGTTCAGGCCTGCTCCGGTCAAGGTTACCATTCCGACAACCATTCCGGCACAGGCACAGGTCACGCCGATGCCTGCCATAATCCGGCTGGCATTGAAAAACGCATCTCCCATCCCGATGATTTTATCATTCATGGGTTTCCACGAATTGGGTGGTTTGGGCTCCGAATCTGTTTTTTTTGTTCCGGTCATTCCCAGAGACGCCATTGCCCCCTGTACAAAATAAATGATTGCGGCCACGGCAATGGCGGATGACGCCGATTTCAGGGCGGTGTAACGTTCGATAATCAGGGAATAAAACAAAACAAAGATCGGGACCAGAAAATAGCTGCCACTGATAAATGTGGACCAGAATTTGGGCAAAAGTTTTCTGGGAATGCCTTTTAGATCGTATTTGATGGCCAAAAGGTGAACAGCCCCAAGAAGCGCCAGTTGATCGATGATGGCCGGAAGCGCCGCGGCAATACAGACTTCCAGGTAGGGAAGTCCGAGAAATTCCGCCATGACAAATGCGGCTGCGCCCATGACCGGCGGCATGATCTGGCCGTTTCCACCGGCTGCCGTGTCGATCCCGCCAGCCAGCTCGGGACTGAAACCGACTTTTTTCATCAGCGGGATTGTCAGTGTTCCGATGGTGGCGGTATTGGCGACGCCGCTGCCGGAAATGGTTCCCATAAAGGCGCTGGCAATAACAGAGACCTTGGCTGGCCCTCCCCGTGTATGGCCAAACAGGGACAATGCCACTTTCATTAAAAACTCACCGGCGCCTGTTCGTTCAAAAATGGCGCCAAACAGAACAAATGCATACACAAATGTGGATGATACCCAGAGTGGAATGCCGAAAATACCCTCGGATGTCAGATACAGATGGTCCACTACTCTTCGAAAGCTGTATCCTCGGTGGGCCACAAGATCCGGCATGTACGGACCTACAAATCCATAAATCAGAAACAGACTGGCGATGATGACAAGGGGAAGTCCGACCGCCCGGCGCGTTGCCTCCAGTATCAGAACCACGGCCAGAATACCCATGACCAGATCGATCTGGGTGGGATTTCCAATGCGGGTCACCAGGTCCTGATAGTTATACGCAACATAAATGGCGGTTGATCCTGCCAGAATGGCAAGAAGAACATCGATCAGGTTCAGATCGGCCCGTCTGGCTTTTTTGGAATATGGATAAAACAGAAAACACAGGACAATGGCAAACGTCAGATGAACCGATCGCTGCAATGTGGCGGTCAGTGTTCCAAAAAAGGCGGTGTAAAGTTGAAAGCAGGCCATGGAAAAGGCAATGAGATAGGTGATGCCATACGGAATCCCTTTCAGCTTCCGTTTACCGAATTCAGCTTCGTCAGCCAGTTCTATCGCCTTTTTTTTAAGTTCCTCGTCGGCTTCTATAATGAGTTGGTCTTCAACCCGTTTTTCTTGCATAAAGATGACCCTATTCTACTTCTGATTATTGATTGGTGTCGATCCGGCAGGACGGATTTGCGGCAGTATCCGCCACAGAGGACGCTTTTTGACAGTCAATGCCAGGATATCCCCATCTGTCAGGGGTGATCCGATATCCCATCTCCGGTTGTGAATGACAATTGACGGGTGATTGATGGATGAAAAAAAAGCAGAAAAAGATTCCATTCGTTGTGCGCAAGCCAGGGTCATCCATTCGGATGTCTGCATTTTTTCACCCACGCCATTGGGAAGCCCGGCGCCATATGATGGAAAACGGGTTTCAGTCAGTTGAAGATGTTTATCGGATTCAATGGAAAAAACGGCTTCGACCGGCGTTTTTTCAACAGAATGAATGTAACGGTAAACCACCTGATCGTCTGTCGATACAATCCATCGCAAAATGACATGACCGGTGCGTTTGTTGGTTAACTCGAGCGTGTCAATGGGAAAAAAAAGGCTGATCAAAAGGATGACAAGGCCGATCCACAACAAATAGCGCACGCGACTATTTTGATTCAATGGTTCTCCAAGTTCCGTCATGCCGGACTTGGTCCGGCATCCAGCCTAACTGCTTCTGGATTCCTGCTTTCGCAGGAATGACGGATGCGGTGTTTTTTTAAGAAAGACGATGTCGAACAGATTTATCCAAAAACTAACCGCCAATGCCTGAATGCTAACCGACGTATTCTGAAATTTATTTCAGAATGCCGGCTTCCTTGAAATATTTTTCAGCACCGGGATGAAGCGGAATCGGATTGCCAACGATTGCCGTTTTCAGGGTAACTTCCTTGCCTTTTGCATGGGCTCTTTCTATGTCAGCGATATTTTCGAACATGGCCTTGGTAATTTTATAGGCCACATCTTCTTCCAGTTCGGCTTTTGCAACCAGCATGGCCATAACGGCTACTGTCGGAATATCGGCTTCCACGCCTTTGTAAATGCCTTTTGGCACCACGGCTTTGGCATAAAACGGGTATTTCTGGATCAGCGCGTCGGCTTTTTCGCTTTCGATGGGAACGATCACCATGTCATTCATCATCGCTGCATCCACCAGCGCGGATGCCCCGGCACCCACGGTATAGAAAGAAGCATCCAGCCGGCCATCTTTCAGATAGTCCGATGATTCGGCAGCGGTCAGGCGTTCGACCTTGCCCAGATCTTCAAACTTCAGGCCATAGGCTTCCAGAATTTGAAGAGCATTCTGCTCTGTTCCACTGCCCAGCGGGCCAACGCATACCCGTTTGCCTTTCAGATCGGCAACGGTTTTGATATTCGAATCTTTTCTGGACTGAATCTGGCAGTGCTCCGGATACAGCATGGCAATGGTGCGAATATTGGGAACGGCTGCTTCAAACATGGGCTTTACGCCTTTGTAAGCATAAAAGGCGATATCATTTTGAAGGATGGCCATATCTGCATCACCCGAAGCAATGAGTTTGGCATTGGCAACCGATGCGCCGGATGATTCGACGGTGATTTTGATATCTGTCAGTTTTTTGTGTGCGATGCTGGAGATGGCGCCTGCCAGCGGAAAATAGACGCCCACAACCCAACCGGATGCAATGGATACAAATTTTTTGGCAGAATGTGCAATTTGCGGCTGTACCGGAATCAGCGCCACGGAAAGAAATATTACCAGACCGATTACCCAGAATTTTTTCATGAATGACCTCCTTCAATATTAAATGAATGAATGAATGCTCCAACCAGTCGACATCTGTAACCCGACATGTTTATACCGCCCTGAATCACCTCCTCTCATCAGATACCTTTAAGATAATGATTTCGGGAAGGCTGCAGCGGGAAGTGAACCGTCGTTTTCTGGTGCATCCCGGACCGATAACGTATCCAAAAACATTAGCTTGAAGGCTATCATACTGAACTATTGAATTCAATTGTTTAACTCGTCTAACTACCATTGCATCGGCCTCGGTGTCAACATTGCCCGGATGAATATTTTCCATATCCGGACAACTCTTTTTTTACATATATTTTTTTCGTAACCGTTTTCTGACAAGGGCAGCACGAGAATTTTCCGGAGTTCTGTTGTACCACCCGATTATTCATGCTAACATTTTTAATATTTTTGGCGATATCCCCCTGATTTTGAGCTTTACCAAAGAGTCATATATGAAATCCATCTTAGAATATAAATTTTACCTTGTTTTTTGTTTTGTGTTTTTTTCATTCCTGTTGGGGGATGGCATTTCCCCCTGTTATGCCGAGAATGGTGATGCACCCAGGGCACAACCCGTTGACGCTGTCGGGTATCAGCAGACGGTTGAAATGACCATTCTGGCGGAGAAAGAGAATATTGATGCCCTGAAGGTCCGTCAGAAACTGGCCGAGAATGAGCAGCGGACCATGATGACCGTGTTGAATGCCTACCGGATTCAGATTTCGGCGTACAGCAACATCCTGCTGTTGCCCCAGTCGCCGACCCAGGATCTGGAAAAGGCCTGGATCGAAAATGTAAATGCCATGAATGCGGTGGATCTGAAAATCAGGGAGATGGCTGAAAAGATCGATGATATCGGCAAACAACTGACCCATGTCACCGAGCAGATACAATTGAACACTCAGCAGTTTCAGGATTTTGTAGCCAACCCAGCACGGGATGTGCAGACCGATGGGATAAAGAAAAATATCCAGAATCTCATCAGCCTGTTGACCGCCAGACAGAACCGGCTCGATAAAATTCAGACGATATATTCGGATCAACAGGCTCAACTTCAGGATGTTTATCAGATGATGGTGGACCTGTCAAAACGCTTTGATGATCAGATCGATATCCGAAAGAAACAGGAACTGTTTCAGCGAAAGGTTTCCCCGCTCAAGAGTCTCAGCATCCAGAAGATTCAGAATGATACAAAGGAGTTTGGTGTTCAAATTCTGTCGCTGTTTTCAATTCAATTCTGGATCGACTCATGTCAGAATCTATGGGCGACCGGAATCTATTTTCAGGTATTATCCGTTGTCATACTGATCCTGTTTGTATTTTTTCTGCTCAGGATTCGGCGCTATTTCAGTCAGATGATCAAACCCTGGAATCTGGGGCAATTCCCCTGGCGAAACCTGGTGTATACCATTTTTCGGCGTTCCCTGGTCTGGATGGGCCTGACTGCGCTTCTGTATGCCTATATCCAGATGCGTGGCATATGGATGAGTTCCCCCCTGATTCGAATGGTGTTTCATATCATGGTGCTGGGTCTTTTCACTCAATGGGTAATGGACGCCCTGCGTGCATGGAATCGCCTGATGGCATCCCCACTTTCTGAATCCGTCATCCGCCTGTTGAAATATCTGATTGTCGGCATCAGTATGGCGGGCAGCGTTCTGATCGTTCTGGACTGGATGATGACCGCTGAAAATATCATTCAGATCTTTTTCAGAATGATCATGGAGATGGTTATGCTGGCCTGGATGGTGTTTTTCATCAAAACAGTCAAGTCAGAAACGGACGCGGCTTTCCCACAGCCCACGCATAAGTCCCGTGTCACCAAATGGGCCGTTTCTTTTTTGGGCTATGGCCTTGTCAGTATCCCGCTGGTGATGGAAATTACCGGTTATAACCATATGGCGCTTTACTGGCTGATATCGGTTGGCAACACGCTGGTCGCGGTCATGTGGAGTGTGCTGGTGTTTTTTGCCCTGCGGGAATGGGAACGTAATCTGCTGATGGAAAAAAAAGCCACTCTGATTATTCCGTCACGACATTCCGTACAGTGGTTGGGAATTCAGTCGATTCGGATCTTCTGGTTTTTTGCCGCCATTGTAATCGTGTTGATGTGCTGGGGCGTAAAACGCGCCGTGATCGTCAATGTATTCAAGGTGATCAATTATCCAGTACCCATCGGTGATATCCGGTTCAGTCTGATGAGCCTGTTCTATGCCCTGCTGGCGCTGGTGATCACGGTTCTGGTAACACGGTTTTGGCGCCAGGCGCTGAAAGAAAAAATATTGAAACACAGCGGTCTGGATCCAGGACTTCAGGATTCCATCATGACGTTGACCGTATATCTGATATGGGCAATGGGTTTGTTTATTTCTTTGCGTGTCATTGGTGTCAGCGCAACATCGTTGACCGTTGTTTTTGGCGCGTTAAGTATCGGTCTTGGATTTGGTTTGCAGAATATTTTCAACAATTTTATCAGTGGCATCATTCTGTTGTTCGAACGCCCGATTCAAGTCGGGGATGCGGTTGAAATCAGCGGCATCTGGGGGATTGTCAAAAAAATAAATTTCCGGTCAACCCTGGTTCAGACCTATGACAATGCATCCCTGATCATTCCCAATTCCGAATTCATCAGCAACAGCGTCACCAACTGGAGCTTCAAGGATCAGAGACTGCGCCGGATCATTACCATCGGCGTGGCCTATGGAACCGATGCGCGTGTGACAGCGGATACACTTCTTGAAATTGCCAAGTCCTGTCCGTGGGTATTGGCTGATCCCAAACCCGATGTCCTGTTTTCCGATTTTGGAGACAGCGCCCTGATATTCAAGCTGCGAATATGGACCCTTCTCGACAGCATGATTGCGGCCGAAAATGATATCCGTTACCGGATCAATCAGACGTTCTCCGAGATGGGAATCGAGATTCCCTTTCCCCAGCAGGATATTCATATCCGTTCGGGGATGCCAACCGCTGCCGGAGCCTCATGATGATGGACAGACTCAAAATTGCCATTTATGGATGTGCTTCCTGCGGCGGATGCGACGAATCCCTGATTGATATGGCCGATGGACTGCTCGATATCCTGCACCGGTGTCACGTGGTGTTCTGGCCAACCGCACTGGATTACCGATATCGGGATGTTGAACAACTGGCTGACAAATCCATCGATTTCACGTTTATCAATGGTGCAATCCGTGACAGGCGTGATGTCAGAATGGCCGGACTCCTTCACCAAAAATCGAAAAAAATCATTGCCTATGGGGCCTGTGCCCAGATGGGCGGTGTAATTGGACTGGCCAATTTTCATACCGTTTTGGAATTGATGAGTCGGCTATATCCGGAGCCGGGTGGCGATCCGGATGCAACAGATACCCTAGCAGACCGGGTTCTGCCCCTGCATCAGATTGTTGTGGTTGATGCCACGATACCCGGTTGTCCGCCGCAGCCGGATCGGGTTTATTCGGCAATTGATCAATTGCTTGACAAGGCGCTGTTGCCCCCCGGGCATGTCTTTGCAGATACCCGTGCGCTGTGCGCCACATGTTCCCGAAGAGACACCCTTCCCCAAAAGCCGGTGATTGACCGCTTTTATCGGATATATGAAAAGCCGGTAGACCCGGGCCGGTGTTTTCTGGATCAGGGGGTTATCTGTCTGGGGCCATCGACCCGCGGGGGATGTAACGGGCAGTGTCTGTCAGCCAATATGCCCTGCAGGGGCTGTATGGGACCCCTGGATGGGGATGCCGATGGTGGCTGCAGGTCCCTGTCATTTCTGGCCGCATGGATTCGGGCAAATGATATGGATGGCATTGAAGCAGCCGTGAGCTCTGTGCCGGATCCGGCCGGACTTTTTTACCGGTACTGTCTGGCAGATTCGATATTGCCTGGGCGTTGCCGACAGGAAAATACATGAACATCAAAATCGATATCAATCCCTTGACCCGGCTGGAGGGACACGGCCAGATTGATGTGGCATGGGGCCCGGATGGAAAGATTCAGGGAGTTCATTTCCGGGTTCCGGAATTCCGGGGGTTTGAAACGTTTTGCCGGGGCAGGGCGGCCGAAGAGATGCCGATCCTGACCGAAAAGATATGCGGCGTCTGCCCGATGGCCCATCACATGGTCTCGGCCAAAGCCCTGGATGATGTGTTCTGCACAGGGATACCGGTTGCGGCTGAAATCATCCGAAAGCTGGTGTATCACGCCTTTATCTATGAAGACCATTTGCTGCATTTTTATTTTCTGGGTGGACCGGATTTTTTGATCCCATCGGATTCGGGTATTGCAAACCGGAACATTCTGGGTGTTATCCAGAGCCTGGGAGACGATGTGGGCAGACAGGTGCTGAATGTTCGAAAACAGGTTCGTGATCTGGTCTCAAAAATTGCAGGCAGTGCACTTTACCCGGTGCTGGCATTGCCCGGAGGCGTCAGCCGGTCGCTGGATTCAGATGTCCGGGATCAGGCCCGGCAGGTTTCATCCCTGGCTGTAGAATTTGCCTGTCAGTCTTTGCGTATTTTCAAATCCCATCTGCTTCCCGGTGCCCGTTTCCATCGCCTGTTGAATGATCCTGCATTTTATCTTTCCACGGGATACATGGGAATGCTGAATGCGTCCGGTCAGATCGATTTTTATGATGGTTTGATCCGGATCATCGATGCGGCCGGCCGCCCGATTCACCAATTTGCCGCAAATCAGGTCAAGGCGGTTCTGGTGGAACGGGTGAATGCGCTGACCCGAATCAAAACCATCCATTGCCGGGAAGGTGATTTGTCTGTTGGGACAAGTGGTTCGATGGCGGATATCTGTCGGGTCGGGCCGTTGGCCCGATTGAATCTGACCGATGGATTGCCCACACGTCTGGCTCAGGCCGAGTATGAGGAATGGGTCCATGCATTTGGCGGCAAGCCGGTTCATCATACGCTGGCCTATCATTGGGCCAGGCTGATCGAGGCGCTTTATGCGGCGGAAACAATGGTCGAACTGGCTGATAATTCTGCATTGACATCCGCCATCGTTCATACTATTCCCCAAAACATCAAACCGGATGGCGCCGGGGCCTGTGAAGCCCCCAGAGGCACCCTGTTTCATTTATATCGGGTGGATGAGCACGCCATCATTCAGCATGTGAACCTGATTGTGGCCACCCAGATCAATGCGGCGGCCATCGGAAAATCAATTGAAAAAGCGGCCATGGCGTTTTTGTCAAACGGGGATGTGACCGATTCCGCCATCAATCCTATTGAAATGGCCTATCGGGCCTATGATCCGTGTCTGGCGTGTGCGACGCA
>JBFXFK010000111.1:2038-16271 GCA_050179135.1 Desulfatirhabdiaceae bacterium | reverse complement strand
ATATAACGAAAATAGGGTAAAAGGGTTACAAGTTATCGTGAAAATAGGATGTATTCCATATTACTGCATCTCTATTATTGCAATGATGGATCAAGATCAATATGATTGTATGCGACAGCAAAACATTACCAAAATCATCACAGAGAGAATCATGACCGTTACAAAAAATGAAAGATTGACCGGATGCCACTCATCAGTCTGAAAAATATCTGCATGGGGTTTGGCGGCAGCCTGCTTCTGGACCATGTCCATCTTCAGATTGACCGGGGCGATCGTGTGTGTCTTCTGGGCAGAAACGGCGCAGGAAAATCAACGCTGATTCGCCTGATCAATGGCGATCTGATACCGGATGCCGGGGAAATTCAAAAACAGCAGAACTTGCGGATTGCCATGCTTTCCCAGGATGTTCCACAGGGAATCACCGGTTTGACAGCGGATATTGTGTGTGCCGGGCAGGAAAACCCGGACATGACAGGATCGGGTCCGATTGAAATCGACTGGAACAGACGGCTGGTTGCGGAAAAAACACTTTCCCGCATGAATCTCAATCCCCAGGCCCGGTTTGAAACGCTTTCAGCGGGACTCAAGCGCCGCGTCATGCTGGCGAAAGCATTGGCATTGGATCCGGATATTCTGCTTCTGGATGAACCGACCAACCATCTGGATATCGAATCCATTGCCTGGATGGAGGATTTCCTCCTGAAGGATGGCAGAACCCTGTTGTTTGTCACCCATGACCGTCTCTTTCTTCAACGGCTCGCAACCCGTATCGTCGAGCTTGACCGGGGACATCTGACAGACTGGTCGTGTGATTATCCGACGTTTATGGCGCGCAAACAGGCGAACCTGGACGCAGAAGCCGGACAACAGCGTCAATTTGATAAAAATCTGGCCAAAGAGGAAGGCTGGATCAGACAGGGCGTCAAGGCGAGGCGCACCCGAAATGAAGGACGGGTCCGCGCCCTGGAAAAAATGCGGGAGGAGCGACGCAACCGGCGGGAACGCACGGGATCGGTTCGATTGCGGGCACAGGAAGCCAGGCGTTCGGGAAAACTGGTGATCGAGGCAAACAGTGTTTCGTTTGGATTTGAAACCGGTAAGCCCCTGATTCAGGATTTTTCCACTGTAATTATGCGTGGCGACAAAATCGGCATCATTGGTCCCAATGGTTCCGGAAAAACCACGCTGCTTCGTCTGCTTCTGGGTCAACTGGCACCGGAAACAGGGGATATCCGGCATGGCGTCCACCTGGAAGCCGCCTTTTTTGATCAACTGCGAACCCAACTGGATGAAAACCGGACGGTTGCCGAAAATGTGTGTGATGGGAATGATACCATCGTATTCAATGGAAAAAGCCGTCATATCATGGGGTATCTGCAGGATTTTCTGTTTTCTCCGGATCGGGCCCGGTCACCGGTCAGAATTTTGTCCGGAGGAGAACGGAACCGGCTCCTGTTGGCGCAACTTTTCACCAGGCCATCCAACCTTTTGATCATGGATGAGCCAACCAATGATCTGGATACCGAAACACTGGAGCTGCTGGAAGAACTGCTGTTTGACTACCCCGGAACCCTTCTTCTGGTCAGCCATGACCGGGCGTTTTTGAACCATGTGGTGACCAGCACCCTGGTTCTGGAGGGAGAAGGAAGCGTCAATGAATACGTGGGGGGATATGACGACTGGGTGCGTCAGAGGCAGAATTTTGGGTCTTCAGCGACACAGACGGAAAAAGCGGATGCCAAACCGGAAAAAAAGAAGCCGGTGCGTGACCGCCGGCAGATATTGAGCTTTTTGGAAAAACGGGAACTTGAAGTCCTGCCGCAACAGATTGAAACGCTTGAATCCGAGCAGAAGACGCTGTATCAGGCCATGTCAGATCCATCTTTTTACCAGAAGACAGGTGATGGGATTGTGGCGGCCACTGCCCGACTGGAATCGCTGGAAAAGGAAATCGATGCCGCATGCCGGCGGTGGGAGTATCTGGAAACACTGAATACGGCTGAGCCATGAAACGACAGGGCCCGGAGGTTGGATAAGCAGGGTCGGACGGTCAGTTGGGAATCGCGGATTGTGACCGTTCAAAGCATATAGATCAAAAGTATCGATTTACAATTTTTATCAAAAGTTGTAAGCAGTAAACGCTTGCTCCGGGTGTTCACCTGACTCAGGTAAAAAGATGAAAACCCTGACCGGATTTTCTCAAAACGAAAAGATAACCCCACATTTTCTGATGAATGGTTACCGGATTGACAATGCTTGAAGACTCCAAAAAATATGAACGTCTTCGTCAGGATATGGTCACCAGGCAGATTGAGGCCCGTGGTATCACGGATCAGCAGGTCCTGGACGCCATGCGGAAGGTCCCGCGGCATTTTTTTGTCAGCGAGGCGCTGGCGGATCAGGCATATGGCGATTATCCACTGCCAATCGGTGAACAGCAAACCATTTCACAGCCGTTTATTGTGGCGGAAATGACCCAGGCACTGGCTCTGGGAAAAAATGACCGGGTACTGGAGATTGGAACGGGGTCCGGATATCAGGCCGCGGTTCTGGCAGAAATTGTTCATCGGGTCTATACGATCGAGCGCATTTACAATATTTTTAAAAAAACCCGCATGCTGTTTGATCTTCTGAAATATCATAATATTGTTACCCGGTATTCGGATGGAACCGCCGGGTGGCCGGATGAAAGTCCATTTGACGCCATTATTGTCACAGCAGGATCACCCTATATTCCGCAGCCGCTGCTGCAGCAACTGGCGATGGGCGGCCGCATGATCATTCCGGTAGGCGATCATTTTTCCCAGGAACTGATCAAAATTGTCAAGGATGAAAAAGGTTTTCACCAAACCGACCTGGGTGGATGCCGGTTTGTAAAATTGGTTGGCGAGCATGGATGGAAAGAATCAAATGAATATGTTTCGAAAACTGTATGACTGGGTCCTTCACTGGGCAGAGACCCCTTATGGCGCTTGGGCCCTGTTTATTGTGGCATTTGTTGAATCGTCCATTTTTCCCATACCACCGGATGTGCTGCTGATTGCACTGGCCGTTGCCATTCCGCAGAAAGCCTTCAAATTTGCGCTGATCTGTTCAGTTGGATCGGTTCTGGGAGGATGGCTGGGGTATCTGATCGGGTGGCAATTCATGTCGGTCATTGGTGAGCCGATCATCCGGATGTATGGATTGACCGGAAAAGTGGATTATATTCGTGAACTGTATCAGCAGTATGACGCATGGGCCGTTGGTATTGCAGGCTTTACACCACTTCCTTACAAAATATTCACAATTGCCGCAGGTGCATTTGACATCAATTTCGGGGTATTCACCATTGCCTCCATTCTGTCCCGATCCGCCCGTTTTTTTCTGGTCGCCGGTCTGATCCATGCATTCGGACCTTCGATACAATCTTTTATCAACAGGTATTTTGATTTGCTGGCTGTTGGATTTACAGTATGCCTGATCGGCGGATTTGTGTTGGTGAAATATATGATGTGACCGACATCCTACTCCGGGCTCAGGATCAACAGAATGTTGTCATGGGGATTCAGGGTCCCGACAGGGCTTTTTGATGATGCCGGGCGCCCATTGATTCGGAATGCATTTTCCGTGGATTCCAGATCGCTTATGGCATTCAGGATATCCTTTCCGGTGACAATGATCCCCCGCTTTAAAAAAAGAGGGCCAATTTCAGCCGCCATAAAATTGAAAAGACGGACTGTGACACAACCGGTTTCTTCGTGCATCCCGATTTTGGACGATGTATCGGTTATTCCGGCGCGAAATGTCGCGTATTTTCCACCTTTTCGAAATGTGGCGCCGACAAGACCCGGCATGGCTGCTGAAAGCGCCAGCATCGATCCGTTTGCAATGACGGATTGTTCCGGTGCATCGATGGCTTTCCCATCCAGAAAAATGGTCTGAATCCGGTTTTCCAGATATTCGGGCCGGATGCCGATCTGATGGCACAAAAACGCATGGACGCTGCATCCAACCGTTGCCTGGACCAGAACACCCTGCTGAAACAATCTGGAAAACCGGGATAACATATTGGGATGGATGGAGACGGTGTGCTGATATAACGGGTTGGAATCGGTCATGTTATCGTTACCGTGAGAATTGAGGTTTCAGATTAAACGGTATATTGCAAACGGCCATAATCTGTGCTTTTTCACCCACACCCTGCCCCTCCCCCGATTGGGGAGGGAAGGCTTCAATCCGGAATCGGGATTGACGGTTATCGGGCACATCAATACCGACTCCGGCTGATTCGGGTTCATGCCATTTTTGGACGAAAAATCCGATGGTTCATGACTCCTACCAGTTATAGACCTGATCCAGTTCATCATCGCTGACTTCAAAAACGACATTGTGAGGGGCCAGCTTTTCCTTTTTGAAATACTCGGGCAGGCGGTCATCCTTGTTGGTAAAACCGGCCCGTGCATTGAAATCCCGTTCCCAGGTCAGAATCTGTTTGCCCAGGGCGGTCACGTCGTCAGCCGTCGTCTCTTTTCCGGTAAAGGCCCCGACCATGTCAACCAGGGACTGAAATGTATCCGGCTGATCCAGTATCGCAAAGGCAATAAACAGGCACATGCCGGTTGCATCGATGGCTGCTGTGGCAATCTGAAGATTTCGGGACAGATCCACCTGACCTTCGGGTTTTAACGCATTCACACTGCCGCCGACGCCCAGAATATTGGCGGTTACCGCATAGCCTGCGGTATGATCCGCTCCCTGAGTGGTGGTGGCATAGGTAACGCCCATTCCCTGGACAGCACGGGGGTCATAGGCCGGCATGGCCTGATTTTTCACAACCGGAACCCGTTCCACGCCAAAAACCTTGCCGGTGATCCCGGCGCCATTACCCAGAATCCGGCCCAGTGTGGTTCCTTTGCCCACTTCTTTGACCAGATTGATGGCTGCTTCGGCATCCCCGAATTTGGCGATCCCGGCTTCCATTGCGACACCGATGGTCGCACCCATTTCAATGGTATCCAGACCATAATCATCATCCAGGCGGTCTAGCATGGCAATGGTGTCCAGATCCTCGATGGCGCAGTTGGCGCCATGAGCCCATACCGTCTCATATTCGGGCTGTTTGGTCAGATAATGACCATCCTTGTCATGATAGGTGCCGGAGCAACGGATCACGCATCCCTTGTGACAGCCATGAGTCGGATTGGCGCCTCTGGATATTTCCAGTTCGGCCTGGGCTTCGCCACTGATTTTGGCGGCGCCATCAAAGCGACCCTGCTTGAAATTGAATGTCGGGAAACCACCGGCTTCGTTGATGACATTGGTCAATACGTTGGTGCCATAGGTGGGCAGGCCCTGGCCGGTGACCGGGTGTTTTTTCAACCCCTGAACAAAATTTTTGTTGGCTTCCTTGAATTTTTCGACATTGGCCGGGCTTCTCATGGCCATTCCGGCATCATCCAGAACGATTACCTTGATGTTTTTGGAGCCCATAACGGCTCCGACACCACCCCGGCCGGCATGGCGGGTGGGACGCATTTCCATATCGGTGATAGCGACAGATGCCGCAGCCATCTTCATTTCTCCTGCCGGACCAATTGAGATGCAGGCAACCTTGTCTCCGTATTCCGCTTTCATTTTATCGATGAGATCATAGTTCCCAAGCATTTTCAGGTCGTTTGCCGGAATGATCTTAACACCGTCCTTGTTGATCAATACCTTGTAAAGGGTATCGTCTGCGGGTTTGCCTTCCAGCACAATCGCGGCATACCCCAACCGGGCCAGCACCTGTGCGGCCTGACCGCCGGCATTGGCTTCCTTGATGCCGCCGGTGAGCGGACTTTTGCATCCAACTGAAAGCCGGCCGGACATGGCAGCCACGGATCCACTCAGAATGCCGGGAGCGATGACAAGTTTGTTGTCTTCACCCAGAGGATGACAAAGTGGCGGAACCTCTTTGGCCACAATGGCGGATGTCATGGCTCTTCCACCCAGTCCGGCGTAGCCGGCGAGTGAATCCGTTTGAAACGATGGCCCACCCGAGGCGCCAACATCAATTCTCAGAATCTTGTCCATATGTCTTCTCCTTTCAGGTTTGAGGTGATATGAGATTGATCGAATGTTACTGTGAAAACAGTAGTCAGTAATCAGTGCCAGCCAAGCAACCGGAATGATGCATGACTGGTTATCATGGCACAACCGGGCTATGTTATAATCAGCATATCTCTGGGCCAGCTTCATCCATTTTCGATAGCAATGATACAGAAGCAGACTGTTCCGTTTTGTCACCACGAACCTGGAATGGCGACATGCGCCTGAAAACCGTCTGTATCAGCAGGCGCGCTGAACCCGGAATTCGAATTTGCAGGTTCCGGGTTCAGCGCGGATCAAGCGAAATGGTCCGTCAGATGTGAATCAACCGTTTTTCTTCTCAAAATCCAGCATAAAATCAACAAGGGCCTGAACCGATTGAAGTGATGTGGCATTATAAATCGAAGCCCGGCATCCACCGACAGACCGGTGCCCCTTGAGTCCACCAAAGTGGTTTTCGGTGGCTTCCTGAATGAATTTCTTTTCCAGTTCTTCGGAGGGGAGCCGGAACGTCACATTCATCATGGATCGGCTGTCCGAATCCGCAGTTCCCTTGTAAAATGTGCTTTTGTCAAACAGCGTGTACAGTATTCCGGCCTTCTGCCGATTGATGGCTGCCATTTTATCCAGTCCGCCTACTGTTTCCATCAGCCACTTCAAAACCAGTTGAATGGTGTAAACCGAAAAGCATGGCGGTGTATTGTACATGGAATTTTTGGATGCATGGGTTGTGTATTTGAGCATGGTCGGCAGATTGTCCGGGGTCCGGTTAAGCATGTCATCGCGGATAATGACCAAGCACACACCTGCCGGGCCGATATTTTTTTGGGCGCCGGCATAGATCATGCCGAATTTGGATGCATCAAACGGTCTGCTGAGAAAATCCGATGACATGTCTGCAATCAGGGGAACCTTTCCCGTATCCGGATAGGCTGCCCACTGGGTGCCCTTGATGGTGTTGTTGGAGGTGATATGTGCATAGACCGCATTGGAATTGAACGGAATATTGGTCGGGATATAGCAGAAATTCCGGTCCTTGGAAGAGGCAACCACCTGATGCGCTTTTCCGAGGATTTTGGCCTCATCGATGGCTTTGGTTGACCAGGTACCGGTGTTGACATAATCTGCGGAATCGTCTCCGTGGAGCAGATTCATGGGAATCATGGCAAACTGAAGGCTGGCGCCACCCTGAAGAAACAGAACGTGGTAGTTATCTCCCAGGTTCAGCAGGCTTTTGGTTCGGGCCACCGCATCATTGATGACATCGTCAAACCATTTGGAGCGATGGCTGATTTCGGTGATGGACATGCCGGAGTTCTTGAAATTCAAAAACGATTCCTGGATTTCTTCGAGTACGGGGAGCGGCAAGGCGGCCGGTCCGGCATTAAAATTGTGAATTCTTGTTTCAGGCATTACAAATTTCCTCCAATGTCGACATAAAGGGTGCCTGACCGGTTTGGCCAAGCACGATCGGGATGCAGGTGTCTGCATCGGTTATGAGTGTATTTCCGGGTTGTATTGAACGGTGAATCATTGAACCGGGTTGATGGATTTCTCAATTTCAGTGACCCGAATCAGATCCATATCGAGCAGATTGGCCACATTTTCGGCAGTCATACCCTTGGTCAGCAATTTTCTGACACTCTCGACAATGCCTTCCAGTTTACCTTCCTGTATGCCTTCCAGTTTGCCTTCCTGTATGCCTTCCAGTTTGCCTTCCTGCTTGATCAGGTCATAAGCGGCTGATTCAATCATCATATCCCTCCTTCTGCGGATCAACTCCGCTGCCAGATCTTTTGATATCAGGCCGGACAGTATCGCCATCGTTGTCAGCATGTCACCCTTGTCCGACGGGCTCATCGAACTGTTGTAGAGAAGATTTTCGGCTTCCAGAAACACCTCATGTCCATGGCGCATCAATGGAACAAAAGGCACCAGGCATAACAACTTGTCTGCAACAATGTTCCGGGCGTCCCATTGATAAATTGGAATCAACCGGTAGGTAAACCGAACCTCATCATCCTCATACCATTCTGCAGCGGATTCTGATGGTGTCAGCAACAGAATGCACGTTTGAACCGGCAGATCATATTTGATCCGATAGCGCATCCGATATTCCAATGAGCGCATGGGAACATCCTGTTTCCACGCAGTCTGAATTTCCAGCAGCACCAGAAACACATGCCCTTCGGTATCCGTGACACGAACGGGGAAATCGCTTCTCCGAAGAGATACCGTTTCCTGGGGCATTTCTTCCAGCAATATGCTTTGCTCGACGTCAAGCCCCATAAAATGCCGTAACAGTTCATATCGGCATTTTTCAATCAGAACCTTGCTGGCAATGTCATATTGGATTCCCATGAATATCCTATTTTATCATTTGTGACCGCTTGTTGCATGTTTTTTAGAAAATATTGCGCAATAGCTTTCACTGCTGCCACGAAGTTTTTAACTTTCTACCGGATGCATCTCAGAAGTCAAACAGAATTTGCATCGAACCGCATCCATGACGGTTTTTAGCGGCACACCGAACTGGACCGCAGCCTTCCGGCAATCGTCGTACTCCGGAGAGACATTGACCATCTGCCCATTGGCCGTGGCTATTTTGATCCGGATGGTCCCATAATCTGTTTCAATTTTGTCCATATGCCGGATGGATTTCAGGCGATTTTCATATCGCCATCTCAGCCCGATGGAGGTGGTTTCTTTCAACAGCAGATCGGCCATTTTCTGAAAAAATTCCGGTGCAGAGATGACACTGACCTGTACCGCCGGCCGGTTTTTCTTCATCTGGATCGGGGTCAGCCAAATGTCCAGTGCGCCCGCTGCAAAGGCCTTTTCCATGACAAACTCATAACACTGGGGATTCATGTCATCGATGTTGGTTTCGATCACCACAACCTGATCCGTATCTTGGTCACCTGCCAGGTCGGATGGCTCACCGACAAACAGGCGCAGGAGGTTTGGTGTATCCAGGTTTCGTGTGCCGGCGCCGTATCCAATTTTTTCCACGCACATCCGGGGCATATTTCCAAAATGCTCACTGAGAGTGGTCAGTATGGCGGCGCCGGTGGGTGTCAGGAGTTCGGCCTGAATCCCGCTGGAATACGCCGGTTTTTCACGGATGAGTTCTGCTGTGGCAGGCGCCGGAACCGGAAGAATGCCATGCCTGCAGTGGACGGTTCCGCTTCCGGTATTCATCGGAGAACAAATGATCCGCCCGATTCCCATAAGATTCAACCCGACAACCGATCCCACAATATCCACAATGGCATCCATTGCGCCCACTTCGTGAAAATGAATGTGATCCACGGATGTATGATGGACACGGGCTTCGGCTTCGGCCAGGCGCCTGAATACGGCGCTGGAACCGGATTTTTCGAGCAGAGACAGGTCGCTGGATTCGATAATGGAGAGGATATCACCCAGATTGCGGGCCGGTGCATCTGTTTCCTGAACATGAACAGATGCTTGAGTGCAGGCCAGTCCGCCTCGTGTTGTTTTTTCCGCTGTCAGATCAAATCCGGTCAGATTCAGGCGGGAAAGGGCCTGTTTCAATTGTGTCACGTCCAGTCCCGCATCGACCAGCGCACCCAGAATCATGTCGCCGCTGGCGCCCGAAAAACAGTCAAAATACGCGATTTTCATGATTGGGAAGATCCTTTTTCAGGATGTTGCGCGAGATGGTTGATCAGGCTGGCCTGATACCCGGCGCCAAATCCATTGTCGATATTGACCACCGAGACGCCGGAAGCACAACTGTTCAGCATGCTGAGCAGCGCCGCCACACCGCCAAAACTGGCCCCATACCCGATACTGGTTGGAACCCCGATGACCGGGCAGGACACCAGACCGCCAACGACACTGGCCAAAGCCCCTTCCATGCCGGCGACCACAACAATGACGTTGGCCTCAAACAGTGCCTCGCATTCGGAAAGCAGCCGGTGAATACCGGCCACGCCCACATCAAATATCCGGTTGACCCGGTTTCCCAGGGTTTCGGCAGTCACTGCCGCTTCTTCTGCAACCGGGATATCGGAGGTTCCGGCGGTCACCACGGCGATATTGCCGACGGATGCCTGTCGGGTCGGTCGAATCACCACAATGCGGGCCGCTTCATGATAATTGCACGGGATGTCCAGTTGTTGAATGGCGTTG
This sequence comes from Desulfatirhabdiaceae bacterium, assembly GCA_050179135.1. Lineage (GTDB taxonomy): Bacteria > Desulfobacterota > Desulfobacteria > Desulfobacterales > Desulfatirhabdiaceae > UBA4064. The sequence goes on along the minus strand of JBFXFK010000111.1, from coordinate 6,044 downwards.
GCGATATCAATGGATGCGCGGGTTGCCAGGATGTTGTCATGGACCATCGCAAGCTTCTGAACAATTCCTGCAATCTGGGAGATGGTTTTTCCCTCGCAGTAAATGACTTCGGATACCCCCTGCCGGAGATGCCGGTGGTGATCGATTCTGGCATATCCCATATCCTCAAAGGGGAGACGTTTCAGATCCCGAAAGGCGGTGTCGATATCCATTTTGCCCTGCTGAACATCTTCCAGAAGCCGTTTAAGCCAGTTGGTTGTCATATATTACCCGGTTTGAAGTTTCTTCATCAGTTTGGTTCAAATTAAGCTATCAACGGTCAGCCGGTAGGCCAAGGTGCCGCGGCTTTTTGCGGCTCCCTGACAGCATGCTGCCAACCGCGCAGTCGCAATGTCAGGTAGGCCAAACAACCGGCCAACCTGACCTACCGGCTTCAGGCATTCCAGCCGGTAGGTCAGGGTGCCGCGGCTTTTTGCGGCTCCCTGACTGCATGCTGCATTTTCGCGATAAAAAGAAATCAAAAGCGGTTGCGGGATAGGTCATGGCCGTGCATATTCAGGCTGCCGGTTCGATAGCCCTCCAGATCCACCGCAATGGCATGGAATCCGCTTTGTTTGAAAAACAGAATGATCCGCTTCCGCAAGGATTCATCTGAAAGCTTTTCCAGATCAGGGGGGGCGATTTCAATTCTGGCAACGCCGCCATCGTGCCTCACCCGGATAATTGATGAAACCCCCTGGCTTTTAAGAAAGGTTTCACACCGATCGATCCGCTCCAGTTTTTCAGTGGTGATAGGCTGGCCATGGGGAATACGGGATGCCAGGCAGGCATTGGACGGCTGGTTCCAGTTAGAGAGCCCGGCCTGTCTGGAGAGTTCCCGGATTTCGGATTTGGTCAGACCGGCCATTTCAAGCGGGTGCAACACGCCCTGTTCTTCGCTGGCCAGTCTGCCCGGCCGGTAATCTTTGGCATCATCCCGGTTTTCGCCATCCATCAGGCAAACCATATTCCGGGCTGTTGCCGCATGAATCAGTTGCGCCAGCCTGATTTTTTTGCAATGGTAGCATCTGTCAGATGGATTGGCGGTAAAGTCATTTGACTGCATTTCCGATGTTTCCACAATGACATGGGGGACGTCCAGCAATTGGCAAATATTTTTTGCAGCCATGATTTCATCTGTGGAAACGGTCGCGGATCGGGCTGTCAGCGCAATAACCCGATTTTTCAATGCGGTTTTGGCTGCATACAGCAAAAATGTGCTGTCAGTGCCTCCGGAAAAACAAATGGCGGCGCTTTCCTGTTGTTTCAGAATTGACAGGAGAGCATCGGCTTTTGTTTCCGGATGATGATGAACGTTATCTTGATTTTTTTCCATACCGACAAAAAGGTTAAATGGTAATCTTCAGGATGTCAATTCAATTCAATGACAGTCGAATGGCTTCAAAACAACCGGAAATCCCAAAGCGGTCCGGCTTGCTTTATTGGGGTGAATTATGTATTAGAACAAACCCGGGTTATGCAAATTTGATATAAGGAGATATCGTGATGGATGAATTTTCTGAAATGGAACCTGCCGAGACAGAACCGGTTGACCCCAATGAACCCAGCTTTGCGGAACTGTTACAAAAAGATGAACGGGATGTCGGAAAAACCCTTCAGGTCGGAGACCGGCTGACATGCAGAATTATTGCAGTCGGCCGGGATACTGTCTTTGTCGATACACACACCAAAACCGATGGCATGGTGGAAAAAGCCGGCCTTCTGGATGAATCCGGTAATTTGCCATTTTCAGTCGGCGATACCCTCGACCTGTATGTCGTATCCGTCAAGGATGATGGCGTTTATCTCTCCAGGGCCTTGTCGGGTGTTGCGGGTCAGGAGATGTTGCGGGATGCATATGAAAACCGGATTCCGGTAACCGGAAAAGTGGAATCCCTTTGCAAGGGCGGCTTCAACGTTCAGATTTTAAAGCAGCGGGCCTTTTGTCCGGTCAGCCAGATGGATACCCGATCCATACCCAACATGGAGGATTATATCGGACAATCGGGAGAATTTCTGATTATTCAGTATACGGAAAACGGAAAAAATGTGGTGGTCTCCAGAAAAGCGCTCATTCTGGAAGAACAGGCCAAGCATCGGAAAGAATTCTTGAAAACCCTGAATCAGGATGCGCTATATGCCGGAACCGTTGTCCGGATCATGCCGTATGGTGCGTTTATTGAATTGATACCGGGTGTTGAAGGCATGGTCCATGTCTCGGAAATTACCTGGTCATCCCTCACCCGGCCGGAAGAGGTGCTGTCCGTTGGGCAGAAGGTTCAGGTGATGGTTTCCGATATCCAGCAAACGGACAAGCCGGATCAGCCCCGTCTGTCGCTGTCCATGAAACAGATTGGTGAAAATCCCTGGAAAACACTGGATCAAACGGTTCATGAAGGTGACCGGGTCAGTGGACGGGTCACCCGTTTGGCCCCGTTTGGCGCATTTGTCGAGATTGCCAGCGGGATTGAAGGATTGATTCACATCTCTGAAATGAGCCACACCCGCCGGGTCGCCAAGCCGGAAGATATTGTGCAGCCGGGTGAAACCGTTCATGTGATGGTCAAGGAAATCGATTTGGCCCGTCAGCGGATTTCCCTCAGTCTGAAAGACGCAGAAGGAGACCCCTGGGCCGGCGCGGAAACCCGGTATGCGGTGGGATCCGTGGTGGATGGCATTCTGGAGAAAAAAGATCGGGCAGGCTACGTGTTTACGCTGGAGCCGGGCATTTCCGGGTTTATGCCCGGATCGGTGGCTTCGGGCTCGGATCAGGCTTCTGTTCTGGAAAACCTGAAACCGGGAAAAGTGATCAGCCTGGGAATTGTCGAGATCATGCCGGACAAGCGGCGGTTGATTGTGTGCCCGGCAGACGATCAGGCAAATTCGGGCTGGCAGAATCATCTTTCGGAAAAACCGTCATCTTCTCTGGGAAGCCTGGGAGAAAAGCTGATGTCGGCCATGTCGTCATCGGGTACTCCCCGGCCAAAGCTGAACCGCAAGCATGCCCGCAAGCATCAGAATACATCCTGTTATCGCCCGAAGGCTTAATATTTCGCCCAGAAGGAGCCAGCCGGCCAGTGCGGCAAATACGGTTTCCAGGCTTAATATGATGGCCGCATGAGCCGGCGGGGCATCCTGCTGGGCGACAATCTGGAGCGTATAGGCAATGCCAACCGACAGCAGCCCCCCGTAAAGCAGGGGGATTATCCCGCCGACAATGCCGGTCAGGGTGGTGGTTTCGATCAAAATGGCGGCGGTCATGCTGAAAAAGGAACAGACCAGAAACTGGGCCAGGGCCAGTTGAACCGGATCCACGCGGGGAGACAGCCATCCGATAATCAGGACATGAACCGCCCAGAAAAATGCACCGGCCAGCACCCATAAATCACCCGGTGCAAAACTCAGGTTTTCATTGACGCTTAAAAGATACAGCCCAACCAGTGCCAGAAAGGAGCCACACCAGCTTCCCCATCCCGAGCGCTGTCCGATGAACAGACCGATGACCGGAACCAGAATGACATAAAGACCGGTAATAAACCCGCCTTTTGCCGCTGTGGTATGGACCATGCCAATCTGCTGAAGGCTGGCGCCAAAAAACAGAATGCCTCCGACGATCAGCCCGCTTGATAATGGCAGATTGGTAAACAGAATCGCCTGCCGGCTGTTGGGGGGTTGCGGGTACCGGCGGTTGCGGTAGATGATAAACGGCATCAGGGCCAGCGCTCCCAACAAAAACCGGATACCGTTGAAGGTAAACGGCCCCATGTGATTCATGCCGGCCCGTTGTGCCACAAAGGCGCATCCCCAGATAACCGCTGTCAGAACCAGCAGCCAGTCCGCACGTAACACCCGTTGATTCAATTTGAAATCCTTTCGTACATATCTGCCATTATTCTTGCCGTTAAAATAGAAAAACAGAAGTCAGAAGACAGAATTCAGAAGTCAGAATAAAATGGTAAATATCATT
>JBFXFK010000111.1:0-1938 GCA_050179135.1 Desulfatirhabdiaceae bacterium | reverse complement strand
TGAAAATACAGTCAAATGGAAACATATACCATCAAGCTCCGTAGGAGCGTCCTGTTTGTAGATTGAGGCATATAAATTTCACTCAAGCCCCGTAGGGGCGACCTTTTTATTCTCGTTACAGGCCGCTCCGATGGAGCTTGATGGGAATAATTGCATCAATTTCTACAAACAGGTCGCCCCTACGGGGCTTTTACAGAAGATATCATTTTCATGCCTGGGTTGTAGCCAGACGTGATTCATGAGCGTTTACCGTAAAAATAAAAGTGAATATCGAACAAGGAATGTCGAAGTTTGAAGTTTTCGGCTGCTTTTCCGGAACGCTGCATGCCGCTCTCATCCTTCTGCGGTTCCTTGTTCGATATTCTGCGGCTCGCTGATTGTTTTCATATTTGGGGGGCGAACCACCCGGAATGAGCGCAGCATCTTCAGTCTTCAGTCGCTTGCCCCGTATTGGAGCCTCTTTTTAACAGGGTTTGATTATCCTGTCATGTTCTAATTCACCCCTCCGCCATTTTCGTTCATGCGGATGAACCTGTGAAATGGACATTCGTTCTGTCCGCAGAATTTCATTGCCGATGATTCCATCGGAATCTGCCTTCATCAGCAATGGAGCGATATCGTTCCCGTCCACATAAACGCTATAGTTTTCTTGACGGGTCTGGATTAAATGGTTAAAATTTATTCAATTATTTGGATTTTTTGGTCTTGATCATCATTTCGGCCAATCGATGGGTAACCGGCGTCCGCGGCGATGCAATTACTCTGTTCCAAACAAAAGGATTTGAGCCAATGACAGAACTCAACAACATCTCCCATATCATTGCGTTGACAATGGGCGTTGCGTGGGCCAGCGGCATCAATCTATATGCCGCCATTTTAATGCTGGGATTGCTGGGTTCCACGGGCAACATTACCCTTCCTCCGGATCTCCTGATTCTGACTAATCCCATGGTCATCTTTGCCTCAGGCGCCATGTACCTGGTGGAATTCGTCGCCGACAAGATTCCGGGAGTGGATACAGGATGGGATGCGTTGCACACGTTCATCCGGATTCCGGCCGGGGCGATTCTTGCCGCCAACGCTGTCGGAAATGTCAATCCAGCGGTTGCCCTCGCGGCCGGTATATTGGGAGGCGGTCTGTCTGCTGGTTCGCATACGTTCAAGGCAGGCATCAGAGGACTGATCAACACCTCTCCTGAGCCGTTCACAAACTGGACCGCATCCGTGCTGGAAGATCTTACTGTAGTGGCAGGCCTGTGGATGGCACTGCACTATCCCTGGCTTTTTATCGGACTTCTGGTCATGTTTATCCTGCTGATGATCTGGTTGCTGCCTAAAATATGGCGGGGCATCAAGAAGGCTTTCATCTTTCTCCGGCGCCTGCCAGGGACAAAGCCGGTTATGGAAAAAGGATCAGTGAGGATTGTATGAGGAAAATTGAACAACGCAAGTCGCAACGGATGGCGGTTAAGATGACCGTTGATCTGATGTTGACCGACAAGAACGGCGAGACGTTCGCGGGGCCGGTCAACACGGAACTGAATTCGTTGTCGTTACATGGCGGCAGCGTTGTGCTGCCATGTATGCAAGCGAACGGTATGCACTTATTTTTCGCCTGCAAAGACCGTGAGGGGTGTTTCTTGATGTTGCGTTTTATCGACGACTCAGGTCGGAGTTATACGATTTCCTGCAGACCGGCCTGGTTCGATAAGGAACTTGATGAGGCTCCGGCCTACTATAAGCTTGGGTTCGAGTTTTTCAGGGCGGAGGATCGCGACAATATCAAACGGCTCGATCGAATAGCACGGGGCAAGACTGAAAAAAACCTGTTTGAGGTCTTTGGCGAGCTCTTTACACGCAACTGATATCGCCTTCATCCCATATTCTCGCAGACGCTGACCCGGGCAACTGGTTATTTTAATCAGGCAACGGGACTGT
>JBFXFK010000110.1:0-16405 GCA_050179135.1 Desulfatirhabdiaceae bacterium | reverse complement strand
CTGTGTGAAATCAGCATGTCCATGCTGACCATGATGGTTCCGGTCTTTCTGATGGCCATCGGCATCGCATACTGTCTGCACATCTGCTCGGAATACATGCACCAGTGCCAATCCGGAGATACGCCCCTGCAGGTCGTTTTTCGGACATTCAGCCATACCGCATTACCGACATCGCTGACCGTATTGACGACAATAATCGGATTTGCATCACTTTTAGTCAACCAGATCAATGCAATACGTGAGTTTGCCATTTTTTCATGTTTTGGCATGCTCAGCCTTCTGATCATTTTATACGCCCTGTTTCCGGCCGGCCTTTCGCTTTTTCCGCTTCCCGAAAAAACAAAACCCGCCGTGACGGACAATCTGTTTGACCGGTTGATCCGAAAAATCATTCAGATCAACCTCCATCATCAACAGATTGTATTTCCTGTGATTGTTGGAATTGCAATCTGCTGCATCATCGGCATGTTCCGGATTCAGGCTGAAACCAACCCGATGGATTATCTGAAGGAAAGCGATCCGGTCAGCCGGCATTTCCATGATATCTATCGGGATCTTTCCGGAAGCTTTCCACTCAATGTGGTGGTCCGGTCACCGAAGGCGGATTTTTTTGAAAATCCGGCCCATGTTGCCCAACTGACAACAATCCAGCAATTCCTGGAAACCCTGCCAGGGGTGGACAAAACCCTGTCTTTTGCCGATTATCTGAAGTTGGTGAATTATGCCTCCAACCGGTTTGAACCCCAATTTTACGCCCTTCCCGAAGAAACCTTTGAAATTCGCATGCTGATCAATTCGTACCGCATGATGCTGGGCAGCGACATGCTGAAGCCCTTCATGAATTCGGAATTTTCGAGCGCCAGCATTCTGCTTTTCACCCATATTTCCAGCGCAAACGGGTTTTTGGAAACACGGGACCGGATTCTTGAATTTGGAAAACAGAATCTTCAGCCGGAAATGATTCAACTCGAAGTGACCGGCCTTGGCATGTCCATTGCCGCCAGCAGCCATTTGGTGACCCAGGGACAAATCAGGAGCCTCTCTCTGACCCTGGTTATCATTTTTGGCCTGATGTTCATGATATTTTTATCCTGGAAAGTTGGCGCCATTGCCATTATTCCCAATCTGTTTCCGATTGTCGTCAATTTTGGTGTCATGGGATGGCTCAACATCGAACTGTCCATGGTTACCAGCCTGATGGCCAGCATTGCCATTGGTCTGGCCGTGGATGATACGATCCACTATCTGGTTCGGTATAACCGGGAATTCCGAAAAGATTTAAACCGCAGCAGAAGCCTGTGCGACACACTGATGACGGTCGGAAGACCCATGATTTATACGACCCTTACGGTCTGTATCGGCTTTTCCATTCTGATGCTCTCCAGTTTCAAACCGACTGCCACCCTGGGCGGCATGATGGTGATCATCATGATTTCCGCGCTGGCTGGCGATATTCTGCTGCTGCCGGGCCTGATGCAGCATGTGGAGCTGGTAACCCTCTGGGATCTAGTTCGACTGAAACTGGGAAAGGACCCCCATCAGGGCATCCCCCTGTTTAAAGGCCTTTCCCGCACACAGGTGCATTCCATTCTTCTGGCGGGCAATCTCAAACCCCTTTCCGCCAATCAGGTTCTGTTTGAAAAAGGGGATGCCAGTGACTCCATGTATGCCATTATTTCCGGCAATCTGGATATCATTGACCCGGTTCTGGTAGAGACCCGCGACACCTGTTATTATCTGCGAAAACATATCGCAAGGCTTGACGTGGGTGATGTGGTTGGCGAAATGGGCCTGTTCCGTCAATCGCCGCGCTCAGCCACCGCTGTTGCCGTCTCGGACAGCGAGCTGTTGAATATCAACTGGAAAATGATCCGCCGGCTTCAATGGCTCTATCCCACAATCAGTCATCGGTTTTTACTGAATCTGATGCATACGGTGTGTGATCGGCTGGAAAGGTCCACCCATTGTCTGTCGAATGCCAGTTGCCAGGATGATCTGACCGGCATGTGCAACCGGAAGGAATTTGAACGGCTTCTGGATAATGAAGTGTACCGGGCCAGCCGTTATGGCCTGAATCTGTCAGTCTGTTTTATCAGACTCACCCCGGATGACAGATGCCTGTCACAAAAGCCGGATGACTGGTTCAGGTGTCTTCAATCCGCCAGCCAGTCAATTTCCCGTAGTCTTCGCCCCATGGATACCGTGTGCCGCTTTGATGATCATGTATTTTCGATCATTCTGCCCCATACGGATCTGTATGATGCGAAAACCATTTGCAAGCGGATGGAGAATATCGTAAATGATACCGTATGCCGGTTTTCACCGATGTCGGTCAACACGACAGCCGGTGTTTCCGCCCTGTCCGGGAAGGGCTGTTCAACCCCGGCCGATCTGATTTTTGACGCACTGAAACAATTTGAAAACGATAGCTTTTCAGATAATGATTTTGGGAAGGCAGCAGGGAAGGGATAGGCCTTTGTCGGCCATCTCCGACCGATAACGCACCCAAAATCTTTATCTGGAAAGCGATATCAGGAAACCGATTCATGATAAATGGTTCAAGCAGTGAAAAATCCACTGTCAGACTGAAAGGGGTTCGGGAAGGACTTTGGGTCACACTGGATCCGAATCAGCCTGTGGATATCCTCAAGGCGGATCTGACCAAACTGTTCGCTCAGGCAAAACATCTGACACACAACGCCCGTGTCATTCTGGACACGGGTATTTTTGATGCTCCCAAAAGCCTGACAGATGAATTGACCCGGTTTCTCAAGGATAAATTCCATGTGGAATCCGTCAGTCCGCCCAAACAGGAGACAACTGAACGGCAGCCGCAAACCCTTCAAAAATATGATATGGACCATTCCTGGCGTCGTCAGGCAAGCGATGCCCTGATCATCGCCGGACGGGTGCGGTCCGGCCAGAAAATTCAGGCCAGAAAGCATCTGATTATTCTGGGAGATGTCAATCCCGGTGCGGAAATCATTGCCTGCGGAGATATCATTGTTTTGGGAAGCCTGTTCGGAACCGCTCTCGCCGGCCAATCCGATCAGGAGGATGCCATCATCCTGGCCTTGCGCTTTCGACCGATCCAGATTCAGATCGGGGGCATCGTTGCGGCAGGTTTGCCGGAATCCGGCAGCAAAACCGCCGAGTATGCCCATGTTGAAAATAATGCCATTATTGTCGAGGATTACCTGGCAGCCAACCCATTCAACCGGTTTACATGGCCGGAAATACGTTAACCCAATCGAGGTGTTCATTGGAAGGAAAAGTCATTGTCATAACATCCGGAAAAGGCGGCGTTGGCAAAACAACAACCACAGCATCCATCGGTGCTGCGCTCGCTCTGGAAGGAAAGCAGGTTGCCGTTGTGGATATGGATATCGGTCTCAGAAATCTGGATGTGGTCATGGGGCTTGAAAACCGGATTGTTTTTAATGTGATCGACGCAATCAAGGGAAAATGCAAAATCAGACAGGCGGCCATCAAGGACCGCCGGATTGAAAATCTCTATCTTTTCCCCGCCTCACAAAGTGACAACAAGGATGTTGTCAAGCCGGACGAAATGGTCCGGTTCTGCAAGATGCTGCGAAAAGAATTTGATTATATTCTGCTCGACTGCCCGGCAGGCATTGAACGCGGATTTGAAAATTCCATCGCCCCGGCGGATGAGGCCGTTGTTGTCTGCACCCCGGATATTTCATCGATCCGGGACGCGGATCGGGTCATCGGTCTTCTGTATGCAAAATCAATCACCCCCAAACTGATTCTGAACCGGATTGTTCCGGATATGGTTGCACGCGGCGACATGCTCAGCCATCAGGATGTTGTGGACGTTTTGTCCATAGAGTTGATCGGTCTGGTCCGGATGGACGATCAGGTCGTTGTGGCCACCAATACCGGACTGCCGCTGGTTCTCCAGAAAGATTCCGCAGCCGGTGAGGCCTTTCGACGAATTGCACAGCGCCTGAATGGACAGAAAGATATTCCGATCCAGATTCCTCAGTCCACGAAATCCATCTGGAAAACAATCGGCCAGAAACTTGGTCTCGGAAAATAGGGAGGCCCCATGTTCAATGGTTTCCTGAAAAAAATATTTGGCAGGGAAAGCAGCGGCAATCAGGCAAAACAGCGACTTCAATTTGCACTGATATATGACAAGCTTGAAATCTCCGATGATATTCTGAATCTTCTGCAGCAGGATATTGTCGATGTCATTTCCAGATATTTCGAGATCGACAAGAAATCCCTTCAACTGGATATCCGGAAAACCGAAGGCCGGTCCGCGCTGGTCGTCAACACCCCCATTCTGTCGGCCAAACGTCAGAAACCCATCGTCAAGGAGGATCCGAAATTAAACAGGGCCAATGAAAAAAAAGGAAAACATTCCGGTAGCCACAGGTGATGACCGGGTGATCAGCCTGTCACCCCTGCACCGACCCCTCTGGTTGATTCACCCCCATGACTAAGAGGTCTACCATGCCTGAATCCGCTGACTGGACAATCGTTTTGATCGATGACGAGGCTGATATTCGGGAGGTCATGACAATGAGCCTTCAGGATTCGGGTTATCGGGTTCTGGATGCATCCAATGGAGAATCCGGTATCAGACTCTGTCATCAGGAAAAGCCGGAAATCGTCATTACAGATATTCGCATGCCCGGCGTGGATGGCATTCAGGTTCTGGAAACCATCAAAACCAGTCTGCCCGATACCGAAGTCATTGTGGCAACGGCATTCGGAGACATCGATCTGGCCATTCGGGCGCTTCAACTGGACGCCTCGGATTTCATCACCAAACCCATCAGCGATGAAGCCCTGTTTCTGGCGCTGAAACGGGCCCAGCAACGATATACATCCCGTAAAAAACTTCTGGATTACACAGCCCTTCTCGAACAGCAGGTCGTCAATCAGGCCCGTATCCTGCATCAGGATAAACTGATGTCCATGGGCCGCCTGGCTGCCAGTGTGGTCCATGAAATCAACAACCCGCTTTCCGGTATTTTAAACTATATCCGGTTGATGATCCGCATGCTGGGCAAAGGCCAGCCAATTGAATTCCATAAAGACAAATTCCTGCAGTATCTGGAGGTGGTCGAACGGGAAACCGCCAGATGCTCCGGAATTGTGTCCAATCTCCTCACATTTTCCCGCCGGACCGAGCCGGTTGTTCGTCCCGTAAACATACCGGATCTGATAGACCGGTCGGTCATGCTGATTCGCCACAAACTGGATATTTCCCACATCCGTCTGACCGTTTCCGTCACGCCGGACATTCCGGTTGTCAACGGGGATATGAATCAACTCCAGCAGTGTATCCTCAACCTGATTCTGAATGCCATCGACGCCATGCCGGACGGCGGCAGTCTGACGATTCGGGCCGGAATGGGGCCCGACAATGCCGGGGTCACCATTCAGATCCAGGATACCGGTACCGGAATTGCCGAATCCGATCTGCCCCATATATTTGAGCCGTTTTTCTCCACCAAGGAGGCCGGATTTGGCGTGGGGCTTGGTCTTTCCACCGTATTTGGCATCATGGAGCGTCATGGCGGTCGCGTGGATGTCATCAGCCGGGCCGGACAGGGCGCCACGTTTACCTTATGGCTTCCGATGTCTGCCGGATAAGGGGATGCCCATGTTACAATGCTACACCACTGTTCAGTGCCGACAACTGCTCAATGTCATGGATGAGCTCAATATCGGCGCATTCACCGTGGACATTCGGCGAAAGGTGTCTGCCATGAACTGCACGGCCCAGGCATTTATGGGATTGAAGGAAGCCGAAACATTGGGCAAGGATTGTCGGGAGGTATTTGTCGGAATTCCCTGCATGATAAAGTGCCTGTTCACCAACGGCGGGGAATGGGACTCCGATTATGTGGATGCCGCAACATCCCGATCCACAGACTCCCAGCGGCTGGTCACCCGCATCGCTACCCCCATATATGACAACGTCCATCAGATTGCCGGATGCCTGACCATTCTTCAGGATCATTCCCCCATCACCGATCTGATCAATCGGGTGTATTACGAAGAGCGCAGCCTGAAAATGATTCTGGAAAACCTGGATATCGGTATTTTTACCGTCAATCGGGGGGGGCACATCACCTTTTTCAATGCAAGGGCTGAAAAGATAACGGGTTACAATCGCCTTCAAATTCTGGGCAGTCCCTGCTCCGCCCTGATGGGCAATACACCCGGATGCCAGGATATCGATCTTCTGAAAGAATCCATCCAGGATGGCCGAACCCGAATCAGTCCGGAGGGACAGATGCGGGTGGCCGGCGGCGAATCCATTCCCATACGCTCCAGCATCATCGCGCTGCGAAACGAAAAGGGGACCATCGTGGGCGGATTGGTCACCTTTCATGATCTGAGCATGATGCAGCAACTCAGCAAGGCGGTCAGTGGCCAGTATGTGTTTCATGACATGATCGGCCGGGACCCGGCCATGCAAAAGATTTTTCATCTGGCTCATGTTGTGGCATCCAGCGATTCCACGGTTCTGATCGAGGGTCCCACCGGAACCGGAAAGGATCTATTGGCCAGAATCATTCATGCCGAAAGTCGCCGGGCCAGTAAACCCTTTGTCAAGGTCAACTGCGCCGCCATGCCGGATACGCTTCTGGAATCCGAGATGTTTGGCTATGTAAAGGGCGCCTTCACCGGTGCAGACCGAAACAAGCCGGGACGTTTTCAGGAAGCGGATGGCGGGGCTATTTTCCTGGATGAGATCGGCGATCTGCCCCTTTCCCTCCAGGCCAAACTGCTTCGCGTTCTGGAAGACCGGGATTTTTATCCCCTGGGAAGCCGGCATCCGGTCAAGGTTGATATCCGCATCATTTCAGCAACCAACCGGGGCCTGGAGGATCTGGTCTCCAGACGGCTGTTTCGTGAAGACCTCTTTTACCGCCTGAATGTGCTTCGGATTGAGATTCCTCCCCTGAAGAACCGCCCGTCCGACATTCCACTGTTAATTCGCCGGTCTTTAAGACGTCTGAGTGTGGAAAATGAAAAACCGCTGTTGACCATTTCCAATTCCGCCATGGACATTCTTCTCAATTATCCCTATCCCGGAAATGTCCGGGAACTGGAAAATATTCTGGAACATGGCGTCATCATCAGCCAGTCTGATACGATCCAGCCCGAAGATCTGCCGGATTATGTCCAGTCCTTCCGCAAAAAATCCCTGACAGATCATCCCGGTGTTTCAACGGACCAGAACACCGAACGCAACCACATCCAGTCCGTTCTTCAAAATCTCAACTGGAACTGCACGCGGGCCGCATCCGAACTGAAAATGGACCGAACCACACTCTGGCGAAAAATGAAACGGCTGAATCTGGCCAAACCCCGAATGAATTGAATGCCCACCCTGACAAAAGCAGTCGTTGCATTTATTTGCAACATGTTGTGCAACATTTCTGTTGAACGCAATCATGCGCTATGCTTCTGACAGAAACGCCGGTTCCGCCTGAAAAATCCTGTTTTATCCATTTGGAAGTGTTGCATCGATGACATTTCCCTGCATCAATCCGGTTCGATCTGTGCCATCCCCACATTTCCGCCAGATCATATCCTTTCGTAATCATATAAGAATCATCATTTCTGAAAAATCTGGCACAATTTCTGCTTTATGTCTTTTCAGTCGGTTCCAAATCAATTCTCCTCATCACAACCGTCAATTTCAAAAAAACGCCCTCTTACTGGGAGAGATTTGTGAGCGCAACCCCTGCCATTCCAAAAATTCTGGTTGTAAACGATGATGCCAGCATGCGGATTTTTCTGGTCAATCTGCTGACCGCAGCCGGTTATGAGGCATCTGGTATCGGAAACCGGATAGACGGATTGAACGCGGCACGCAATCTATGCCCGGCGCTCATCATTCTGGATGTCATGATGCCGGATGACGAAGGCATTCATCTGTATCGCAACCTCAAACTCGACGATCTGTTGAAGCACATTCCGGTGATCATGCTCTCCGGAATCGACCGGGATCTGTTTTTTCATTATCAGACATTTCAGTGTCATCAGAACGGTCAGGGGCTTCCCCAGCCCGAAGCCTATCTGGAAAAACCCCCGGAAGCCGGCACCCTGGTCAACTTGATTCAGAACCTGCTGGCGGGCCAGCGGATTAACTGAAAATCCATAGAAAGGGACACACCATGACCATCCGAATCGGATGCTACATCTGTCATTGCGGCATCAACATCGCCTATCGGGTTCGGGTTGCCGAAGTGGCGGAATTTGCCAGAAAACTGGAACATGTGGTGGTTGCCCGGGATTACCGGTTCATGTGTTCGGATCCGGGTCAGGACATGATCGAAAAGGACATCCGGGAGTACGGCCTGACACGCGTGGTCGTGGCTTCCTGCTCCCCCCGGCTGCATGAAAAAACATTTCAGGGCGCCTGCAAACGGGCCGCTATCAACCCGTACATGCTTCAGATGGCCTCGGTGCGGGAACAGGTTTCCTGGGTAACCCAGGATGAGGACGAGGCCACGGCCAAGGCCAAAACCCTGGTGGCGGCGGCCATCAATCGGGTGGCGTTTCACCAGTCACTGGAAACCCGGGAGGTGGCGGTTCATCCCGATGTCCTGATTGTGGGCGGGGGTATTGCCGGCATGCAGGCGGCCCTCGATATCGGCAATTCCGGGCATCAGGTCTATCTGGTGGAAAAATCCACCACCATCGGCGGGCACATGCTTCAGTTTGACAAAACCTTTCCGACACTGGACTGCGCCGCCTGCATCGGCACCCCCAAAATGGTGGATGTGGCCCAGCATCCCAACATTCACCTCTTTTCCTACAGTCAGGTTGTGGGGCTTTCCGGCTATATCGGCAATTACAGTGTCACCATCCGCCGGAATCCGCGCTATATCAAGGAAGGCATCTGCACCGGTTGCGGCGAATGCGCCAAGGCTTGTCCGGTGTCCATGCCCAGCGAATGGGATGAAGGTCTGTCTGATCGCAAAGCCGTTTACAGGGCCTTTCCCCAGGCGGTTCCCATCACGTTCTGCATTGACAAAAAGGAACGGGCCCCCTGCGTTCAGACCTGTCCGGCCCATGTCAATGTTCAGGGATACATCCAGTTGATCCGGCAAAAAAAATATGATGCGGCGGTTCGCCTGATCATGGAGCGGATCCCCCTGCCCGGTGTTCTGGGACGGGTCTGTCCCCATCCCTGTGAAATCGAATGCCGGCGGAAGGATGTGGATGCAGCGGTTGCCATCCGGGATCTCAAACGGTTTGCCGCGGATCAGATTGACTGGGAAACCCTGCCGGCTCCACCCATTGAAGAAAAACCGCAGTCCGTGGCCATCATCGGGTCCGGTCCGGCCGGATTGACCGTTGCCCATGATCTGCGGCTCCAAGGCTATGCCATTACCCTGTTCGAAGCCCTTCCGGTCCTGGGCGGCATGTTGCGGGTGGGCATTCCGGATTACCGGCTGCCACCGGAACTGCTGGACCGGGAAATCGGGTATATCCTTCGACTGGGCGTTACGGTTGAAACCGGAAAATGGCTGGGTCGGGATTTTTCACTTCAGGATCTCAAAAACAGGGGGTTTTCAGCCATCTTTCTGGGAATCGGGGCGCATCAGGGCATGAAACTCCATATTCCCGGAGAATCGGATGCGGACGGCGTGATGGATGCGGTTCAGTTTCTGCGCCAGGCCAATCTGAATCCGGAATCATTTTCGGATTATCGCGGCAGGCATGTGGTTGTGGTGGGTGGCGGAAATGTGGCCATCGATGCGGTTCGGGTCAGCCTGCGTCTGGGAGCGGCTTCCGCAACGATTGTCTATCGCCGGAGCGAAACCGAAATGCCGGCCTATGCCGACGAGATTCAGGGAGCGACAGAAGAGGGGGTGCAGTTTCAATTTCTGACCGCGCCATCGCGTGTCATGACCGAAAACAATCAGATTACCGGTCTGGAATGCCTCAAAACCCGTTTGGGCCAGCCGGATGAAAAGGGTCGCCGCCGTCCGGAAATCATTTCCGATTCGGCATTTGTCATCCCCTGTGACCGCATTGTGGCCGCCATCGGTCAGACCACAGACGTTTCCTGGAATGACATCGAAGGCCCGGCCCTCACGCGAAAGCAGACCCTTCAGGTCAATCCGGCAACGGGTCAAACCACCATTGCCCATGTATTTGCCGGAGGGGACGCGGTCAGTGGACCGGCAACCGTCATTGAAGCCATTGCAGCCGGTCACACCGCTGCCGAATCCATTCACCGGTTTGTCCAGGGACTGCCGGTCGGGGTCGAAGAATCGGCTTCCAAAGTGGATATTCCAAAATATCAACCCATTCCGGAAAATTTGAAATTCTGGCCCCGGGCCGTCCTGCCCCATGTGGCGCCTGAAATTCGAATCGGCTCATTCCAGGAAGAATCCCCGGGTTTTTCTGAAGACCTGGCGCTGGGCGAGGCCGATCGCTGTCTCAACTGCGGCGGCTGCTGCGAATGCATGGAATGTGTCCGGGCCTGCGAGGCAAACGCCATCGATCATGCCATGACGCCCGAAGAACGGACCATTCCGGTCGGAACCATTGTTCTGACAACCGGTTATGATGTCATGAACCCCGAATCCATGAAACAGTTCGGGTATGGCAAATACCCCAATGTCTTCACCAGCCTGGAATTTGAGCGGCTGAGCAACGCCACCGGCCCCACCGGCGGCAAAATTCTGATCCGGGATGAAACCGGGACATTTACCCGGTCCCCTGCCAGCGTGGCCATTTTGCACTGCATTGGCAGCCGGGATGTCCACTATCATGAATACTGTTCCCGTGTCTGCTGCATGTACGCCCTCAAATATACCCACCTGATCAGGGAAAAGGTGGGACACAACACCGAAGTGTATGATTTTTATATTGATATGCGCTGTTTTGGAGAGGGCTACGAAGAATTTTACAGACGGTGTCAGGAAGAAGGCGCCCGGTTCATTCGCGGAAAGGTGGCGGAAATAACGGCAAATGGCCACTTGCCCGGAGAGGCCGGAAAGCTGGTCGCCATTGCCGAGGATACGCTTCTGGGCAAGCGGATCCGGGTTCCGGTGGACATGGTCATTTTGTGTGCGGCCATGGAAGCCCGGAAGGATGCCATCACCGTGGGCCGGCTGTTTGGCGTCAACCTGGGTGCAGACGGTTTTTTTCTGGAAGAACACCCCAAACTGGGGCCCCTCAACACGGCGACAGACGGCGTATTCATTGCCGGCGCCTGCCAGTCACCCAAGGACATTCCGGATACCGTGTCCCAAGCCTCGGGCGCCGCGGCAAAAGCTCTGTCACTGGCCACGCGGGGTCGGGTCACGGTCCCGTCTGTCATATCCTGGATCGATCCGGATATCTGCGCCGGATGCCAGATATGTATTGGCCTGTGTCCGTATTCGGCCATCGAGTTTGACCGGCGCAGACAGGTTTCTGTTGTCAACGATGCCCTGTGCAAGGGATGCGGCAGTTGCGCCGGATTTTGCCCCAGTGGTGCGGCACAGGTCCGGCATTTTCAAAAAGAGCAGGTGTTTGCGGAATTTGACGGTCTGATGGACGCGCTCCATCGGGTCATGGCCGAAATATAGGAGGATCGATGGAACCTTTTGAACCCACAATTGTCGCATTTGTCTGTAACTGGTGTACCTACACCGCAGCGGATCTGGCCGGAACATCCCGGCTGAGCTATCCCAAAAACATTCGCCTGATCCGCGTCATGTGTACGGGAATGGTGGACCCCCAGTATGTGATCAAGGCATTGCTGGAAGGCGCGGATGCGGTTCTGGTCAGCGGATGTCATCCGGGAGACTGTCATTATATCAATGGCAATTACAAAGCCCGGCGACGAATCCGGCTGCTGAAGGAAATTCTGCCCCAATTCGGATTTGAGCCGGAACGGCTCCGCCTGACCTGGATCGGCGCCAGTGACGGGATTCAGTTTGCGGAAATCATGCGGGATCTCACCAGCCAGATTCGCGCCATCGGACCGGGCCAGGCCCGGCAAACCATGATCATTTAATCGTGAGTGCGGGAAAGCGTAAAAGCGGGGGAGCGGAACCTGTTCACGATTTCACGCTCTCCCCCATCACGATTCGTTCAGGAGGTTCATCATGTCAGATCTGTACAAGCTTGTCATACCGGATGCGGGTGTTCTGGCCGGTTTGCGCCGGTTTTTTCGATCCATTCTGGAACAGGAATCCATTCAGGCCATTCTGGCGCCGGTTCAACTGCCCATGAAGCCATCTGTCATGCCGGCATTGATCTCCGATCCCGATCAGATCGATCACTGCGACCCGCTGGCGCCCTGTTTTCCCCTCAATGCCGCAAAAGTGGTATCCCAACTGACCTGGAACCCCATTGGGGGAACAATAGCGGTTTTTCTGCGATCCTGTGAAATTCGGGCATTTATCGAGCTGGTCAAGCTGAAACAGGGAACACTGGATGAAGTGGTCATCATCGGGATGGACTGTCCCGGCGCGTTTCAAAACGCCGGTTACCGGCGCTTTGTCCAATCCTGCACCGAAAATCCGGGCGCCACATTTTTTAACCAAATCCAAAAAAAGGATACGGCATTTCCCGGCGCCATCGATCTGGCCGAAGCCTGCAAGGCCTGCGAGCATTTTACGCCCGATGGGGCGGATATTGCCATCGGATGGCTGGGGATGGCATCCGAAGATCATTTTCTGCTAACGGGGCAGACGGACAGGGGTCTGGATGTTTTGAAACACCTGAACCTTCCGGAAGCCGCTGCGCCATCCATGCGGCATGGGGCGATTTCAGATATGCTGGCGGAACGGCTGGCCTATCGGGACGACATGTTCGCGGCCACCCGCGCCGCCACATCCACCCTGAAAAAACTGACGGCATATCTGGCCGACTGCGTCAACTGCTACAACTGCCGGGTGGTCTGTCCGGTGTGCTATTGCCGGGAGTGTGTTTTTGTGACCGATGTCTTTGACCATGACGCCAGTCAGGCGCTGAAATGGAGCCAGCGCCGGGGGCTGGTCAAACTGCCCGCAGATACCGTATTTTATCATCTGACCCGTCTGGCCCACATGAGCACGGCGTGTGTGGGATGCGGTCAATGCTCCAACGCCTGCCCCAATGACATACCGGTCATGGAGCTGTTTCGAAGCGTTGCCGAAAAAACCCGGAATGCATTTGGTTATGAGGCCGGCCGGTCTCTGGATGACGCCCCGCCCCTGTCGGTTTTCCGGGAAAACGAATTTGAAGAGGTGGTCGGCATAAAGGGGGAATAACCATGACTCATGCAACAGGACATATTCTGGTTGTCGGGGCCGGGATCGGCGGCATGAGAACCGCCATGGATCTGGCCGAAACCGGACACACGGTGACACTGGTGGAGCAGGCCCCCCATGTCGGCGGGCTTCTGGCCGGTCTGGACCATCAGTTTCCCACCAATCATTGCGGCATGTGCCGGATGTTGCCCCGGCTGGACCGGGACCAGTCCGTACAGGCGTGTCTGCGGAAAGGCCTGACGCATGAACGGATCCATATCCGGACCGATACCGATATCATGGCCATCGATGGCGATACCGGGAATTTCACCGTGACCCTGCGCCAAAAATCCGGTTATGTGGATGCCCGGCTCTGCATGGGATGCGGCGCCTGTGCCGATGCCTGTCCGGTTGATATCCCGGACCCCTTCAATGCCGGTCTGTCAACCCGCAAGGCCATTCATTCCCCCCTGCCCCATGCCTGGCCGGCCCTGTACCAGATCGATGGGACGGCATGCACCCGCTGTGGCGAATGCCGGACGGTTTGCCCAACCAACGCCATTGTGCTGCCTGCCGGTGAAAAAAGCCATTTCCGGGTTCTGGTTGTGGATGACGAGGCCATTGTCCGGGAATCGATTCGGGACTGGCTTCGGGAAGAAGAAGGATTTCATGTGGATGTGGCCGACTCGGGTCCGGCGGGTCTGAGCCTTCTGACCAACGCCCCGTACCATCTGATGCTGCTGGATATCAAGATGCCAGGCATGGATGGCGTGGAGGTGTTGCGACAGGCCGGTACCCTGTCACCGGATACGCAGGTGATCATGATGACCGCGTTTGCCACTGTGGAAACCGCGGTCGAGGCCATGAAAATCGGGGCCATGGACTATCTGATCAAACCCTTTGAACCCGATGCCCTCATTCCCAAAGTCATGCAGGTGTATGACCGGGTCGCGGCCATGACGGATCAAACCATACAGGTTCAGGCCATCATCCTGAATGCCGGAACAACCCTGCATGACCCGTCTTCCGGAAAAAACAATCTGGGCTATCACACGCATCCGGGCGTTGTCACCAGTCTGGAATTTGAGCGGATCATCAGCAATTCCGGCCCGTTTGCCGGAAACCTGGTCCGGCCGAAGGATGGTCATCCGGTTCACCGGTTGGCCTGGCTTCAGTGTGTGGGGTCCCGGGATTTTCAATCCGAAGGCGATTTCTGTTCCAGTGTCTGCTGCATGATTTCCATCAAGGAAGCGGTCCTGGCCAAGGAGAAATACGGACCAAACCTGGATGCGGCCATTTATTACATGGATATGCGAACCTATGACAAATCCTTTCAGCGGTATCGGGATGCGGCGGAACGCGATCATGGCATTCGCTTTGTCCGGGGCCGGGTCCATACCATGATTATCGATCCCGAGACCCGGGACCTCGTCATCCGATATGCCGACCGGTCCGGGAATATGCAGAACTCGATCGTGGATATGGCGGTGCTGGCGGTGGGTCAGCGTCCGGCCCAAGCCATGCCGCAACTGGCGGAGATGTGCCAGTTGCCGCTCAATTCCTGGGGATTTGCCGAAACCCAGCCCTTTTCACTGACCCGGACCGACAAACCCGGGGTCTTTCTGGGCGGGTCATTTACGGGTCTGAAGGATATCCGGGAAACGGTTATCCTGTCATCCGCCGCCGGCCTCAATGCATCCCAAGCCCTGCAATCCGGAGTTACAAAACCGGTAATCGAACCGGTGACCGATGCGCTGCCGGCGCCGCGTACCAGAGACGTGTCCCGTGAACTTCCGGCCATCCGGATTCTGATCTGCACCTGTCATCAGGCCCTGCAGATCGACACAGACCTGTTGTCACATCATCTCCGGCCCTGTCCGTCTCTTGTCGGAATTGACATTGTTACGAGCCTCTGCACACCCGAAGGCCGGGAGGCCATTGGCCGGATATTGAACGCATCGGATTTCAACCGGCTCCTGGTTGCCGCCTGTCCCCAGGAGATGCATTCAGGCATCCGCAGGGACCTGGCACAGATGACCGGGTTGAAACCGAATCTCATCGATTGGGTGGATATCCATACCCCGATTTTCAGAAAAGGTCTCATCGATCCTTCAGACATTCATGCTGAAATGGCACATGTTCTGGACATGGATATTCATCGCTTGGCCGGCGCCAATCCCCTTGCCCCGGAGCGAACGTCCATTCACCGTCACGCCCTGGTGGTGGGCGGCGGGGTTGCCGGCATGACCGCAGCACTGGCATTGGCCGATCATGGGGTACCGGTTGATCTGGTTGAAAAAAATGCCGGTCTGGGCGGCAATCTGTGCTGGATTCAGGAAACCCTTCAGGGTGATAAAATTCCGTTGTTTCGGGCGGAACTGGAGCAGAAAATCAGCAAACATCCCCTTATTACCCTCTATACCCAAACCACGGTGGCGGGGTTTTCCGGTCAGACCGGTGGATTTGTCACCACACTGGAAGGCCCTGAAAAGAAGGTCGCCACCTGCCGTCACGGGGCGGTCATTCTGGCCACCGGCGGAATGGAAACCCCGGTTCAGGGATACGGGTATGGTCAGAATCCGGCCATTCTGACCCAGAAAGAACTGGAAGAGCAGATTGCCACACATGCGATGAACATCGGCGATCTGGGATCGGTGGTCATGATCCAGTGCGCCGGAACCCGGGAAGAGCCGCGCAATTACTGTAGCCGGGTTTGCTGCGCCACATCCCTGAAACAGGCCATGATTCTGAAATCCCAAAATCCGGAACTGGCGGTCTATATCCTGTACCGGGACATGATGACCTACGGGTTTACAGAACATCTGTACACCCGGGCCAGAAAAGCCGGCGTTATCTTTATTGCCTATGATCCGGAAGCAAAACCGGCGGTCATGGTGGATGGCAATGACGTGCGGGTCCGTGTCATGGAACCTGTCCTGAACAGAGTGCTCGAAATTCAAGCGGACCGCGTGATTCTGGCTGCCGGCATGATCCCGTCACCCAACACGGATATCTGCGGCATTTTTGGCATCAAACCGGATCTGGATGGTTTTTATCAGGAAGCCGACATCAAATGGCGGCCGGTTGAAAGCACCCGGGAAGGGGTTTTTGTCTGCGGTATCGGACTGTCTCCGGGCGCCATTTCCGAATCCATTGCCACTGCCGAAGCC
>JBFXFK010000109.1:14184-16435 GCA_050179135.1 Desulfatirhabdiaceae bacterium | reverse complement strand
GTCCCTCCAGAAGTCCCTGCTTCAACGTTCGTAAACAGGCTCAGTCATCGGAGGTTCACACACCAAGAAGTGCACTGTTGAATTCCTGACCACTTTTCATCATGCTCCAGGCAATGACCAGCATCTTCGCACTGATCTTCACCCGCATGCGGGTCTTGATTCCCCGCTCCCTTTCCCGGCTTTTCAAACACCGGGTAAACAACTGTACGAAGGTATTGTTTTTTGAAGTGGCTACCTGGGCCGCCTGGTACAGACCATACCGCAGATATCTATTCCTCCAAAATACAGCGTTGCTCAAGTAGTAGGGTACATCAAAGGCAAGAGTGCAATTCATATCGCAAGGGAATTTCTTGGGAGAAAGAAAAATTTTACTGGTCAGAGTTTTTGGGCCAGAGGCTATTTTGTATCAACAGTTGGTAGAGATGAAGCAACTATTCGTCAATACATTAAAAAACAGGAAGCAGAAGACAGACGAATAGATCAATTAGAAATGTTTAAATAGTTGCCACCTTTAGGTGGCCATTGGTTTACAACCGCTTTGAGCGGTCAATGTTTTCAAGCCTCCGGCTTTGCCGGAGGTATCTGACAAAAACCGGTTTGTTGTGGGTTGGTATTGTCGGATGCCGGTCACGGTTCATATTTCCGTTTCATGTCAATTGTGTAGGTCAGGTTGCGACTGGAGGGAGCTATCTGACAAAATATTTTCCGTCATTGATGGGGATGTCAGGGAACGCCACATTTGTATAAGTCTCCCCGCGGGCCAATGTGATCAATATAAACCGTATCCTCCATTTCCTCATACCAGAAAATGACCCTGAAAACACCGATTCGCATGCGTCGAAATCCTTCCCATTCGCCTTTCATATATTTAATGCCGGAGATTTTTCCTGGATAGTTTTCCAGTTTTCGAAGAGTCTGCCTGATTTTCTCTTTTTCGTCTTTAGAAAGCTTTTTCAGATATTTCGCGGCCCGGTGATGGATAATTACCCTGCTCATCAGATTGATTCCAGATCCAGATAGGCTAATTTATTTCTGTTTTTACGATCCCGGCTTGCGACACGAAGATCCTCGACAGCTTCAGTATCCAGGTCAAGTCCAAGTAATTCGGATATTTTCCGATAATCTTCGATGGAAATCACAACTGCCTTGGGGCGCCCTTTTTTATCCGTAATGTAGTTTTTATGAATGTGCATCATATGCTCCATTGATTAGAATCGTTATGTAAACATGTCTATACCGTGTCTGTTAAAAGGGGCCGTTTCCGGTTTCAGATACAGTGTTCGCCGGTGGCACACGGCCGTAATAAAAACCGGCTTGTTGAGGGTTGGATATCGGCGGATGTTGGTCACAGTCATATTCCCGTTTCAGGTGAATTGTGCTGGTCAGGCTGACCCAGCTTTTTGGGTCTGCCTGACATCGGCCATTTGCATTCCGGCCGCTCTGCCTGTCAGTGAGCCGCAAAAATCCGCAACACCCCGGCATCATGGCGAAATTGCCGACGGCCGGTTGCATCCAAACACCCACATCATCCATCCGGCCATTTGGGGTCAATAAATATCGGAATTTCACCATCGCCACATTTCCATTGGTCACAGGTCTGCCACCACCTGTAAAATAAAGATTATCTCTTCCATCCCCAATCGGCCATCACCATTTACATCCGCATCGGCATAGACCGCTTCCGCCGGTGTCTGGCCGGTCAGAATCTGAAGCAACAGCAACACATCGGTCAAATCGACAAATCCATCATGGTTGACATCGCCGGGAATCGGTTGGTCGTTAGTGACCCATGGATCATAATTGACATGATCGCTGACTTTGTTGCCCTTGCCGTCAGGATTGTACAGACCGCCTGTCGCTCTGTCATCGGAATCATCAAGCGGGCCGGATGGAGCGCCCCAGTCGCAGTTGGTGGCGTCGATAAGGGTATTCCCGGAATAATACAGACCATAGACACTGTTGTTTTTAATGGTATTGCTTTGATAGGTTCCGCCACCGTCAATCCAGATGCCATACTGATTGTTGGTGATGGTGTTGCCTGTGGCTGTTGGAGAGGAAGTGGCATCAACATAAATTCCCTTGGTCACACCGTTCATGGTATTGTCCTGGATCAGAGGCGATCCATTTTGTATGCGAATTCCATAATATGCACCGCAGTTGTTTATCGTACATCCTTTGATTGTCGGTGATGCGTTCCTGATAAAAATCACTGCCTCACCGTTGTAATACCAACTGTTGACATATTGCAGAA
>JBFXFK010000109.1:0-14174 GCA_050179135.1 Desulfatirhabdiaceae bacterium | reverse complement strand
TTTTGTATGCGAATTCCATAATATGCACCGCAGTTGTTTATCGTACATCCTTTGATTGTCGGTGATGCGTTCCTGATAAAAATCACTGCCTCACCGTTGTAATACCAACTGTTGACATATTGCAGAACACAGTTTTCCAACCGGCTTTGTGTTGCCCCTGATCCGTCAAAAAGGATACCGCTCCAGGGACTTGCCTGATCCTGCGCCGTAAACATAACCCCGGTTGCGGTCAATGTGCCAGCGACATTGATGTTTACACCATGATTGAGCTTGACCGTCCGTCCAGAAGCAATGGTCAGGCTGGCCCCCTGTGGGATACTCAATCCACTGATGTTATACACCATTGCTCCGGTTGCAGCCCAATTCACCGCACCCTGGATCGTTCCACCTGCCGTCATTTCTCCCTTGACATTATCCGCATAGGTATTGTCGATGAATTCCGGATTGTTTGTTGAATATGCCACATAAATCCCGAATTCCGAATTTCCGTTAATGGTGTTGCTTTGATAGGTTCCACCACCGTCAATCCAGATGCCATACTGATTGTTGGTGATGGTGTTGCCTGTGGCTGTTGGAGAGGAAGTGGCATCAACATAAATTCCCTTGGTCACACCGTTAATGGTATTGTCCTGGATTACCGGCGATCCGTTTTGTATGCGAATTCCATAATATGCACCGCAGTTGTTTATCGTACATCCTTTGATTGTCGGTGATGCGTTCCTGATAAAAATCACTGCCTCACCGTTGTAATACCAACTGTTGACATATTGCAGAACACAGTTTTCCAACCGGCTTTGTGTTGCCCCTGATCCGTCAAAAAGGATACCGCTCCAGGGACTTGCCTGATCCTGCGCCGTAAACATAACCCCGGTTGCGGTCAATATGCCAGCGACATTGATATTTACACCATGATTGAGCTTGACTTGAGTCCCAGGTTCTATAGTCAGTGTTGCGCCATTTGCAACCACTATGGTTCCTTGAACAACGTATGTTCCACCACTATGCCATGTCTCATCATAGTAAATGGTGTGACCCTGAACAAAGATAGTGCCTGGTCCAACAAATATTGGCTCGGTCACAGAAACTGTCGAACCGTCAATTAGGGTTAAAGTAAGGATTATATTATAGTTCCCTGAAACAAGAAATGTGTGGTCTTGATTTTTTCCTGTCTCTGAAGGGCTACCATCACCGTATTGCCACGTGTATTCCTTTGCGTAGGGGTTAGATGGTGTAGAAAAATGCCTGTTAAGAGAATCGAAACCATCTGGATAGGAGACAGTAATTTGGGGGGGGCGTACAGTAACCGACTCTGAAAGCACATGAGTTCCGCCATAGCCGTCGGTCATGGTAAGTATTACAGTGTATTCATTTGGATTCCTATAGAAATGCGTGACGAATTGACCGCTTGCGGTTGATCCGTCTCCGAAGTTCCATGAATAAGTGGCATTGGTGTCATTTGTGAGGGAACCAGTTGCACTAAAGCTAATATCTCCAGGAGCTGAATATGTGCTGGATGTATAAGATATTAATAAAGGGTGTTGAGTATTGAGAGCATCTGATAAAATATTGTTCCATTCTAAAGTATCTTCATAATAACCGCCGTGGCAAATACCATCAAAAAGAACTGATAGATCAGACTGATGATTCATTGCAGCAGGAATGATAGAGGAAACTGGATCGCAAGATGCCCAATAGTTGTGCCAGATTTTAATATTGGGCAAGGGATCGACAGACCATATCCCATATAAAACAAGAGCTGGGTATGTAACGGTATTGATACCAGGCACAACAGACTCTAATGGGGAGCCCATTGTTATCAGCTTATCGACAACAATATCATTGTGTTCATGAAGAACGATATATGTCAGAACCGTTCCCCAACTATGCGAAAGTATCACCAGAGGGGTATTGTTGATTTTATTACTATCCGATATTGGTTTTAATATATTGTATAGACTCTCAACGGCCGCTGTAGTTTGTGTGTACAGATTTCCACCCCAGTAAAATGGTTGTACAGGACCAATCATATTCTGTAAATTTGTACGCCATTCCGGACTGATTGCATCATACAGATAGCAAGTTGCAGTAGAAGGTACGTACAAAGGATTAATGGCTGTTAATAGACCACTTATACCATCTACAGTAACTACCCTTCCATCTGCAGATTCAGCGACATTACAAAACGTAATTATTATAAAAAAAAAGCACAGTATAAACCTAACCAGTCTCGTCACCTTCGATTTTTTATCCATACTCATACCCCGCTCGAATTTATTTCAATTGTTAAAACCTTGTCTTGAGGGCAAGGTTAGAGTTCAGAGGTGTTGCCGTCTGAGACGACTCAGTGATACAGCAATACTGAGTCGTCTCACAGCAACAAATCAAAGATGCTTTCCGGAAAGCGCTTGTTCCGTTTAAAGTGATGGGTAACCGCAGGATTGCGGATTGCATGATATCCGACATGGCGAATTTTGTTAGTTTCTCCAAATATATGGATATTCATCATTTCAGGATTCACCTATGGCAGACTAAAACCTGAAACATAAAACGTAAAACCAGTTTTTCCCATGGTCATCCAGCAGCACATACGCATACAGCGAAAACGGTTTTTCCGTTTGAACCTCGTGAACAATATCCAGTAGCAGGTGTTTGGCCGTTTCCGCTTTCAGATACGGTGTTCGCCGGTGGCACACGGCCGTGATAAAAACCGGTTTGTTTTGGGTTGGATATCGGCGGATGTTGGTCACAGGTTATATTCCCGTTTCATGTCTATTGTGCAGGTCAGGTTGCGACCGGCGGGACCTGCCTGACAAAATGTTTTGCCGTCAATGATGGGAATGTCAGGGGGCTCCCGTTGGTCTGGAATGCGATTAGCCGCATAGGCCAGGCTGGCCGGTTGTTTGGCCTGCATGACATTGGCGAATAGCATTCCGGCTGTTCTGCTACCAAGCTATTTAAATCCTTCTTTAAAGGACTTAAAAATTGTTTTCACTGATTCTTTATATAAATCTTTTACTTTATCATTTACATATTTCTTTGCAAAATCAGTTGCTCTTTGAGGTCCAATTCTTCCTAAATGTGCCCAACGGAATTGAGCATTATAATGAACGGGGCTCTCTTTTCCTAGCGGCATTAGGTCTAAGCTGGTTTCAAGCACTACATCACCCCAATCTCCTTTGTAAACTTCCGGTGCAAATTTCTTTAAAGCTATTCTTTCAGCAATTTTATAGCCCTTTATAATTTTTCCTCCAACTGGTCCGGCACCGATTTCAAAAAGATCTAAAATCTTATGTTCTACGTCGAAATATAAATTGGCACCATCTGCTAATGCTTCATATCCTGCTTTTGCTCCTTCTCTTTCACTAAGTGCTTGAGGACCACCAGAATTAAACCATTGTCCTAATTGCTTTTGCATATAATTATATTTTTTTTGATAATATGCTGTTTTTTCTGAGCAGATATCTTTTTTGGCCATTTTATGAGTATGTACAAATTCTGCATTCCAAGCTTCTGTGCCGATTTCATATAATCCAAATGGGTCAATTTTGCTAATAGGATTATTAGTTGTGTAACAATATGAATTCAAATGTTCTTTGCTAAAATTATCGCTTGCTTGAATATCCAAATTAAGTGGATCCACACTAACAAACCGCCCCACCATAGCATCATAATACCGAGCCCCAAAATAGTGCAGTTCATTCTCCCCATCCAGCTCCTTCCCGGTAAATTTATATTCTGCCGAAAAGCTCCCCTCCCGAACCCGCTCCATGCCATAGGGATAAAACACACTCTCTTCCACCACATTCCCCTGGTCATCCACCATCATGGAGGCGCTGCCCAGATGATCCGGAAGATAAAACACCACCGCCGGCGCCATCTCCCCCTCACCCCCATTCAGTTCATGCACAGCCGCAGCAATCACCCCAAACGGCAATATCTCCGGCTGCGTCGCCAGCTTTTCCTTGTAAATCAACAATGCATCCCGCACTTCCGGCACTTCCATCAGGCCGGGATCGCTTCCCCTGGTCCGGATTTCATCTATAGATATGACGCCATCAGTATCCGCATCAAAATCCGCAAATGTCAGATTTTCAGAATCCATCAAAAACAGTTCCATATCAAACGGCCGGCTGATTCGGGCCACCCGGCGATCTCCGGCATAGATATGCTGGATCAATTGGTTTTTTCGAACCTCACTGAACTGATCCACATAAATGGTGGTGTCTGTATCCACACCCTGCGTCACGCTTTTGATGACCCGGTTGCCGCCATAATCATACCGGTATTGGGCCTTTACGCCGTCCGCATCCCGTTCCGTGGATCTCATCCGGTCTCGGTAATCGAAATCAAATCGCTGGCCGGTTTTGGTCGAAAGATTCCCGTTGCCGTCATAGCCATACACATACGCTCCAGCACGGGTCACGGCATGGGGTCCGGCGCTGCCTTCGCCATAGGTCAGGGCGCCCAGGTTCACCTTGGCATCCGCCACATCGGATGCCTGCTGAACCAGATTCCCGATGCTGTCATAGCCATATTGAATGGCCCATGACGGGGCCGCGGCTTCAGTCAGGCGGTACAGGTCGTCATAGACAAACTGCCGGGTCAGGCTTTCGGGTGTCGGTTGGGTCCGGCCATCGGTGATGGACAGGATGTTGCTGGTCAGATCATAGCCATAGTTCAGATCCTGCAATACCCGGTTTCCCAATGCGGATTGCAGGGTGGTCATGCGATACCGCTGGTCATACTGATACCCGGATTCCACGCCGTTGGCATAGACAAACCGGGTCTTTCTGCCGGACGGATGGTAATCGATGGCATCCACATATCCCGGAATGGCCTCCAGTTGATTCATGCTGTTGTACAAAAAGCTCACCTGCATGCCGTCCGGATAGGTCAGGCCGGTCATCCGGTCCATGGCGTCATAGGTCATGGCCTGCTTGAATTCATAGCCCAAAGTCCGGCGGGCCTTGGCATTCATGTTTCCGCGGGGCGTGTAGGAAAACAGCACCTCTCCGGCCTCGTCCGCCACCCGGGCCAGACGGCCCCGGGTGTTGCTGCAGACAAAATCGCCGGATGGCAAATCGCTGTCATAATGATACTGCACCTGAATGCCGTCATAGGATTCAGCCAGAATCCGGTTGGCGGCATCATAGGTATAGGAGATCACCTGATTCTTGTTGTCCGTGGTCTGAATCAGGTTTCCGGCATCATCATACCGGTAGGTCATGAGTCCCTTGTCCGGATCATTCATTCCGGTTTTTCGGCCCAGCCCGTCAAAGGTCATGGATTTCACATTTTGGTGATCATCCACGATCTGAATCAGGTTGTTCAGGCCGTCATAGGCATACCGGGTGATAAATGTGTCCGGGCCGTTTTTCTCCGCCACCTGCACCAGCCGGTTCTGACCATCGTTGACATACCGGTGCGGGGTGTTCTGGTGACTGCCATCGGCATTGTCTTCTTCATCCCAGCTCTCTGTTGCCAGAGGGAGATACACCGTGGACTTGAAGGAGCCATCGGGATTGGTTTCCCGAATCACCCGGCCTGCGGCGTCGTAGGCCAGATCCATGGCCGGCTGTTCCAGGTCCGGCAACTCGTAACCGGATGTTGTACTGAAATAGGGCAGCCATTTGCGGTTTTCCTTGCCTTTCTGATTGAAGGTCATGGCATCGGATACCACCCACTGGCCGTTTTCCCCTTCGGATCGGGTCTGAAGCTTGCGGCCCAGGCCATCCACATAGGCCAGGGCATCATAGGTTTCCGGCTGGCCCGATACCTCCCGCAGTTGTGTTTTGATAAAACTGACCGGATCATTCAGATGGTATTCAAAGCGTTGGGTAGGCAGGGCTTCTGTGTCGCCCGGCTTGACAATGGCAGTCAACCGGCCGAACACATCATATCCAAACCGGGTGATGTGACCATTGTAATCCGTAAACGAGATGATTTTGCCAAAGCCCGTGTCATAGGCCGCGGTGACGGCAAGACCCAGGTCATCGATGGATTCCGATACCGGAAAGGTGTGAAACACCGGATCATAGCCGATGGACCGGGAATGGTTGTTGGCATCCATCATTTTGATGATGTTGCCGTAGGTGTCGTATTCATTTCTGACAACGGCAATCCAGTCGGTTCCATTGGGCGATTTTTCCTGCCGGATGAGGTTGCCGTGGTCATCGTAAATGTGTTTGGTATCGGATACAAACGCGCCGGACAACCGGGTCTGGGTGATCCGGGACGGCAGATCCAGCATCCAGTGGGTGTCATTGATACGGTAATCGAATGTGGTGGTGGTGAGGATGTCGTCATCCCCATATGCCAGATCAGCTCCGACAATCTCGCCATAATTGAAGTTGCCGGTTTCATTGCCATAATCATCCACATGATGAACGGTCCGCAGATACCGGGGCGTGGCTGTCTGCTCATAAATGGCGGCATCATCCTGCATGGTATAGGAAAACCGGACCGATTCGCCATTGGTCCCCTGTGCCAGGACTTTTGTATCGATCTGATGGGCCATTTTTTGAAACAGGCCGGTATGGGTGTCCGGGTCACCGGTTTCGGTACAGGTGGCCTGCTCCAGAATCATGCCCTTGCGGCTTTCTTCGGATTTGCCCACATCGAAGCGGGTGACGGTTTTCAGTGTCGGGGAGGTGTCATCTCCGTATTGCAGTTGCGTCACCTCGGCAAAGCCCCGAAACTCTTTTTCAAGGCCATCGTAATATCCGTCCCGGTACACATAATCCGTTACGTACTGGTGCCCGCTGTTCTTGTCTGTAATGGTTTTGCGGCTGACCACCTGGACCGGAAAGGGCAGGGTGGTTTGCCAGGGATTGCCCTGATCCCGGGCTTCCTGCATGTATTCGGTGGAGGATTTGTAGGAGATGTCGGTTACCTGGCCCAGGCCGTTGTCGATGCGGGTCAGCAGATTGGGATGGTGATCCGCAATAAAACGAACATATTGGTAGGCATCGTTTACCGGTGCATTGTCAAAGGAATACAGCAGATCGCGGTAGCCGTCTCCGTCCATGTCTGCCTGGCGGAGTTGGGGGATGCCGGTGTTGAAATTCGGCATGTTTTCATACATCACAGCACCTGCAAAAGAATTGTTTCCCCTGTTCAGCCATGCCGTGATTTCATGGCTGTCCACCTGAAGCAAATCGGCCAGACCATCTCCGTTGATGTCGGCAACCATTACGGTATTATCGGTGATTTTGGTATCGGAAAGGGCCGGGCTGTTGGCCATGAACACTTCGGTTTTTCCAAATTCACCATATCCCATGCCGGGCAGATACCAGGTAAACCCGCCTGAATCCAGATAGACCAGATCCTCCATCCGGTCGCCATTCATATCGGCAAACTGAACATGGGTATTGGTAAACAAAAATCCCGTGGGATTTGTCGTATTCAATACCTCACTCCAGGGGGTATCGGCATGATTGAGATAGATCAGAAAATCTTGGGGCCTTGCCACCACCACATCCATGAGGCCATCGTTATTGACATCCAACAGACGTGTATCGGGTCCATCGATATAGAACTGAACGGTACTGGCATATGGGACCCAGTCAGCTTCCTTTTCCCAGGGCTTTCCGGTATTTTTAAAAAAGCCGAATGAATCGATCGATTGGACCAACAGATCCGAAAGTCCATCACCATTCAGATCACCCATCAGAACCCCACTGTTCGACAGATTGTACCCCGGCGATACCGCGGGTTTTTGCGAAGATTCATTCCAAATTCCCCGTCCCTGATTCAGATAGATTTCATGGCCACTGACCGGTGTATAAAGGATATCGGGAAGGCTGTCGCCATTCATGTCCAGAAGGTCGGCCTCGCTGCCGGAAAGTGCAACTCCCGGCGGGTTTTGACAATGAACGACCTGGGGCGGGAGTGAACCGTTTCCATAGGTAAAAGACAACGCCGGCAAAAGAGATTCGCCATCGGAGCCCAACTGACTGATTTTATGGAGCAGCGACAGTGCTGTTCCGGATGATGTTGTGTAATCGAGAACATATTTGCGGATGAGCCGGGTTTCAGAATACACCAGAATGCTTTTGAGGCGTTTGGCCGTGGTGATACATTCCCGGCTTCGATAATCGCTGATGACATCGCTTCTATCCTCATATTCAAACACAACGGAACGTTTGCCAGAGCCGTTTGTTTCTCCATAACGCAGTTCCTGAAGGTACAGGTTGCCGCCATCCCGGAAATAGGAATAGTGAATTTCGTTGCCATTGGTATCGATGGATGTTTCCGGCATCCAGGTAAATACACCCCACGGATTTTCGATACGGGCGTCGGCATTTTGGCCATAAACATGACGGGTTCCATCCCGGGTCCAGGATTCCCAGCCGGTATCCGTTTTTTTGAAACGGGTGAATCCGGTTTCAATTTTCAAACGATAAAATCCATTTTCCATCGGAACCAGTTCATCGGATCCGGCAAAGACAAACCGGTCGGTATCCCCATACCTCGGCAGCCCCTTATCTGTTTGACGCTGGATAAAAGGGGTGTTCAGTTTCCAGGACAGCCCGACAGGACCATTGCCATAACCCGCTTCATAAGACAGTCGAATTTCCGGTTGAAACTGGCCGATTCCCGGAACAGCCTGGATTTTTACGCCATACGATGCTGTTCCACTGTTCAGCCCCGGTTCAAAGGATTCTCCCAGGCCTTCGATGGAGCCAGGCCCTCCGGGAAGCGAAATGACACGGGGATCGACGCCGGACTTGTCTGCGGCGTGGGCGATCAGGCCGGAATGGAGAACGATTATGCACAGGGCGATAAGAATGTGTTTCAGCATTCGCTTCAGCCTTTTGTCGATTTAGCGTGATATTGCGACTGTAGTCCAGGATTTCAATCCCGGGTTGTGATAGAAAAATGTCTAAACTTCGATTTTAGAAAGCCAGACAATGACGGCTAAAGGTTTTTTCCTGTTTTATCATCATGAACTGCAGTTTGGTCATACCGATTATTCAAAATTTTGACCAATAGTTCCAAAATAGAAGGCAATATCGGTAAGTTTATCAAAAGGAATATTGTTAAATCCGTATTCTGCGGGCTCACGATAAAGCGTGACAACCCAGTCCGTAGCAGAAACACTTCTGTTTGAAAAAGCCGGTGTCCATTCGCCCATGCTTGCACTTTGGTATCGGGGATCAATTCCATTATAAGGAGTAAATAAATCTTTGGTAAAAGGTTCAGGCTCTTGATCCTTTGAAGTAATCATGGCAAGTATCTTGATTGGATAATAATCTGCAAGCTCACTGTCTTTGCGTAAAAACGTCTGCGTCCCTTTCTGGGCTATATATATAACAGGAAAAATGCTTCCTGAGCTACCTTTGAAAAAAAGGCTTGAAGTCAATCCGCGTGTTGTCACCGAAGATGCACATGGTACACCACCCTGCCATATTTTAAGATTTGCCTTTTTATATGATTGAAAGACTTTGTCATAGACAGATGAGCTAAAATCAAATGTCAAATTGCCTTCTGTATCTATATTCTGGTTAATAAACTGCTGCACTTTTTGATATTGAACATCAACAACCTTTTCTAATGTTGAATCAATGATTCCATCATTGTTAAGATCACCCAAGTTCTTGTTGGAAAGGCCGAGAATATCATAAACCAATGAAATACGATATTCATGCGGCTGAAAAGAACCTGTCGGACATTCCATAAAATTATAATTGGAAAGATTGGTCAAATATGTACTGAAATCTGTGGTTGTTTGGCATTTGAATAAGTCGGTAGCATTCAATTTTTTTCCACCTGGTATATCAATACCTTGCAACTCGACCATATATTTGTACTCCAGAGACTTGGTAGCCAAATATGCATAATGCGCTAGTTCATTAAACCGTTCAGTCAATTCAAGTATTTTTTGACTTAGAATTATTCTCTGATTCGGTAATTTTTGCTCCCAATATTTCTCTATGAATTCATTATTTTGTAGCCATAGCGAGAGAAGGTTGTCCTTCTGGACTATGGAAGAATCAAACATCGCAATCATGGCATTTTTATTTTGAACTGCCAGATCAATTCCAATAAGTGCCTCAGCCTGTTGTAGCAGAAGATTTTTTATAACCGTATCATCTTTTACCTGCTTGATACCAAAATTATAAGCAGCCTCATAGGCGGCTTTTTCCTTTTCCAAATCAAGTCCCAGTTTATCATCCCGCAGCGTGAATGATTTCTCTGTTCTTTTTGTTTTTGTTTTCTTTTCCCCTTTATACTTAACCTCCGTCTTTTCTTCTTTTATTAAACAGGAATTAAGAATCTTATCCTGATAATCTTTTAAAGACTCTTTTTGAGCACCCAAAAGGTCATTCCAGATTTCAATCAAATAATCTTGCCGGGCATTCTCGTACTCAATCTGTTTGCCGATATTTTTAAACTTCGTTCGGGCAAGCTGCAGGCTTAAATCTGCATCCTTTATTTGACGATATTTGGAACCCAGCACAGAATTGTTTTCAGGTTTTAATCGGACACATCCTTCAAAATTATCTGCCGTCATTTCAATAGCACAGTCATATAGATCGAACCCGGCTTTTCTAACACATTCCGCAAAATTTTCTACAGTAAGGTCAACTCTGCATCCAGTCAATTCTGAAAGTTGTGTCATGTATGTGGTGTTTAGGGCCATTTGTTGTTCAGTTATTTTTTGCAGAACATAATCATAGTCCCGTTGCTCCTGCTTTACTTCTGATTCAAGCGAACCACATTGACTGAGAATACTTTGAGCGGCTTCATAAATATCCTCAAATGCATCTAGTGGAACATAACGCGCTTCATATCCGAGAGGATTAAATCCGGCCTTATAACTGAGAAGTTGCTTTTTTAATGTATTAAGGGCGGTCATAATCTGTTCACTGCCAAAGGTTTGAAAATTTGATCCTGTTACCTCAGACATGGCAGCAGACTGAATATAAAGTGATACAATGTGATCAGTTAGGTAAGAGAGAATTTCATCAGTGGGTTTTACAAGTTTTGCCCGCTCTCTTATGCCATCTTCACGCACTGCCATCGTCAGGCGTTCATGTAACAGGGAAAAAAGGTCCCATTCATCCTGCCCAAATAAACTCCCAATAATATCATTTGTGCCTACAATAGGTTCTATCCATACAGAAACAAAAGCCTCCGTTCCTTCTGTATAGTAATCAATTGCTTTCAAAAGAAGCTCGATTTGCTCATCCAGATAAGCATCCATGTTTTGAGTAGCTGTTGAAAAACGAAAATCAAGTGCATCGATCAAGAATTCATCTGCAAATACCATATAGATAGTTACAAGATCGCGAATGGCCTGTTTGAGAGAAAGTGCCGCATTTTCAGAATAATTATTTTTAACAAGATAAGCGTATGTTTCGATAGCTGATTTAAGCTTCGCTTCAATACCACTATCCCTGAATGCCTGAATAAATCCAACGGTTTCATAATTGGCATAAGGATCAAGAAGAAGTGTTTTCAATCGGTCGTCCAGGCAACTTGGACCATTTTGCGATTCTATGTAAGTACAATCATGAAACCCCAGACTTTGTTTGAAATCACTACCCTCTTGAGCATCTTCTTGTGCTTTCTGATAAAGCGCATCCAAGTCTGCTTGTGTTGGCGCCCCAAACGGCTCCATATTGCAGGCAGTGATTGTGACCGAATTGTTTGTAAGTTTTCCGCCAATAGGAGAAGTGAAGTCATGGATGATTTTGTAAGCGAATGCCTGAATCGGCAATAAAAAAAGGATGAAGAGCGAAAGGATGATCAGTTTTTGTTGAACTTTCATGAGCCTTCTCCCTGTCTGCAAAGGAATGTTTTGGGGTCAGATTTGTTTTGTTGTGATGATTGTTCGATAGATCAGGCTGGCCGGTTGTTTGGGCTGCATGACATTTCCAGACTTCATTTCGCATGTCAGGGCGTTGCAAAGGGCTGCAACCTCCTGACCTAACGTCTATCTGCTAAAGCTTCATGATGTATGCCAGTGCATAGTATGGTGGAAGATTGTTGTGAGCACCACCGCCTCCCGTGTTTTGGTTAGTGGCGACAGTATTTTGATTTGTCGCGGTGGTGTTCTGTGAATAGTTCGTTCTTTTTCCATCGTTTCCTTCATCCGACATAACAAGTGATGCATTGGAAGCATTTTCTGACCAGCCGGAACTTAAAGCATGATTATGGGCGTCTTGAATATGGGTATGGGCATTTTGAATGTGCGTGTGAGTAGGCATTTCATCAATTGTTAATGTATGTGTCGCTTCCCCACCGGTATTTCCAAGTAAATAGGATGTTCCAGCGCCTACAATAAATTTATTCCTCAAATCCGGCGTCCCATTCTGCCCATCACACAACGCCCACCCCTCCGGCACAGTTGATCCACTCCACATGGCAATAAGCCCCTTTGGTATTCCACCGGACCCTGCCGACATGGCATAGGGAACGCTGACCAGTTTCTTCCGATCGACCAGTTCACTGCCATCGACTGTGATTCCGAGATACCGGGTGTCATCTTTGAAGAGATCAGCAGGAAATGCCGGTTGGGCGGGGATTTTTGGAGGGATGCCGACCGTGTCACCCAGATTGATGCTGAATTGCCCCTGGCTGACCTGAAGTGTCATGTCACCGGAGGCCCACAGGTTGCTGTCCTTGGGGGTATTCATAGCCGGGTAGATTCGAAAGGACATGACCTTTTCGCCATTGACCGGATTTCCGGAATCATCCTGAAGCGTACCCTGATAGTTCAGGACATTGGGGACTCCGGTGGCTGCCAGTACGGGCAGGGTTACGAGTGTGATGATGGCGAGACAAATGGTCATAAGACATGCAGCGTTACGGTGGTGTTTCATGGGTACCCCCTGATTGTTAAAAAAAATTGAAGTTGAGAAGTTGGGAAGAGCAGAAGTTGAGATGATGCCGGGTGGCTGTTTTGCCATTTCCGATCTTCTTGACTTCTGATGTTCTGATCATCTGTTTTTCCGAACGGGCACGAGGCCCTATTACAGTACAGCTTGCAAAGTGGCATTCCGGCCTCGTAGTATAGCCCCTTGTGGGCGTTATTGGTGTTGAAACGGAAACCGATTTAAAAAACCTGAACGGGCACAAGGCCCTATGCTACAGTATGGCCTGCTACCGGCTTGTCAGGGAACTCCCGTTGGTCGCACCCTGACCTACGCTGACAGCTTGGCCGGCATGCGATTGGCGGTGTAGGTCAGGCTGGCCGGATTTTTGGCCTGCCTGAAAATGCCGGATCGCATTTTGGCCGTTCTGCATGTCAGGGAATCGCAAAAAGCCGCGACACCCTGACCTACCGGCTACCGCAATAACCTGTTTATTATGGCATCCTGTTGGCATTGATGAAATCCACGACACAATTGCGGAACAAAACGAAATCATCCAGGTTTTCCTGTAAAAATTGATATAGCGTGTTCCGGTCTATTTCCCAATACAGATGAACCAGGCGGTTGCGAAATTTTGCCATTTTAACCAGCCGTTTCGAGAATTCCGAATCGACAATGCCGATCTCCTCCATTGTTTTGAAAATGTCGGCATAGGTTTCCGGAGCCTTAACCGGTTTTTGAAATTGAATCAGTGATATCAACCGGTTGCCGATATTCAGGCAGCTTTCGATGGCCAGTTGAAGAAACCGTTCGGAACTGGCCTGATAAATTGGAGACGCCATAAATGTCTCATATGGAATATTTCGGGCATCACATAAAAATAGATGATACCGGTTCAGATGCATGAGATGTTCCTTAATCCGTTCGTCCACCGTAGCCAATGCCTTCCATAAATGCATGTTCAAAGCTGTTCCGGAAAAATTTGAAATCCAGATACTCCCGGGTGATCCGTTCCCGGAAATCAATGAATTCATTTTTGTCGATCGTGAAAAGCAGTTTGCCGGTTTTTAAAATGTTATGAACAAATCGGGGGGACGCATCGTTCAGAACCACCAGGTCGATTTCATCCGTTTTAAAAACGGTATTGCAGATATCCAACAAATCCAGTTGCTTTTGTATTCGTTCTTCTTTATTCAGCGTGTTTGACAACAACACAGCCAGATCGATATCGCTCAATGGTTTCAGGGTGCCTGTTGCCGCGCTGCCAAAGAGGATCGCACAACGGATGTCGGTATCCTGTCGTACCCGTTTGATAAAATCAGGTACCGAATCCAGTGTATCTGCTGGCAGTTT
>JBFXFK010000108.1:13537-16766 GCA_050179135.1 Desulfatirhabdiaceae bacterium | reverse complement strand
CGAAAATGATCCCACTGGGTGAAGGAATTGAAGGTAATATGATCGCTGTAGGTCAAAAGCCCTTCAAAATCCGCGTCCGGGTATGCCGGGGCGCATGTATGGACTTCCTTTTGGAATTCCTCATATCCCAGGCGGGCTTCATCGATGGAACTGGCTGCTATGCCATGCAGAACCGCCCGTATCCGCGAGAACAGGCTGAACATGGCAAAGCCCTTCAGCGCCAGAAGGATTTTGGCGCCGGTCCGTTTCTGAACCGAATCCAGAATCTTCAGATTGGCGTCAATCGCGGACTCGTAAACGATATAACACGGCGACGGAACCGCCGGATTCAATAAAATGTTTCGATCCATGGCAGGCCATATACTCCCAGTTTCTCCATAAACGGATCCGGATCAAATTGTTCCACATTGTACACCCCGGTTTTTTTCCAGGCCCCGGTCAATATCATCATGGCCCCGATCATGGCCGGAACGCCTGTGGTATAGGAAATGGCCTGGGCCTTTATTTCCCGATAACATGCCGCATGATCGCAGATGTTATAGACATAGTACCGGACCGGTTTTCCGTCTTTCAGGCCTTCGATCATGCAGCCGATATTTGTTTTTCCCTGATAGTTTTCACCCAGACTGGATGGCTCGGGCAGCAGTGCCTTCAAAAACTGCAAGGGGATGATATCCACACCCTGAAACCGGACCGGATCGATCCGGGTCATGCCCACATTCTGCAGAACGCGCAGATGGGTCAGATATTCCTGACCGAATGTCATCCAGAAGCGCATCCGGCGAATGCCCGGAATATGTTTCACCAAAGATTCCATTTCCTCATGATACATCAGGTACATTTCTTTGGGGCCGATGCCGGGAAAATCAAAGGTCTTGTGGACGCTCAGCGGATCGGTCTCCACCCACTGGCCGTTTTCATAGTATTTCCCCTTTGCCGTCACTTCCCGGATGTTGATTTCCGGATTGAAATTGGTGGCAAACGGATGACCATGATCGCCTGCGTTGCAGTCCATGATATCCACGGTGTGAATCTCGTCAAAATGATGCTTTTTGGCATAGGCGCAAAATACATTGGTGACACCTGGATCGAATCCGCTGCCCAGTAACGCCATGATGCCCCTGTCCACAAATCGCTGATGATAGTCCCACTGCCATTTGTAACAGAACTTTGCCTCATCCCGGGGTTCATAATTGGCGGTATCCAGATAATCGACTCCGGTTTCCAGACAGGCATCCATGATGGTCAGATCCTGATAGGGCAGCGCCACATTGATCACCAGATCGGGTTTGAAGCGCTGGATGAGCCGGACCAGCTCCGGCGTGTTGTCCGCATCCACCTGGGCAATGTCAATCGGCCGGTCAATCTGATTCTGGATGGCCTGACATTTTTCAATTGTCCGGCTGGCCAGCATGATGTCGGTAAACACCTCCGGAACCTGGGCGCATTTATGGGTTACAACCCCGCCGACCCCTCCTGCTCCGATAATCAGTACTCTGCTCATGGTCATCTCCCCTTTTTGGTCGTGGCCGGTTGTCTGGTCAACCGGTCCAGTCTTTTATATTGACACTTCGAATGAAATATGGTTGTCAGACGGATGAAATCTGCTATAGCTTTCAAGATAAAGATTTTGGGTGCGTTATCGGTCGGGGATGGCCGAGGAGTTTTTCAAGGCGCCAGCCGCTAAAGGCCTATCCCCTCCCTGCTGCCTTCCCAAAATCATTATCTTAAAAGCTATGTATGCATGAAACGATATCAGCCAGCTATCCTGTTATCAAGACAAATTCATCCGGATCATGAAAATGAAATAACAGGGCTACCGGCCGGTCGCCCCTACGGCGATACCCGACACCCAACACACGAAATTGAACGACTATGCGCATCGACATCCACACCCATCTGTTTCCAGACGCGATTCGAAAAAACCGAAGCGCCTGGTTTGCCAACGAGCCGGCATTCCGATTGCTGTATGACAACCCCAAATCCCGGATGAGCAGCGCGGATGAGCTGATACAGGTCATGGATGAACAGGGCATCAACCGGTCCGTGGTGTTCGGATTTCCCTGGATCAGCCTGGAAACCGCCAGACATAACAACGACACCATCATCGAATCCGTCAACCGCTATCCGGAGCGCTTGATCGGTTTCTGTTGCCTGGACCCCATGAGGGCCGGTGCGGAAAAAGAGGTGATACGATGTCTGGATAAGGGGTTGAAGGGTGTCGGCGAACTGGCGTTTTACCAGGCCGGAATCGATGAAACGGCACTTTCCGCCCTGGCGCCCATCATTGATATCTGCCGAAACCGGGATCTTCCGGTCATGATTCATACCAATGAACCCATCGGCCACATGTATCCGGGAAAGGCGCCCATGACACTGGAACAGATTTATGCCCTGGTCCGCCGGTTTCCTGACAATGATTTGATTCTGGCCCACTGGGGCGGCGGGATTCTGTTTTATGCCCTCCTGAAAAAAGAGGTGAAGGAAAGCCTTAAACGGGTCTGGTTTGATACCGCTGCATCCCCGTTTCTGTACGATGCCGCCATGTATCA
The DNA here is from genome assembly GCA_050179135.1 of Desulfatirhabdiaceae bacterium. Classification (GTDB taxonomy): domain Bacteria; phylum Desulfobacterota; class Desulfobacteria; order Desulfobacterales; family Desulfatirhabdiaceae; genus UBA4064. The sequence continues at coordinate 14,214 of JBFXFK010000108.1, read as the reverse complement.
GACGGCCATCAATATCATAGGCGCCAATAAAATTCTGTTCGGAAGTGATTATCCGCTGCTGAAGCCGGCCCGGTATCTGGCTGAAATGGAAAAAGCCGGAATCGATTCAGGTGACATTCAGCGGATCATGGGTGGCAACGCCCGGGAATTGCTGGGGATATGATGGCCCATAATTCCTGGAAAACCGGCGACATTCTGCTGCGATATCCGGGTGGAATGAACACGGTTCCAATTGGCCGGTTTTTTACCAGAACCGGCGTCGATTGGTTCAGATCAGCGGGATTTATGCTCAGAATATGAACCAGATCGATCAGATTCCCGGACCACCCGCTCTTGTCCAGATGCTCGATAACCTGCAGATACAGGGTATTCAGACTTACCATCCAGTCACTCTGGTCGGCAAAGCCGGTTGTGGAACATGGTGTGACGGATGTCATGCACCGGCAGGCAAATGGCCTTACCGCATAAATCAGGCACCTGTCGTTTTCCAGAAACGGGCAGAACAAACCGGATTGGGGCAATTGTTCTTCCGGAATATCCTGATCCGCCTGACATAGTTCGGCCAGCCGGTTGGTGGTCAGCACCGGAATGAACCGGGGCGCATCCATCGCTCCGGAAAGCCTCGAACCAATGAGTTCGGGGTGGCTCTTGCAGCCATGAAGAATATACCAGGCCTC
>JBFXFK010000108.1:0-13437 GCA_050179135.1 Desulfatirhabdiaceae bacterium | reverse complement strand
ACCCTGATTTCCATGGCGCACTTCAAGGGACATGAACTTTCCGGATTTGGTGGCACCATCAAGAATATCGGCATGGGATGTGCTTCCCGAAAGGGAAAACTGGCCCAGCATTCCACCCTGTCGCCGGAAATCAAACGGAAAAAATGTATCGGATGCGGCGAATGCGTGGTGCATTGCTCCCAACATGCCCTGTCTGTGGTTGAAAAAAAAGCGGTCATGGATACCCAAAAATGTATCGGATGCGGCGAATGCATCCTGATCTGCCCCCAGGAAGCCATTCAGGTTCAGTGGAATCAGTCCATTCCGACATTCATGGAAAACATGGTGGAATACACACTCGGAGTTTTGACGGGAAAAGAATCGAAATGCCTGTTTATCAATTTTATTACAGACGTTTCACCGGCATGTGACTGCTATGGGCATAATGATGCCCCGATTGTTCGGGACATCGGGGTCCTGGCTTCCCGTGATCCGGTTGCCATCGATCAGGCATCCGTGGATCTGGTCAATCAGGAATTGGCCAATCCAGGCTCCTGCCTGACAGCCAACACCAAGGCTGGCGAGGACAAATTCCGGGGCATCTATCCCAAAATAGACTGGATGCATCAACTGGCCTATGCCGAGGAAATCGGCCTTGGAACTCGGGCCTACGATTTGATAAAAATCTGATGACCATCCCCGTTTATCGTTTTTTTCAAAATCCCGTCCGTCAAAAAAACATTGTGCTATGATTGTTTAAATTGTATTTTGGGTTCGTTCATCCTGAAGAGGCCCCTGGAAAATCCATCCACTCCCGGCCTGAATTGTGGCAGTTTTATCGGAAAGGCAAACACAATGATTATTAAAGGCATCCTGTGTGCAGAATCCCCGATTTTTCGGGGCAATGCCAAAAAGACGCTTTTTACCCGTGATGACGACGGCACCCATCGCCTGGTCTCTTTGGCAGGCAACATCGAGGGAACCGCGCAATCGTTGATGGACGCATTCATCGGGCAGTCCAGAAACGGTAAAAACATCGGTTTGTTGAACAAAATGTGGCTGCGGTTGTATGGGAAAGCCATGCCGGAAGGTCTGATTTCCAAAATCAGTTGCAAGCTGCAACCCCAATGCTATACCCAAAGCCATTTCTTTGATTTGCGTATGGGCATGCGATTGAATGAAGACCGCTGGGCCAGTGAAGCCAACGCCAATTACAAGCTGGAAACGGTCATGCGCAAATCGGTATTTGATTTTATCATGACGGTTAACGATAAGCTGCTGGTGGATGCGCAGAATGCGGATCGGCTTTACTATATCCTTCAGGAATTGATTGCCGGTCGATTCTGGTTTGGCGCCGGCAAATCCAAAGGACTGGGAAGGCTACGCCTGGAAGCCAGTCTGCCGATTCCGAAACCGGCGCATCCCCCCAAGCCGCAGGGTAAAGGCAACCATTTGAATTTTGCCCTGCATTTTTCAGCAGACAATCCGGTTCTGGTCGGATGGAACTGGGGAAAAATAGACGATTCGGGGGCAACGCTCAAGGCTGCGGACGGCCAATTTCTGGTCCAGGCCCTTCGTCAGATTCCGGATTTCATCCGAAAACGGCTGGAAGTGACCCTGGCCGGTCCCATCATCAAACCCGAGGAATGGAAATCCAGATTCTCCCAATATCTTCCGAGGATCACCGCAGTCTGCCTGCTTGAACAATCCGTCAGTCAGGTTGAGCAGTGGCTGTTTACCGATGCCGCAAACAAGAAACTGTCAAAAGGCAAAAATGCCCTGAGTCCCAAAATTCTTGAAGCACTCAAACCATTTGTCAATCAGGCATTTTCTTCCCAGACAGAAGCCCTGGAGACATTTCAGAAAGCCCTTCAAAAAAAAGCCAACATGGCCAAACGGGTTGTGGAGACCCTGGAACGCCAGCAGAAAAAAGAGCGGCAGATTGACCGTCAGGCATTTGATCAGTTTGCACAGGCCCTCAATCTGCCCGAAACCGCCTGGCAACAGGTCAATGAAACGCCGGCCACCGAACCCGCCCTGACCGATTTATTGGCCAGACTGTGCCAGCCGGCCATACATGATTTTATGAATCAGATCGATCAACATCTGAAACTCCTTCAAAGCGATGCCTGGATCGACATGGAGATTTTAAACCGCCAGGAACATCTTCAGATCAAACAAATGCTGTTGAAGGGGACTATCAGCGAAACCCAGTGGAATGATCCCCATTCCCCCCCGTCGGGTGTGCATGCCCCGGTGTGGCGAGAATTTCTGTCAAGCCATGAGCGCGTGGCATACCGGCATATGCTGAATGCCACCAATCTGAAGAAAAGCATCACCAATGATCAAAACATGATCGCCTTTATCCAGTGGTATCGGGACCGGGTTCGCCAGGAACTGACCCAGCCGAATCACATTGATTTCCGTTCCGGCGGCCCCTACCGCCGTGAGGTTTCCCAGGCATATGGAAAGCCCTACGACACGCTTTTTATGAGAATGCTGACCTGGTCTCCCTCCAATCAGAAGGAAGGAACCTGGGAAATTTACATCCCGGGCAGCACCATCAAGGGCGCATTTCGTCGCAGGGCCTCCCAGATATTGAAAACCGTTCTGGGCGAAACATCGGAAACAATGGATCTTTTGATCCGCCTGTTCGGTGCACAAAACAAACCGGGTCTGGTATTTTTTTCCGATGCCTATCTCGGCGATCCGGAAAATGCCGAACGCGCGTTCTGTACCATGGATGGCGTCCGGATGGATCCCCTTACGGCCAAACCCATCGAAACGGCCAAACGGGATTATCTTTTTGCCTATGGCCATAATTTGTTATTTTCCCTGCAGTTGGATTTACACGATCTTCTCCCGAAAGACCTGCCCGCGGTGAATCTGCTGCTGCATTTGCTGGAAGATTTCAAGCGGGGGGATATCCCGCTGGGCGGCGAAAAAACCAATGGCATGGGATGGGTTCAGGGAAAACTGGATGCCATGCACTGGCGCACACTTGAATCGGATACCGTCACGGCTGCCCTGTTTGACCCATCCCGGCTTCAACAGTCCGGCATCTGGAAAGAACTGAAGCTGACCGGATCGGATATGCCGTCTGTTCTGAGTCGGTTGACCCCGCTGATGCCGGCATCGGATCAACCCCGTCAGGTTCCGGTAACGACTCCCGGATACATTTCCCACCGGTCATTTGGCGGATATTGCGGCCAGATCATGGTGGAAGCCCGGGTGCTGACGCCACTGCATATCCGTGAAAGCGGAAGCCCGAGTTATACAACGATGCTGCCCGAAGGGCCGGTGCATGGTTTTGACTTCTTCAATCTTGCCCCCCCGGATAAGGACAATCCCCCGGGAAGTGGTGTCTATGCGCTGCCGGCCCTGAGCATCAAGGGATTGATCCGTCACATCTATACCATTGCCAGCAACACGGTCGAGGCCAGTACCGACATTTCCCGTCTCAATCCGGCAGACGCGTTGTTCGGCTGGGTGGGACAGGGCCCGGATCAGGCCCTCATGGGACGGGTTGTTTTTGATTTTGCCCGTTTTGAGAATCCGCAATTTGGCTGGTTCAAAGCACCGTATCCCTATGGCCACTGGCAGTTTTCCCAGGGACGATGGCAGGAAACCGCCGAAAAATCCATGAAAACCGTCCAGATTGCCAAACGCTGGCGGGTTTTCCCCCATTTTCCCTTATGTCCCGGCATCATGTCCATCCCGGACTTTCAACCGGATACGGTAAAGGCCACCTATTTCCGGGCCATCATGCCCGGTTCAACCGCCCGGTTTCAGTTGCGTTTCTGGAATCTGCGCGAGGAAGAACTCCAACGCCTGATCTGGTGCATCCAGCTCGATTCGGATATGGCGCATAAACTGGGTCATCTGCGGTCCCTGGGATGCGGCAGTGTCCGGTTCTCTGTTCTGCAGGACAGCTTCCTGATTGACTGGAACAAGCGCTATGGCCCGGGCACTCCCGATGTCGGCAAATGGCAAACCATGCTCAATCCCGATCAATGGATCAATTTACAGGCTATCCATCACCATCCCCAATTCAAACAGGTACTTGATGCTCACCTCATTTGACTGGATCCGCCGGTGTCGCAGCGGTGCTGAACTGCTCGCGACACTGGCACTTCTGGAAACCAACTCCCTTCATTTGCCATATCCGTCATCCCCCGATTACAAGTTTTTGGGACCGCCACTGACCCTGTGTGAACGACCCTGCAGGCGTTGCTGGATATATGCGCCGGTCAAACTGGAGCCTCCCTGGCTTTGCCAGACCTGCTTGCAGGTTGTGACGGAATCCAATGAGCGCCACTGGCGAAGGGCCAGTACCCAGTCGGTGGTAATCTGGGGTACGGTAAACCGGATACCCAAAATTATCGGGACCGGTCAGCCTTCCGGCGTTGTGGTTTTGGGACGCCATGTGTATGATTCCAACCATTTTCTTCTGATACTGTACCGAAAGGATCTGTTGACATGGCTGAAGGAACTGGCCATTTACGACAATGACCGCTTGGCCGGACTGTTGCAGATTTTTCCACCGGCACCGGACAGACATGAAGCCGGTTTCGCCTCTCTTTTTTCCCTGGCGGTGGCATTGAATGACCCGCATCAGATGGATCAGTTCCGGATTCATCTGCATCCCAGGCCGTATTACCTGCTGCAAAGCAAAATGCGGAAACAATTGGACTCCAGAAACCTGTCCCTGACAGAATCCATTCAGTTGCTGGAGATGGTCAAAGCCATTCGAAGCATTTTCGGGCCCCGGGAGCAGGAACAACTCCTGGAGCTGGCCCGAATGAATATCGGACAGGAACGTCAGTTTTACTGGGGACGGTTTGTCGGCAATATCTCACCGGAGGCCAGAAATTTTCTGGAAATCTGGCAACTGCGACACTGGTCGCTGGAGCGGTTTAAATTACTGTATGATCTCAAACCTTACATGGTGGACTTCACATCTTGACTTGTTGCGGTACCTGGTTGTGTGGCGGGTGCGTCGGCCGGCCGTACGGTTTCGTACCCCGCCTGCTGCAGATATTGCCTGTACCCTGGGGTATCATATTGCCGACAGGCTGCCATCCGTACAGTCAAAACCCTGGATGGAGGCCCTGTCATCCTCAAACAGTGCCGAATTTCAATTTGACCGGAAAACCGGCACCAGACTGATCGAAAATCCATGGCCCCTGTCCGCAGCCATCCTGGTTTACCCGGTGAAATATTTCTATGGCCAGGACGAACTGATTTTCTGGGAGCTCAAGCTGATGGGACAAAGCGCGGACCACAGCCTGTTTCTGGAGATCATACTTCCGGCCATGGAAACCCTCAGTCAGAAACCGGCTGGCTTGCATTCAAACCGTTTCAGCATCTGGGGCGGTTTTGATATTCAGTCTGTTCATGTGGCCAAAGGTCATCACTGGGTCCCTTTGGTTGATGCGGGCAAACTGGATTTGAGACGTCGCTATTCCACCCGCATGTGGTGCAAGGACCTGCATTTTCATCACCGTCTGGGCTTGCCGATCAAGCATCTGGAATGGATAACACCGGTCTGTCTGCCGGTGCTACCGGGTCAGAAACGTTCCAAAAATCCAACCGCACTCCAACTGGTGGAGATATTGGATGCCTGGTTGATTCGGGCCAGTCAATTGATTTTGGGCCGATGGGGGACACCGGAAAAGCTGATCGCGGGCATGGATGATGATACGCGCCAGGACTTGCAGGAAGCCATTGAACTGGCCGGCCAAATTCCGGTTCTCCGGGCAGAACTGGTTTCTTCCCCCAAATATGGCAAAAACATGTGGGAAGGGCATCAGTATTTTTTGAACCCCATTCCGGAAAAACTCATGCCATATTTGAATCTGGCTGCAATTTTCCATGTCGGGCAATTAACCCACTATGGGTGTGGCACATTTGTAGTGGATTGACAATCCGTAACAAATGCGTACTCCATTTGCATCACGAACTGCCCAATCAGAAAATCCAGCGTCTTTTGATGTTGCGAAGGCTGATCATGAACAGGCCAATGCAGAATGCGCCGAGGATGGCGATATCCATGAAGAAGGGGATCATATGAACGCCCTGAACAGCCCCATGGAGCATATCTGCCCCATAGTCGTGGGAAGCGCGTACGAAAGCGGTTGTAAAAACACCGGGAGCGCATCGACGGGAAAAAACAGTCCGCAGAGAAAGATCATGGGAAACCGGAAGAAATTGGAAAAGGTCTGAGCTTCAAACACTTCGCTCACCGCCACCGCGATGAAAAGCCCCATAAAGGTTGACACTACGGCAATCAGGAAGACAGCCGGTACGAAAACACCCCATGCCAGCCGGGACAGATCCACAAGAAATGCTGCCAGTACAACGGGCACGAACGCATTGACAAACCCGAACAGAATGGCGCCACTGGTTTTGGCCAGCATCAGCAGTTCAAGGGGGATGGGGGCCAGCAAAAGGCGCTCGAACGACCGGTTTTTCTTTTCAAATGTCACGGTTACCGAAAGCAGGGATGTGGTGCCGAACAGAATGGATAACGCCACTACCCCTGGAAGCACTGTTGAAATGCTCTCCAGCCCGCTTTTGGATTTGATGAAAAACATGCCTGTCCAGGCCAGTGGAAAAATGATGCCCCAACTGATGTTTGGCGGCTTCAGATAATAGGTTCGGAAATCCTTGAGCAAAATATTCCAGAAAGCGATCCAGAGCTTCATGGGGTTCCTCCCATTTTTTCTTTTTCTTTGCGCATGATCTCTGCCGCAACACCGGTAATTTTTATAAAAACATCTTCGAGGCTGGGTCTGATTTTCCTGGCTTCGGATACCTCGACACCCTGATCTTCCAGAAAACGAATCAGCGGTCCAACCCGGACAGGCTCATCGGCCTCCACCCGGATCACCCCCTGCTGCGGGATGATGAATTCCAGCCCGGGGAAGGTTTTGTACAGCCTTTCCGGAAGGTCATCCAGATGATTTGAACATGCAATCTGTACCACATGCTTTTCCCGGATCGGCTGTATCAGGTTCGAAACCGTGTCAATCCGAACAATTCGGCCGGACATGATAAAGGCGATGCGGTCACACAATCATTCCGCCTCCTCAATATAGTGAGTGGTCAGAAATATGGTCGTTCCGCTTTCGTGGAGGCTGGTGATGAGTTGACGCAATCGCCGGGCGCTGGCGACATCGATACCGGTTGTCGGTTCATCCAGAAACAGCACTTTGGGGTTGTGGATGATTCCGGCGGCGATGGTGAGTTTGCGTTTCATTCCCTTGGAATAGCCACCGAACCTGCGTTCAGCGGCTTTGGTCAAATCAAAGGTGGACAACAGTTCACGCGCCCGTGACTGACGTTCGGACTTTCTCATTCCATAAAGCGCGGCGCAGAAACACAGGTTGTCAAAGCCGGTCAGTTCCGGGTAGAGGTTGCTTTCGTCAGGAACCACTCCGACAAGATGCTGGGCGGCCCGTGGTGTTTTGGTGCAGTCTATGCCGCCGATATGAATCATTCCCGAATCCGGTCTGGCCAAGCCGGTCAGCATATTGATGGTGGTTGTTTTGCCAGCGCCGTTTGGGCCCAGAAAACCGAACAATTCTCCGTCGTTGACAGAGAAATCAAGGCCGGAAACCGCCTGTATGTCTGCAAATCGTTTGGTCAATTCCGTGACAGTGATGGCACGCACCGTTTTTACCTGCTGTGTTGGATTCTTTTTGTTTTCCGGCTGGATGATCGGGTCTATTCCGGCAAAATCATCCATGCTGCATGCATTTCGGCATGGAGGTTCTCCTTACCGGATTTTGCCGAACCACATCCCGAGAAAGACCAGTGCCAGGCCGATGATATTGTTGGAAAGAACATTGGCCAGGGCGATCAACGCGCTTTCCAGTCGCAGGGAATTGACGGTTTCCAGCCCAAAGGTGGAAAAGGTGGTCAGGGCGCCCAAAAAACCGGTCATAAAAAACAGTCTGGCAGACGGGTTCATGACATGACTGCCCCGGTCTGCCAGAGAAAATGCAAGTCCGATCAGAAAACATCCGGCCAGATTGACTGCCAGCGTCCCCCAGGGAAAACGGGATCCAAAAAGCCGCGCTGCCAGAAGCGTCATTCCATATCGGGAAATTGCCCCCAGGCTTCCACCAATCATGACCAGAAGAATTTTTGTCATGATGCCATTTCCTGACCTTCCATGCCGTTGTTCCGGTGAAAGTCGGAACCCGGTTTTTTTAACGAGACTGGATTTTGGATCAAGTCCCGAATGACGGCAATCTGAATATGTCTATTTTTTTTTAAGCGGTTACTGCCACAGCCTTGTCCCTAAAGAAAAATAGACGGGTCAAAACCAGCATTACCATGACGGCTCCGGCAACGATCATTCCCATGTGGTTACCCACCAGAAACAATCCGCCGATTATCAAAATGGCATTCTCCCACATCCGGGTATTCCGGATGAAATATCCAATGAACGCCACAGACAACGCAAATATTCCCAGGATACCGCTCAGCATGGCAATGGAAAATTCTGTCCAGGTAAAATTGATCAAAAGCAGGCTGGGGGCATACACAAACATGAACGGGACCAGTCCTTTGCCCATTGACAATTTGAAAGCCGTAAATCCGGTTTTCATCGGGTCTGAACCGGCAATCCCTGCACCCGCATAGGCGGCAAGGGCTACCGGTGGCGTGACATCGGCAAGGACTCCGTAATAAAACACAAAAAAATGGGTTGCCAACAGAGGTACGCCCATATCCAGCATTGCCGGTCCGGCAATTGAGGCCAGAATAATGTAGCAGGGTGTGGTCGGAATGCCTGTTCCCATCAGAATACAGGCCAGGGCGACCATGATGAGCCCGAAAAACAGGGATGCGGCACCGGTGCTGATCAGATTGAACGGCACCAGCGCTGACACAAGATGTCCCATTGAACTGGAAATTTGCAGCACCGCACCTGAAAACTTGAATCCCATCCCCGTCAGGGTAATCACACCCAGAATAAAACCAACACAGGCACACGCAGCGCCAATGCCCAGAGCTGCCCTCGCGCCGTTTTCCAGGCTGATCAGCAGTCGCCGGGGGGTCAGTATGCCTTCTTCATCCATCCCGGAAAGCCCCAATCGTTTCATAACGGGCGGAATATAGGAACAGATTACGGTCAGAATGATTCCCCAGAATGCGGCCAGATAAGGAGTGAACTGCATGATCAAGAGTGTCACCATGACCGACAGCGGAATCATCAGATGCCAGGAACGCTTCATGGTCGGGAGAAATTTTGGAATTTCATCGGGATGTAATCCTTCCAGCCCCAGTCGTTTGGCCTCCAGATGAACCATCAAAATTGCGGCCAGATAATGAAAGAAGGCGGGAGCAATGGCAATCAGTATGATTTCGTTATAGGGTATCCCCAACATCTCGGACATGACAAATGCCGAAGCCCCCATGATGGGCGGCGTTATCTGACCGCCGCATGATGCCGAGGCTTCCACCGCACCGGCAAAGACCGGTGTAAAACCCCTTTTTTTCATCATGGGGATGGTAAAGGCGCCTGTCGTTACCGTATTGGCAATGGGTGAGCCGGAAATCATGCCAAAGAAGCCACTGGAGACGACCGACACCTTTGCGGGACCGCCGACAAACCGGCCGGCCAGCATGGTGGCCAGATCGATGAAGAGTTGTCCCAGGCCGGATGCCTGAGCCAGTACCCCAAACAGAACAAAATGAAATACATAGGTTGCCACAACTCCGACGGCCACGCCGTAGATGCCTTCGGTTCCCAAATACAGATGCTGAACGATCCGGACGATATCGTAACCCCGATGCGCCAGCACATCCGGCAGATGCGGGCCCAGCAGGCCATAAAGCAGTGCCAATGCCCCAACCAGCGGCAGGGTTTCTCCCATGGTGCGGCGGGCAGCTTCCGAGACCATGACAATGGCCAGAAGCCCCATAATGTATTCTCCGGGCTGGGGAAAACCGATATTTTCAACAAAAATTTCATGAAAAAAGATGACCAGATACAGGGATATTCCGGATCCGGCCAGGGCCAGGGGCCAGTCCGCAATGGACAATCTGTCTCCGAATCCCCGGAGTTGCTCCAATGGCAGCGATGTCAGGCATATGAGTCCGATGACGCCATACAGGGCGATATTGGCCCACTGGGGAACATCACCGGCAATGCGGTGGGTAAGCTGCCAGGTCAGAAAAAGATACAATGCGGAAAACCCCAAACCAAAAACCCATGGCATTGGTTTCCCATAACTGCGACGGCGGGGAAAAATCAGAAACACCAGTCCCAGCACAAAAGACAAATGAACCGTACGGTGAGCCACCTCGTTCAGCAGGCCAAATCCGGCGGTATAAACATGAAAAAGGCTCAGACAGATGCAGGCCACCCGGCCGACCCAGGCGGTAAAACCGGCCAGATTCCGGAAATTGGATTCCGCATCGTATTTCTTGATAATGGCCTCAATTTCGGTTTCACTGATTGGTGCGTCATCCTGGGGTGTGGCAAGGGTAACAGCGGAAGAATTGGTATCGTCAGACATGTCCTGATTCTCTTTGTTGGGTTGATTTACCGTGAAAATTGTATCCGTATTGAGTGAGTCGTGAGTATCGAGGCCCCTGACCGTCTTATGGTTACCCCGCATGAATGCGGCTCCTTCAGCTTTCAGTCTTTTCATCAAGGGGATGAACCCTTTGGAATGATACAGGAGCATTGACAGTCTGATGGATACTTCAGGGGCAGGGTTTTATCACCAGTTCCAGAGCCTGATCATCCCACTGGTTCAGATCATGGATTTCGGTATTCAGCGTCAGCCGGTTATGATACCGTCGGTCGGTACGCATGACCAGTTGCGAAATGGGGCGGCGCAAACGAAGCAGAAAACGGCCATCCTGGTATTCCCAGTTAATTGCATCCGGTTCCTGTTCCAATGACGGCAGACCGGCTTCATGTGTTTCAAAAACCGATGCAATCTGAATGATCAAACCATCAACAACTTCATAATCATCGCGAACCGGTGTTCCGGAAACCGAGTGAATAAAGGATAGCGAGAACCGGTTATCAGGTGGGATATCCCACTGTATCAGTTCCGTGCAAGTCGGAAACTGACGGACAATGACGGCGTAGGAACATCCGGAATTGTGGGATGGATTCAGAGTGCCGCAGGCGGCCATCAGCACAGCCAGCACGCCTGCGAGCCAGCAAACCATTTATTTCACCATGCCTTTTTCTTTGTAGAAACGCTCCGCACCGGGATGCAGCGGAATGGATATGGATTCCAGGGCGGTCTTGAGCGTGATTTCCTTGCCCATTACATGGACCTTGGCCAGAGTTTCGGTATTTTCATACAGGGCTTTGGTGAGTTGATACGCCATTTCATCATCCAGCTTGTCATGGGTGGCCCAGATGGCGCGTACGGCAATGGTGGAAACTTCGGTGGATTGACCTTTGTATGTGTTGGCCGGTAAAACGATCTTGGCATAGTAGGGCTGAACAGCCTGAAGTTTGTCAATTCCGGGGCCGGCCAGGGGAAGGATTTTGATTTCATGGGCATTGGCCAGTTCGGTAATGGATGCGGTCGGTGCGCCGGCGGTAATCAGGCTGACATCCAGATTGCCGTCCTTGATTTTCTCGACAGACTGTGCAAATGACGAATAATCTTCCTTTACATCCGCCCGTGTCAGACCATGGGCTTCCAGCAGGTCGCCCAGGAGTTGCCACTGACCCGATCCGGGTGAACCGGAAGAAACCGATTTTCCCTTGATATCCGCAAAGGTGTTCATATTGGCGCCTGTCCGGACCACCATCTGAACGGTTTCCGGATACAGGGACCCCAATGCCCGCAGATTGACCATTTTTTTGCCTTCAAACTGCTTGATTCCCTTGTAACCGGCATCCAGAATGTCCGCAGCGACAAATGCCGTCTCGATCTCACCTTTGCCCAACAGGGTGGCATTGGCTACGGATGCATTGCTGGTTTCTGCTGTGGCGGAGAGTTTTTTGCCGTCGATTGTCACGGTATTTGACAAAAGTTGCGCCAGCATGCCACCCAGGGGATAGTAGGTTCCCCCGGTTCCGCCGGTGGCTATGGCGACAAAAACACGATCCGCCGCAATGGCAGCCGTCAGGCCAAAGGAAACGAACAGGGCACAGGCCAGTAACCAGATGATACGCTTTTTCATGAAAATCCTCCATAAATCAAGAAGTGAATGGGAAATTGGCGAACGTCATCTTCCGGCGGCACCGTTTAATACACTGGACGGAACGTATCTGTGTTTCATGTATCCCTTTTCCGGCAGGACAGGGCCGGGATGAGGGGCATGAACGCGCAGGTTTCAGTCGTTTGCGTATCGATGGCCTGACAAAATGAATCCGCTATGGTTAATTTAGCGATTAACTACCCTAACGCGAACAAGGTCGTCAAGCACTTATTTCAATAAGGTGACGGTGAGATCAACCGATCACGCGCCATCACGACTCACCATAACCGGTCAGAAATAGGAATCGAATTGAATCACATATTCCTTTATACCTTCAACCGATGACAGTATCTGATCGATCCGGTCCTGAATCACCGGGCTCTGTCCTTCCGGAACCTTGAGCGTGATTTTTACCCGGGCGTTTTGGGCCGTGACACCGGCATGGGGAAAGTCGAACAGCTTTCTGCTGATTGTCGCGCACAGGGCGGCATCCGCCAGCGCCGCTCTGGAATCGGCTGTTTCCTGGAAGGACGCGAGGCCAACCGTACCTGCGATGATGTCCACGGCATCATCCTCGGATACATGGCCGACTCTGATGACCAGGTTATATGCTTCCGGGTCGGCAAGATCGATTCCATACAGAAACATGGCCCATTTCCGCCGCTCCTCATCATCTTTTTTCAGGATATAGCGGGCTTTTTCCCCGGAAATATTTTCCCTGGCCATTTCTTTTGCCACCCGGCTATCCGTATCAGCGATAATCCTCACCTTGAGAACATGGGAAATATTCCGTACAAAATAATGTCCTACCAACCCATGATACACCACGTTACCGGCTACAAAGCGGTTGAGAATTGCAGACTCGATGGCTGTGATAAAACGGCTTTTGCCATGTGGGAAACGGTCGAGAATTGAAAAGGCGTCATTGAGTCCGCGAACCAGTTTGATTTCCGGCAGATGAAATTCATCCAGGTTCTCGATGATTTCATCGCGCGAAATACAGGCATAATTCAATTTTTTGGCCAGTTTTTCAGCAATGGCCTTGCCGTGAAAATAACTTCCTCTGGATATGGTGATAATTGGCATCAGGGTCTCCTTTCGCGGTGATTGAGTCACGTCTTACAGATAGCCCGTGTCGGGCATGATCATTTTTTGCAATCTGGCCTGATTGATCACGGCCCAAACGCAGTATTCGCACCATTATAGTTTTCCAGATAATGATTTTGGGTGCGTATCGGTCGGGGATGGCCGAGAAAAGGCCTATCCCCT
>JBFXFK010000107.1:10852-17030 GCA_050179135.1 Desulfatirhabdiaceae bacterium | reverse complement strand
CTGGATTTTTTTCTTGCCATCGGTGATGATCGAACGGATGAGGACCTGTTCAAAGCCCTGCCGCCGGATGCCGTTACCATCAAGGTCGGCGCCATGACATCCAGTGCAAAATACAATTTCAAAAAGCAGGATGATGTGCTGTTTTTTATTGATAATCTTCTGGAACAATGATTCAGGGTCTGTTTGACAATTTGTCCGGGGCCTGCCAAATGTTTGAAAACATTCCTTAAAAATACACACACGGCAGGATACCCTCTGTTTCCATCAACGGAAGATGGTGTCGCAATGTTGAGAATCCGAAGAATACCTGACGACACCACGCGTGCCAACCGGGAGGTTCTGAGGCAGGTTCAGGATATTTTGAAAGAGCAGTTTCCAGCCCTTGATCCCTATGATATTGAAAAGATGCCTGATCTGCTGATGAATCCCATGAAGCATCATTTCCGGTTCATTCTGTATGTTCTGGAGGGTTTCAGGGGGACTGTAAAAGCCTTTGCGCTCATTTCCCATGAACCCCATCTCAAATTTTGTTATCTGGATTACATTTCCACTGCCAGACGGTCAATTGGGGGCGGTTTTGGCGGGGCGCTTTATGAGACGGTGCGGGAACATGCCATTTCATTGGGTGTAACAGGCCTTTTTTTTGAATGCCTTCCGGATGATCCCAAACTTTGCAAAGATCCCGCCATTCTGAAACAAAACAAGGCCAGACTGAAGTTTTACGAACAATATGGTGCACGACCCATTATCAACACGGCTTATGAAACACCGGTTACGCTGGGAGACGATAATCCGCCTTATCTCGTCTTTGATGATTTGGGTATTGGCAAGCCCCTTGGTGTTCAAAAGGCCCGTGCGATTGTTCGGACGATTCTTGAATGGAAGTATGCGCATCTTTGCAGTCCCGAATATGTCGAAACCGTATTGAATTCCTTCCGGGATGATCCGGTCAGACTGCGGGCTCTCCGATATCTGAAGGACATGAGCCCGATCATTATCCCTCCGGATGGAAAACTGCGAAAGATCAGCCTGGTTGTCAATGACAAACATTTCATTCATCATATCCGGGAAAGGGGGTATGTCGAATCACCGGTAATAATCGAGGCCATACAGAAAGAACTGAATGCGGCCAACCTGTTTGAACCGGTTTTACCCAAAAATTTTTCAGAAAGGCATATCAAGGAAGTTCACGCTTCGGATTATATCGCGTATTTCAAGCGGGTCTGCAAAACGCTGGCGCCGGGAAAGTCTGTTTATCCATATGTGTTTCCCATTCGAAACAGGGCCAGGCCGCCCAGGGAACTGGCTGTTCGGGCCGGCTATTATTGCATCGATACATTTACCCCGCTGAATGAGAATGCATTTCTTGCGGCCAAGAGAGCCGTGGACTGTTCCTTGACGGCAGCGGACAAAATCCTGGAAGGGCGGCGCCTGGCGTATGCGATGGTTCGTCCTCCCGGGCATCATGCCGAGAAACGGTCTTTCGGGGGATTCTGTTATTTCAACAATGCTGCCATAGCCGCCCAGTATTTGAGCCGTTTTGGAAGGGTGGCTATCCTGGATATTGATTATCATCACGGAAATGGGCAGCAGCAAATTTTCTATGATCGGAAAGACGTTTTGACCGTGTCCATTCATGGTCACCCCAAATTTGCCTATCCCTATTTCAGCGGCTTTGAAGACGAAAAGGGGAGTGGCGCCGGGATGGGATACAACATCAACCATCCCTTGCCGGAGACCATTTCCAGCCAGCAATATCTGAAGACACTGGAAAAGGCGATAAAAGAAATCAGAGAGTTCGGTCCGGCATATCTGGTTGTCTGCCTGGGACTGGATACGGCCAAAGGTGATCCCACCGGGACATGGGGTCTTTTGGCAAAGGATTTTGATCAGTTGGGAAAGACCATTGGCCGGCTCAAGCTGCCCACCCTGGTGGTCCAGGAGGAATGTCTATATCAAATATTCCGGATATCCCGCCACATCCAGACAACCCGTCCCACGCAAAGGCTGTCCCAGTCCAGATCTGTGACTTCCGGTGGGAAATCGGTCGGGTTGTCACTCACCAGGATAAATCCGCTTTTCCACTGCTGGACCCGCTTGATTGCCGCGATATTGTCCCCGCCCTGAGCGTAATTCACACAGAACACCTTCCGGTTTAAAAAATTTCGGTCATCGAGATCCACCACCACGATTGACCCTTTGGAAATGGTCGGCTCCATCGAATAGCCGCCAACCCTGAGGGCGGCAAGATTGTGCCGGGAACATCCCCGGAGTTCCGGCTCATATACCACAACGGTTGAGGCGGGTTCTTCATACGGATCAAATTCGACGCCATTGACGCCGGCTGCCAGCTTTCCGGATTCATAGAGCGGGATACCCCGATAATTTTCAGTGATGTCACGGCTGCGTTTTGTGTCGGTCCGGGAATTGATCTGCACAACCAGGGGCTGTTCCGGAGATGGTAACGACGCGGGAGGGCGGCCGGTTTCCATAAGGGAACGGCCCAAACGCAAAAATTCTTCAAATGTATGGCCCAGCGATTGGGAAATCTGAATCTGTTTCCGGAATGATGCCGTCTTTTCCCGCTTAAAAATTTGTGTGATGTATGCGTTTGACGTGGCTGCTGACGTGGCCAAAAAGGATTTAAAGCCATATCCTTTTCGGGATGCTTCAAATTCCAAAGCCTTGATGAAACAATTATAAAGATATTCGGGCGATTCCGTTGTCATGTATAATTAACTCCTGGTTAAAAAATTGACGATAAAACCGTTTAAACCAGTATAAATAATTTTTATTGACTCAATATTAACTATTGGTTAAATAATAAACCATGAAATTTGGAATTGAAATAAAAAATGTGTGCACGGCTGAATTTTTTTTGGCCTTCACAGGATAAACCGTATTCCAGTCCGGTTTCAAGCCGGAAGATGCATGGAGACAGGGGGGCGGTATGGTTGAAATATTGAAAGAGATTGCTATGGCGGCAGTGGGTGTATCGATATTCTGGGTTTTTACCATAATGGCGTTTCTGATTTGAAAAATGATGTCTGACAGGGGAGGGATAATGATAATGCTTCCATATTATGCACACTTGTCATATAACTTGTACCCATGAAATCATTCTAAAATGTCATCGGAGCTGCTCATGAAACCAGACGATACGACCATCTCCAGTATCCTGTTTCACCCCAGGCCGGAATATGCTGGCTTTGTGCCTGGGGGAATCCGGACCATCACCATATCCGGCAGTGCCGAGATCGGCGGATATCTCCATCTTCATCCGACAAGTGAAACGCTACTGCTGTTTTTTCATGGCAATGGCGAAATTGCCGCGGACTATGACGATATTGCATCCTTTTTCATCGATTCAGATGTTTCATTCTGGATTGTCGATTACCGCGGGTATGGCAGAAGCTCCGGTATTCCGTCATACAGCCTCATGTTTGACGATGCCACCGCCATTATCAATGATATCTCCCGCATTGCCCGGGCCGTTGGCAGGACATTCAGGCACATTATGGTGATGGGCCGTTCGCTTGGGAGTGCCTCTGCCATTTATCTGGCATCCCGCCATGCTTCCAAACTGGGTGGACTCCTGCTGGACAGCCCGTATGCCAATGGACTTGATCTGATTTACCGGCTGAGCGGTATTGCCATCAACAGACAGGATTTGCCGGGGTTCATGGACAATATCGATCTCATGCGCACAGTCAGCCTTCCAACCCTGATCATTCATGGAACGGTTGACCAGATCATTCCCATTTCCGATGCCAGAACCCTGTACGACGCCTGCACAGACAAGATGAGGTGCCTGGTGGAAATTGATGGCGCCGGACACAATGACCTGATGCTCAGAGGCGCCGACCGGTACTGGTCAGCGATCCGGAAACACATCATGCAAACCATTCCGACCCAAAATAATCAACTGAAAAGCTAAAGAAACTTCGGACACTGGCACGCTCACGGGCGGGGGCACGGGGCGAGCATCGCGGGTTATTGAGAGCCGGTTTTGAACTTTCGGAAATAATCTGAAGACGGGATGTTTTTATGAACAGTGATGTGCTATTTGCATTTGGCCTGACACTTTTTGCAGGATTATGCACAGGAATCGGCAGTCTGATCGGTTTTCTCTCAAAAAATTTCAATCCGAAATTTTTAGCCGCATCACTGGGCTTTTCAGCCGGCGTCATGATTTACGTATCGCTTGTGGAAATCTTTGTGAAAGCCAGGGAGTCGTTGGCCATCAGTTTTGGATATAAAAATGGGTACATCATCACCGTCATTGCATTTTTTTGCGGAATTTTTGTGATCGCCCTGATTGACAAGTTGATTCCCTCATATGAGAACCCGCATGAACTGAATGTATCCCAAAAAATTGCAGAATCTTCACCGGATGAAAAAAACAGATTAATGAGAATGGGAATGTTTTCAGCCCTGGCAATCGGGATTCACAATTTTCCTGAAGGATTGGCCACTTTTATGAGCGGGCTGACAAATCCGGCCCTGGGGATCAGCATCGCGGTTGCGGTTGCCATTCATAATATACCGGAAGGACTGGCAGTGTCGGCCCCGATTTATTTTGCAACAAAAAGCAGAAGAAAAGCATTTGTTCTGTCGTTCCTGTCCGGTTTGGCCGAACCGGTCGGGGCCTTGATCGGGTATTATTTATTGAGATCCATATTCAACGATACGATGTTTGGCGTTGTTTTTGCTTCGGTAGCCGGAATCATGGTGTATATATCCCTGGATGAATTGCTGCCGACAGCGGAAGAATATGGCGAACATCATATTGCCATAACCGGTTTGATTTTGGGAATGATGGTGATGGCGGTCAGTTTGTTGCTGTTTGTCTGATACAGTTTTTCAGACATGGGTCGGCTTGAACAACGACAGCAAATCGGGTCCTGTGTTTTTTGGAGTGAATTTTCTCAGATAGAAGTCATGCCCATCGTAACATGTTTTTGCCAGATCTCCCCGGTCAACCAGTTGTTCAACAACCTGCCACGATGATCCGGTCCGGGACAGAAGCGCATCGACCGCTTCTTTCCGCATGGGATGAACAGCGGTGATGCTCAGAAGATCGCTTTCAATGTCACCGGTAGAGGCAAAGGCATTTCCCTCATATCCGATCAGGTATTCCACCTGTTTGACCCTGGCCGAAAAGATATGAAACATCCGGTTCAGCACATCCTCATCCACACCCCGTACCCAATCTTCTGCCGGAGGGCGTGTGGGAGTCGTCAGATATGCGCGATATGGTTTCAGATTCCGGATAAACTCAGCCGTCTGACGCATACCGTCATCGGTATCGTTACATCCGTTGACAAGCATGGTTTCCGTTGCCAGCCTGCCGGAAAATGATTTGGCAAATGCCTGTATCCCGTTCAAAATCTGTGAAAAATAGAGATGTTTGTGGGGCCGGTTGATTTTTTTCCAGATATCTTCCTCCAGTGCATCGATTTTCAGCGAGACCCAATCGGCCTGGCCAAGTTCTTCCCGGACATCATCGCGCCATATCAGTGAACTGTTCGTGATCACGCCGACAGGGACCCCCGATGTTTTCATCAGCCGGATTTCTTTTCCCAGGTTGATATCCAGGGTCGGCTCGCCGTCCGGAACAAAGGTCAGGTAGTCAACCGTTTCGGCGGCTTGAAATGCTTTTGTCAGTCTGGCGCGGACATCCTGGAAAATGTTCTCCGGATGATAGAAAAACCGGCGGTCATGCTGCTTTCGTGTTGTTTTTCCCACCTGACAGTACACGCAGGAATAGGTGCAGACCTTGGCCGGAATGTTGTTGATTCCCAGGCTCTTTCCGAGACGCCGGGATGGAACGGGCCCATATGAGTACGTCTTGCTGTTTTGAATCATGATTTTCCTTGTTCCCTTTCATCCCCTCCTAATTATACGATATCATGATATCCCGCGATTCCATCATCAGCGGCGCCGAAAGCTCCCGCATATCGGACTGATCCCAGAATGTCAAAAGATTATGGGTTTCCAGATATTTCAACGGGATGGGGTGTGTCCCGACAACCACCGGCAATTCGTAACGCGTCTGGATAAATTCCTTGAATTGGCGGATATGCGGGCAGGGCGGATATCCGACCACCAGGCCGGTTGCCAGATGTACAATGTCGCACCCGTTTTTTAAAAATTCTTCCGGAACATACTCCACGTT
>JBFXFK010000107.1:0-10752 GCA_050179135.1 Desulfatirhabdiaceae bacterium | reverse complement strand
GTTTCGTGGTGAAACAAGTTTTTTCCGGGTTCATTCCGGACCGCTTTTGGCTTCCATTTCATCCAGGCGTTTCCGGATCAAATCCAGCTCCATCTGTAATCCGTCAGCCTGTTGCTTCAGCATTTGTTTCTCCATGCCCATACCCGGCTGGAACGGAGCCGGATACCCGTAAGGCCCGGGATAACCGCCAAAACGCATCCTTCCCGGAATGCCGGTGGCATGGAAGATGTTGCGGAATCCGTATCCACAGCCGCCATACCCCATGCCTCTTCCAAAACCACATCCGTAACCGGGATTCCTGGCGATTGGCGCGCCGGCACCGGAGCAGTATCCGGCAGCACGTCCGGTCATCGGGCCCGTTCCCATCGGTCCAGTTCCATCTCCTCTTGGCATTGTCGTATCCTCCTGTATTTATATTTGGTATCGTTTTCCAGATAAAGATTTTGTTGGTTATCCACTATCCACACAGGTTGAGATTTTTGAGTATCTGTGTCGTCGAATGGCAACATGCATTAAATAATTTCCTTTTCCTGTATTTGTTCAGATTTTAAGACAGTGACAAAACAGATGTTTGTATTCAGGACCGGGATGCCGGCACTATTTGATGCTGTCGATTCTGCCCTGAATTTCTTTCATCTGTTGCTGTAATTGATCTGCCTGTTTTTTCAGGGATTCCACGGTTTCTTCGCGGAGACCAGCCTGAGTGACAGCACTGCCCGAAATTGAGAAACCGGCGCCTGACCCCATTCCCATGCCCATGCCACGGCCGCCGCCCATCCCCTTTTTCATGCCCATACCCAAACCGCGACCGGCTCCTCCACGACAGCGGCCAATCCCGGCTGCAGGGACGGCAGGTGAGCCGACATTGGCGGAGACACCCGCTTTTTCCGGAACCGTTGCCTGTGTTAATGGCGTCAATGCGCCTGCTTTAAACCGATTGACAGCCTCTTCGACTGATCCGGTTTGCCCGGTGTGGACTGTTACCCCGGCAGCAGAAAACGTTTTGATTGCATTTGGACCACAGTTGCCTGTCAGAACCGCTTCTGCGCCCTTTGACACCACAAAGCCGGCCGCCTGGATACCGGCTCCGCCGCCAAGATTGACGTTTTCATTATCATATGAAACAAAACTCATATCGTCTGTGTCCACGATGACAAAAAATGCGCATCGGCCAAAGCGTGGATCGATCTGCGCGTTCAGGTCTTTTCCCGTAGAACTTATTGCGACTTTCATTGCAGGACTCCTTTACAGTAAATGATCATGATTCGGGTGGCTCACCAATGACAATACATTATTAACACCCTCCATCCCGACCCGGCATGATTTTCAAATCGATTTTCAATAATGCTATCCATTGATACATCAAATATGGCGCCGGAATTCACAAGAAGGTTGAAATAAATTTAACTGACTGGGATTAAAGAGGATATGGTGTGGTTAAAGATGCGTTGAATGGGTAATATAGTAGCAATTATGATACGGTATTGAGTCAACAGGGATGTAAAACAGATACTCTATCCCTTTCAAGATAATGATTTTGGGAACGATAATAATCTTGACAAATATACACAGGCCATTTTAAATTGATCCAACAAAGAAAATTGATATGGTGGTACAACCAATTCGGATGCAAAAAGCAGACCAAAATGTATTTATTGATGTATATGTCTGATTATATAGATTTTTAGAAGATTCATTTGGCCAGACAGCAGGGAGGGAATAGGCCTTTTTTTCGGCCATTCCCGACCGATAAGGCAGCGCCCAATTTAATAAAAATGGCATTTTTCTGAAAGTCTATACCTCCCAATCATTCAGGAATACAACACCCCATGAATAAAGAGCAAACCAGCGAATTGGCCGGCAGTCTAAAAACAATACGACGGGTCAAGGTATATGAAGAAATATCCCGACAAATCGAAGAATTAATACAAAGCGGCAAATTAAAACCCGGAGATAAATTGCCGACAGAACGGGAGCTTTCCGAAATTTTCAATGTCTCAAGACATTCTGTAAGAGAGGCAATAAGGGTTCTTGAGAATAACCAGTTGATCAACAGCGTTGCGGGTAGTGGAACTTATGTGGCATTGCGTGAGAATCAGGAATCGATAAATTCGATTGTGAACTATTTACTGGAGGAAACAGACAAATTTTCTGAAATTCTTGAATTAAGAAGGATTATTGAGCCTCAAATAGCTGGTCTGGCAGCAAAAAACGCTACGGTTGATGACATTGACCGGTTAAAATCAATGCAGATAAAAAATGATGAATTAATCGCCAACGGCATTGTCAATCACAATGATTTTTCCCAATTTGATACCCACCTTCATACAACGATAGCCAAAGCAACCCAAAACAACTTTGTGTCTAAAATTATTGAACGTCTCAATGATTTTTTTTACGTGACGCGCCTGGAAGGATATCAAAGTGAGATTAGAATCAAAACTTCCGCCAGAGGACACGCAGAAATCATTCAGGCAATTCTGCAGGGCGATTGCCAAATGGCCATTCATGCAATGGAAAACCATTTGAAAGATGTTGAAGACACAACCATTCAACATCTCGTAACCTTATCGTTGAATAAAACCAAAAAAAAAGAACACGGTCAGAAATCTTGAATTACACTGAAAATCTCCTGGATTTATATCCAAAATCGTATTCCAGATCCAGTTCAAATAAAAACGGCATTATTTCAGGAAAGCAAATGGCATGAACAATCCAATACATCAACCGGCAGATAATATTCTACCTTTTCCGCACTCGGAATTCGATGAGAGGCTTAAGCTTGTCCAGTCTGTATTGACCGAAAAGAAGCTGGCGGGATATCTGCTGTTCGATCCGGAAAATATTTATTGGCTGACTGGCTATCAAACAATTGGATATTTCACCTTTCAATGTCTCTATGTTCCAACAAAAGGCAAACCGGCTCTGGTTTCCCGCATTGTGAACCGGGGGCTTGGCTTGGCGACACCGACAATCGGAAATTTTGTCGCGATTCACGATACTGATGAACCGGTTGATGTACTTGTCAATTTTTTAAAACAGGCGGTCAGGGATTCACATCCAATCGGGATTGAAACATGTGCATGGTATTTGACTGTCAGGGATTATCAGGGAATAATTGGTTCCATGGATACCCATTTTGTTCCATGCAATGGTATTATCGAACCGTATCGCATCATTAAAACCGATGTACAAATTGAAAGGATTCGTGCTGCGGCAAGAGCTGCTGAGGCAGGTCTTGCCGCAGCCATTAAAGCGGTTGCGCCCGGAAAGACCGAAAATGATCTGGCAGCAGCGATGTTTCAGTCAACCATTTCAAATGGAAGCGAATATCTGGGGCATCCCCCGTTGGTCGTGGCCGGCCAGCGCACAGCCATCTGTTTCTCCATGTGGCGTCGAAATGTGATTCAAAAAGGAGATGTTATCCTGTTGGAGGCGGCTGGCTGCATTGATCGATATCATGCCATGGTTGCGAGATCGGTTGTTGTGGGTGAGCCGACAAAACGTCATAAAGAAGCTGCTGATGCCATTATCGGCGTTCTGAATGCGGCTATAGAAACGATCAGACCGGGAATTTCATGTGGTGAAGCCGATTCATCGTGTCGAAAAATAGTTGAAGATTTGGGTTTAGGTCACTATTTCAATCATCGGGCAGCATACGGGATTGGTATCGGATTTCCACCCAATTGGTCAGAAGGCAGAATTTATGCCATTCGGCCAAACGATCCCACAATTCTGAAACCCAATATGACTTTTCATGTTGTTCCAACGTTGTTTATGGAAGATTTCGGTATGTGTTTTAGCGAAAGTGTGCGCGTGACTGAAGATGGCTGCGAGGTAATTACAGATTTTCCACGTAAACTGTTTCAGGTTGACGTGTAAAAATATAGTTTTCAAGATAAAAGCTTGCCAAACAAATCGCAACTCATTAAACAGGAAAAGGGATGGAGCTATGGCCACAAACCGATCACTCAATTATGTTATTCTTTCAACCCTGGTTTTCGTGATATCAAGTTTTTGTCAAAGCAATTCATCGATGGCTGGTGAAAAATGGGACATGCCGGCCGCTTATTCTGCAAAGAATTTTGTTTCCCAAAAATATATCAAATTTGCCGAGATTGTCACAAAAAAAAGCGACGGGAAATTGGAAATCATTGTTCACGCGGGCGGGTCGCTATATAAGGGTTCCGAGATTATGCGGGCTGTGCGTTCTGGACAGGTTCCAATCGGTGCCAATTATCTTGGTTCCCATTCAAACGAAAATCCAATTTATGGTGTTGATCTTGTTCCATTTTTGGCTACCAGTTTTGGAGATGCCTGGAAACTTTACCAGGTTTCCAAACCTGAACTGGAAAAGGTACTGGATCACCAAAATCTCAAGCTTCTTTTTACAGCCCCATGGCCGCCGCAGGGATTGTTTTCTAAAAAAGAAATCAATCGCATCGGGGATATGAAAGGTGTCCGATTCAGAGCTGCTGATACCACAACGACGCGCCTGGCAGAACTGATGGGCGCCATTCCCACCAAAACAGAAGCGACTGAAATTTCACAGGCGTTCTCGACGGGTGTCGCAGAAAGCATGATTGCTTCCGGTGCGATTGGTGTATTTGAAAAGATATGGGATTACGTAAATTATTACTACACGGTAAATGCTTGGATACCCAAAAGCGGCGTTATTGTAAATAAGGATGCCTGGAAAAAATTGGATGATAATCTGAAGAAGATCATACTTGACGCTTCAGTGGAAATCGAAAAGGAGGTTTGGCAGGCAGCCGAGGATATCACCTTGGAATATAACAAAACCATGGTTGAAAATGGAATGAAAGTGATTGAACCCAAACCTGAACTCATGGAAGGATTCAGGGAGATTGGTGCTGTAATTGCCAAAGACTGGGCCGAAAAAGCCGGCGCGACGGGCGCTGAGATTATCAAGACTTACAAAGCCTCATAAAAATCGGATTTGGTCCCTGTCATTGTTTCCGGCCAGGCTCTGGATGTGGCTTGCAATTCACCCCTGATTCTTTTTCCGCAAAAATGGAAACGATGATGGCACAAGCTGTGATACGACCAGCGTGGATCAGAGGTAATCAATTCGGTTGGAAACAGGTGATCCCCCTATATCCGATATACTCCGAAAAATAATATGAAAGCACTTAAAACAATCGATACGCTACTGGAAAGGCTTTATCAAGTTAGTGGCTTTTTGGCGGCGGGCCTTATTTTCTTGATGCTGATACTGGTTTTGATAAATATTTTCAGCCGGCTCATACATGCATTCATCCCCGGACTTACAGAGGTCGCAGGGTACTGTATGGCGGGCAGTGGCGCCCTGGGATTGGCCTATACGTTTGGTCATGATGGACACATCCGGGTAAAAATGCTCCTGGATTGCGTGAAGGGGACGTCCCGCTTTGCTCTTGAGATATGGGCATTGGCTGTCAGCGCCGGACTGGTTTCCTTTGTTGCGGGTTATATGGTTAAAATGGTCTATTTTTCCTGGGTCTTCAAGGATCGAAGTGACGGTTCGGATTCGATGCTTACCTGGATTTCACAAACGCCCATGACTTTCGGATTTATTGTTTTTTCCATTTGTCTGGTACACGCATTGATTAAAAACCTGTTGATGCGATGTTTGGCAGACCAGCCACAATACGACTGATTGCGTGATTGATTAAAGGGGCATGTCATGGGAGAATCCATTTTAGCGCTATTGTTTCTTGTTGTCATGCTGCTGCTTCTCGCTTCCGGTATATGGATTGGCATTTGTCTGCTTGGTGTCGGAACTTTTGCCATGTTTTTTTTCACCAGTCGTCCTGTTGGCGATGCATTGGCCACTACCATCTGGTCCCAGACCTCATTGTGGGGACTTGCATCTCTTCCCCTTTTTATATGGATGGGTGAAATCCTGTTCAGGACGCGCCTTTCTGAAAATTTGTTTAATGGTCTGGAGCCTCTTGCCCGGAGATTGCCGGGCGGCTTGCTGCATGTCAACCTGGTTGGATGCTCAATTTTCGCTGCAGTTACAGGGTCTTCATTTGCGACAATAGCCACAATCGGCAAGATGACGATTCCCGAGTTAAAAAGACGAAATTATCCCGACAGCATGTCACTGGGTACACTTGCAGGCGCGGGAACGCTGGGCCTGCTCATACCGCCCTCAATCACCATGATCGTATATGGGGTCATGGTTCAGGAATCAATCGGGCGGCTATTTATGGCAGGTTTTATTCCCGGTTTTTTATTGACCATCATATTTGCGTGTTATGTTGCTGGATGGGGGCTTTTTTCCAGGGAGGGGCAACAGCTTCGAGAGAAGAAATCGACCTTTTCTCAAAAAATTCAGGGTATAAAACAATTGGCCCCTGTTGTTAGCCTGATTGTTGCCGTGATCGGAACCCTTTATTCTGGCATCGCGTCACCGACCGAGGTTGCTGCAGTGGGTGTTCTTGGCGCTTTGATTCTGTCTGTATTCCAGGGCTCGCTTACAAAAAAATCTTTCATTGAATCCCTTCTGGGTGCAACCAGAACATCGTCCATGATTCTTCTCCTGTTGGCAGGTTCTGCCGCTTTAACATTGTCTTTGGGATTTGTCGGCTTGCCAAGAAGTTTGGCAAATTGGATTGGCGGCATGCAGTTGTCATCCTGGATGCTGATCATTGCGCTATCTGTTTTTTATATCATTTTGGGATGTTTCATGGATGGTATTTCATCCATTGTTCTTACGATGGCGGTCATTGAGCCCCTGATCCGGGACGCTGGATTCGATATGATCTGGTTTGGCATATTCGTGGTCATGTTGGGTGAAATGGCGTTGATTACGCCACCGGTTGGTTTTAATCTGTTTCTGATACAAGGCATGACTGGAAAGGATTTGAGCTTTATTGCGCGTTCTGCTCTTCCGATGTTCATCATGATGATTATTGGTCTTCTCCTCATATCCGCCTTTCCGGAAATTGTACTTTGGCTACCCAAAGCAATGGTCGCAAAACCGTGAAAAAGCCACGCAACCGGTTAATCAGTCGTGGAGGCTTCTCTCCAATTTCTTGCAGCCCCCGATCTTGTCGGGTTCCCCTGAATGCATCAGTCCAAATCGGCTTCGATTGAGACCGGCAGGAATTTAAAATCGCTCCGGATGGTTTGACAAAAATTTTCAGACCATTGATATTGTTTTGACCATTCAAATTTTAATCTGGGAACAGCATGTCCGACGAAAAGATTTTTTCGGAGTACGAACAGACCCGGCAATCCTATCGCCCGTCAATCAAGGGCCGGCATAAAATGGTTGTATCGGGTCATGCCCTGGCAACACTGGCCGGCATGCGCATTCTTGACAAGGGTGGCAATGCTGTCGATGCCGCCGTAGCATCAGGTTTGTGTCTGAGTGTTCTGCAGTCCGATATGGTCAGCTTTGCGGGGTCGGCGCCGATGATGATTTATATGGCAGGCATGGATGTTCCGGTTACCATTAGTGGCCTGGGCCCATGGCCCAAAACGGCGTCGGTCAATTATTTTAGAACTCATCACCAGGGCAAAATACCTGATGGCGTTGCTCGCACCGTTGTTCCGGGTTCTCCGGATTCATGGATCAAGGCCTTGATTCATTATGGCAAATTATCATTTGAAGAAGTATCGCATGATGCTGTCGATTTGGCGGAAAACGGTTTTCCAATGCATCAATTTTTACGTAACGCCCTTTATGAGCTCAGGGAAGAATACGCCCGTTGGCCATCCAATGCGGAAATTTATCTGCCCGGAGGCAGGCCGCCGGAAACTGGAGAAATTTTTTACCAAACAGATTTGGCAACCACAATAAAAAAAATGGCGGCCTCCGAGCGCAAGACTCAAGGACAGGGACGCAGGGCTGGATTGAACGCTGCGCGAGACGAATTTTACATGGGGGATATTGCACAGACCATTGCAGATTTTTATCAAAAAAATGATGGATTGTTGACACGGGAGGATCTGGCATCCTTTGAATCGACTATCGAAACACCATGTTCAATAACCTTCAGGGATTACACCATATACAGCCCCCGCCCCTGGTGCCAGGGGCCTGTTTTGCTACAAATGCTCAATATTTTAAAACATTTTGATCTGCAATCAATGGGACATAACAGCGCCGAATATGTCCACACGGTGCTTGAGGGCATGAAGTTGGCTTTTGCGGACAGACATCACTTTTACGGTGATCCGGATATGGTGACTGTACCGCTTGATGGTTTGTTGTCGGAGGCGTATTCACAAGAGCGGGCAAAACAAGTGAATCTGTCTGCGGCCTGCCAGGAGATGCCCATGAGCGGCGATCCATGGAAATATCAAAAAGAATGCCAATCGGAAAGGAATACTCCCTGCAAGCGGGTCAATCCCAATCCCGTCCTGAACGATGACCTCGATACCAGCTATGTCTGTGCGATTGACCAATGGGGTAATTGTGCCGCCGCCGTACCAAGTGATATGACCTTTTCAGCGCCGGTTGTACCCGGTACAGGCCTGGTCATTTCCACCAGGGGATCGCAATCCTGGGTTGAAGATGGTCATCCGAGTAGCGTGGCTGGCGGCAAGCGCCCGCGGCTGACACCAACGCCATATATGATTTTTAAAAACAACAGGCCTTATCTGATATTGGGAACTCCGGGTGGTGATGTTCAGTGCCAGACAATTCTGCAAGTTTTTCTGAATATCGTCCTGTTTGATCTGGAACCCCAGCATGCAGTTGAATCGCCGCGTTTTGCAACATTCAGTTATCCAAATTCTTTCTATCCACACGACTATCATCCCGGGCTCATCCGTTTGGAGGATCGTTTTTCAATAAATACAATCCGCACATTGACCATGTTGGGTCACAAAGTTGAGAAATGGCCGGCATGGGCCTGGAAGTCCGGTGGCGCCTGCCTGATTCTTTTCGACCATGACAAGAATATCTATTGCGGTGCTGCGGATCCCCGCCGTGAATCATACGCTTTGGGTTGGTAACATATATGTTAAAAAAATATTGGTTTTTCATGGGCATTGCACTGGTGACCGGTATTTCTTTTGCATTGCCCGATGTGGCTCGATTTATTCAGACATATGAGATTTTAACGATAGGCATTTTTTTCGCTTTTTTACTGACGGGACTCTCGCTGGAGGCATCTGCCATTTTTACGCAGATGAAAAACATCAAGGTTCTTTTGGCAGCCCTTTTCTCTTCACTGATTTTCTTTCCGATCGTCTCTTATTATTCGTGTCTCTATTTGGTTGGATGTTGGCCTGATTTTGCAATTGGCGCGCTGATTATCGGGGTTGCGCCTGTAACTGTCGCTTCCGGGACAGTCATGACGGCCATGGCTTTGGGGAATGTTCCACTGAGCCTTTTCATTTGTGTGCTCGGGAACTTTTTCTCGATATTTACGATTCCGTTAATGATAAAGTTGATCCTTCAGTTTGGCGACGTATCCATACATCTTCCGGTTTTTAAAATGCTTATGGGATTGATGATTAATGTACTTCTCCCGACACTTGTCGGTCAAATTCTACGTCAATGGCTGAAGGAGAAAATGATACCGTACAAGCCGGCAATTTCGATATTCAATCAAATTATTGTTTTGCTGATCATACTCAATGCCATATCAAGTTCGGCAAGCCAAATTCTCAAGACCGGTAAAGCCCTGTTTATGGTTTTTTCATTCATGATCGGGTTGCATATTTTTATTCTCATCATCAATAAAATACTGGCAGGTCTGATCCGCCTGGATTTGCCTTCTACGGCTGCTTTTACGATTCACACCTCTCAAAAAACATTGACAATATCCTATATTGTATGGGCCGGATATTTTGCCATTGAATACCCGATGGCCCTCATACCGGGAATTGCCTATCATTTGACGCAAATGATCATGGATACGTTTTTGGCACACTGGTTCAGAAATGAAGTTGAATTGTCGGTTGTCCGTGCAAAAAACTGCTGTGGTGCATAACGTCTTCTGACTAATGATCCTGTTTTTTCCGAATCTTCAAACAGGCGCTTACATGTGCGGGGGATTTTTGATCCATCACGACTGCCTCCCGCCGGGGGAGGCGTGAACGGTTATGTTCAGGCAGGACTATCGGAAAAGAGAAACCCATGAGTTCTGAAAAATATCGATGGCAAGGCAAGCTTGATTTCGGGCAAATTGATTACCTGGAACTGTTTGACAATTTTGATCAGGGAGTCTTGATGACCGACATGGATGGCATGATGGTTTACTACAACGAGACCCAGGCCAAAATTGACAACCTGAATCCATGCGAAGCCCTGGGCCGAAAAATTACGGATGTCTATGAGTATGACAATGACTCCAGCACCTGTATGCGATGCATCAAACACGGCCGCCCCATCATCAATTACGCGTTATCCTACCGATCTCAAAGAGCCAATGTGGGAAACACCATCCACAGCGTATTTCCCCTTTTTGACAGAAACCGGAAAATGATCGGCACAATCTGTTTTGTGAAGGATTACAATATCCTCGAACGGACCATCCCCTCGTTTCTGATGCCAAAAAACAACGAGATATTCGCGAAGGGGACACAGTATACATTTGCCAATATCATCGGGTCGGCGCCGGAATTTGTCCGGGCGCTGAAAACCGCCAAGATGTCTGCCAATTCTCCATCCCCTGTCCTTCTGTGTGGTGAAACCGGCGTGGGAAAGGAGCTGTTTGCCCAGGCGATTCACAACTTTTACTATGGCAAAAAGCGCCACTACATTGCCATCAACTGCGCTGCCATCCC
>JBFXFK010000106.1:5287-17173 GCA_050179135.1 Desulfatirhabdiaceae bacterium | reverse complement strand
CCTGATTTGGTGGAACAAATCAGATGCTGCAATTCGGCATTTTTAATTTTCAAAGAGGCAATACACCATAATGACAGAGCATTCAGATGAATTCTCCGGTGATTTTAGAGCGGACAAACCCGCGTTCCTGACGGAAAAGCGGTTTGACCAGTTTGAATTGCCAGAGTCGCTGCAAATCGGCCTGACCGAATCCGGTTTTACCAACTGTACCCCCATTCAGGCCACAACCCTGCCGGTTTCTCTGGCGGGCAGGGATGTGGCCGGTCAGGCTCAGACCGGAACCGGCAAAACCGCTGCTTTTCTGGTCACCGTGTTCACACAACTTCTGACCCATCCACCCAAGACACGCGATCTGCCAACGGCCCTGATTGTGGCGCCCACCCGGGAGCTGGCGCTTCAGATTTACGAGGAAGCCTGCCGGATCGGTCGCCATACCGGACTGATTATCAATCATTTCATTGGCGGCGTGGATTATCAGAAACAGGCGGATGCGCTTCGGGAGGGCACGGATATTGTTATCTGTACGCCGGGCAGAATCATCGACTACCACCGGCAGGGCATTTTTAAAACCCAGAACATTCAAATTGTGGTCATCGACGAAGCCGACCGCCTCCTTGATCTGGGTTTTGAAAAGGACATGCGCTTCATTCTTAAAAAACTGCCGAGATATGATCAGCGACAGTCCATGCTCTTTTCTGCAACGTTGTCCTACCGGGTTCTGGAACTGACCTATGAATACATGAACCTGCCGGAATTCATTGCGGTCGCCCCGGAAAAAACAACGGTGGATGGCATCGAGCAAACCCTGTTTCATGTCGGTATGGATCAGAAACTGCCGCTGCTTCTGGGACTTCTGGAAAAAGAAGAATGGACCCGGGTTCTGGTTTTTGTCAACACCAAAACCGGTGTCGAGTGGGTGGCCCGTAAACTGAAAGGAAACGGTTATCCGGCCGAAGGCATCAGCGGCGATCTGCTGCAACGAAAACGCCTGAAACTCATGGAGCAGTTCAAGGACGGCGCATTAAAAATCCTGGTTGCAACCGATGTGGCGTCACGGGGCATTCATGTCGAAGACATCACCCATGTCATCAACTATGACCTGCCCCAGGATCCCGAAAACTATGTTCACCGGATCGGACGGACGGCCCGGGCCGGAAAAACCGGAAAAGCCATTTCTCTGGCCTGCGAAACCTATGTGTTTCATCTGGAACAGATTGAGGCATTGCTGAATGCCAAAATTCCGGTCGCATGGGCTCAGGATGACTGGTTCAAAGAAGACAAGGCCGGCCCAATCCGTATTGAACGGGAAAAACGTCCTCCCAAGAAAGATGGCAGACCGCCGCGGAAAAAACCGGCCCGGGGAAAGTCGGTGGAATATCATGCCCCATCGGCGCCATCCTTCAAGTTTACCATTCCCCGTGGAAAAGATTACTTTCCGGGTGCATTTTTTGGTTTTGGACCCCAGTCCGACATTGAACTCGAAACCGAACTTGATCTGGATGCGACCAATATTTTTGAAGCGGAACCGGAAAAGGCCGCCGCAGTTTCCGATGCTGTAACGGCTCTGCCGGAAACGGTTCCGGTAAGGGATGTGTCCACACCCGCAGAAACAGCGACGCCATCTGCACCGAAAAAACGCAGACGACGGCGAAAGAAAAAAACACCGGCCCCTGTTGGGGCAGGCACGACACCGGAAAACAATGACATACCGGAAGCTCAGGTGGATTAGAGAACGCCCTCTCCCTCCGGGAGAGGGTCAGGACGTCGCGCCCCTTGCGATTTCCTGACAGCCGACATTGAAAAGCCGGGCTACCGGTTTTATGTTTCATGTACCAGGTTTCCAAGGACTGATGTCTCACATACCCCGGCCCCATTTTCAAACTCCGTTTTGCCTGAAATATGATCCCGATCTGCCCATCACGGCCTGCAAAGACGATATTGTTCAGGCCATTGCCGGCAATCGGGTTCTGATTGTCTCGGGTGACACCGGTTCCGGCAAAACCACCCAACTGCCCAAATTTTGCCTGGAAGCGGGTCGGGGCGTCACCGGCCGGATTGGCTGCACCCAGCCCAGGCGCATTGCCGCCATGTCCGTGGCCAATCGGATTGCCGAAGAAATGGGGGAGGAAATCGGGTCCACGGTCGGATATAAAATCCGTTTCACGGACCGGATCAGCCCCAAAACCCGCATCAAAATCATGACAGACGGCATTCTTCTGGCAGAAACCCTCTCCGACCCGCTTCTCAGACAATATGACACCCTGATTGTGGATGAGGCCCATGAACGCAGTCTGAATATCGATTTCATTCTGGGCTATCTTCGGCGGCTTCTGGATCGCAGAAAAAACCTCAGGCTCATCATTACATCGGCCACCCTCGATACGCAGCGGTTTTCTGCTGCATTTGACAACGCGCCGATTATTGCGGTTTCCGGCCGGATGTATCCGGTGGATGTGCGCTACCTGCCGCCCGCTCCGGTTCCAAAAGATGGCGAAGACGCCGGGGATGTCACGTTTGTGGAACTGGCCGTGGATGCGGTTTCCGATATTCAGAAAAACGGTCCGTTTGGGGACATTTTGATTTTTATGCCATCCGAGCAGGACATTCGGGAGACCTGTGAACTGATCGAGGGCAGAAATTTACGATCCACAACGGTTCTTCCCCTTTTTGCCAGGCTCTCTGCCGCCGAACAGAAGCGGGTGTTCATGCCGTCGGCCGGCAGAAAAATTATTGTGGCCACCAACATCGCCGAAACATCGCTGACCATTCCCGGAATTCGATATGTGATTGATACCGGTCTGGCGCGGATTTCCCAATACAGTCCCCGATCCAGAACCACATCCCTGATGATCCGGCCCATTTCCCGAAGCAGTGCGGATCAACGAAAAGGCCGGTGTGGCCGCACCGAAAACGGCGTCTGTATCCGGCTGTTTTCCGAAGATGATTACTCGGGCAGACCCCTCTATACAAAACCCGAAATTCTTCGGGCCAATCTGGCGGAGGTCATTTTGCGGATGCTGGCCCTCAAGCTGGGCGATATTACCGAGTTCCCGTTTATCGACAGACCGGAATCCAAAAGTATTGCCGATGGGTATGAGCTGCTTCGGGAGCTCGAGGCCATCATGCCTGCAACCGGAAAACCCGGCCGGAAATTTTCCGGCTCCTGGGTTTTGACCCATGACGGCAGAACCATGTCCCGGATTCCCATTGATCCCCGGTTGTCCCGGATGCTTCTCCATGCACACAAGGAAGACTGCCTGAAAGACATGCTCATCATCGCGGCAGCCCTCAGCATTGCCGACCCGCGGGAACGCCCACTGGAAAAAGCGGTTGAAGCCGACGCCTGTCACCGGACGTTCATGGAACCGTTTTCGGATTTTTCAACGCTTCTGAATATCTGGAACCGCTATCATGAGACACTGGAGACTGAAAAAACGGCCAACCGGATGAAGCGATTCTGCACCAAACATTTCCTGTCCTTCAAGCGAATGCGGGAGTGGCGGGATATTCATTCCCAACTGACTGACATGATGGATGAATCCGGATTGGGGGATCTGCCTGCCGCAACGGTTGAATCACCTGCCACTGTGGCCCGTCCTTCAAAAACCGATGTGTTCAGCCCCAAATACCGGGCCATTCACCGGTCCATTCTCAGTGGATTTTTATCCAATATTGCGCTTCAAAAAGAAAAAAACATGTATCGGGCCGCACGGGACCGGGATGTCATGATTTTTCCCGGTTCCACGCTGTTCAATCGGGGCGGACCCTGGATCGTGGCGGCTGAAATGGTGGAAACCTCACGGGTGTTCGCCCGTGTCACGGCCCGGATTGACAACCGGTGGATCGAAGATCTGGGAAAAAATCTGTGCCGGTATGCGTGGCTGCATCCGCACTGGGAACGCAACCGGGGAGAGGTTGTGGCAATGGAACAGGTCAGCCTGTTCGGCCTGACGGTCATTTCGGAACGGCCGGTATCCTATGGACGAATCAAACCGGCCCACGCATCGGAAATTTTTATCCGCAGTGCGCTGATCGAAGGCGATATCCGTCAGAAATTTGCGTTCATGGCGGCCAATGCCAGCCTGATGGATGAAATCCGGGATATGGAAAACCGGCTCAGGCGCCGGGATATTCTGGTCAGCGAAGCCGATATCGAGGCGTTTTACCGGGACCGGTTGAACGGTGTTTATGACATTCGAAGTCTTCAACGGCTGATTCGGCAGGCCGGAAATGAGGATTTCCTGCACATGGAAAAATCCGACCTGATGAATTATTCACCGGATGATGATCTTCAGACGCTTTTTCCCAGTTCCATTCAATTGGGAAATGCCACCTTGAGCTGCCGGTATGAATTCGATCCGGGCTGTTCAAACGATGGCCTGACAATCCCCATCAGTTGTGCGGATGTGGCCCGGATTCCACAGGAGTCGATCGACTGGATGGTGCCGGGGTTTTTTCGGGCAAAAGTCGAGGCCCTGATCAAATCCCTTCCCAAAGCCTACCGGAAACAACTGCTGCCGATATCCAGAACCGTGGATATCATTACAGCCGATTTGCCGCATCAGACAGGCGCCCTGTTTACCGCACTCAGCCGGTTTATCCTGCAGCGCTTTGGCATAAATATTCCGGCATCGGAATGGTCGGAAGACAGTCTTCCGGATTATCTGAAGACCCGGATCGAAATTACCGGCCCTGGCGGGGATGTGCTGATCAGCGGACGGGATACGTCCATCATGGGGCAGCCGATTCAATCCGCCATCGATTCAGCCACGCTTCAGTCGATACGAAAAGCTTTTGAAAAAAAAGGCCTGACGGCATGGGATTTTGACGATCTGGCGGAAACCATTGATGTCACGGATAAAAGCGGCATGAAATGGACCCTGTATCCCGGACTGTCATGCCAGTCCGGAAATGATTCATCCATTGATCTAAAGCTGTTTGAAGACCGGGTTCAGGCAGATTTGGCACATAAAACGGCTGTGGCGGCCCTGTATGGGCGGGTGTATGCGCGGGAATTCAGTTTTTTGAAAAAATCCCTGGAGATGCCCATCCACATCCTGCCGCTGGTCAACCGGACCCTTCAAAAGCGTCAACTGGAAAAGAATCTGTATGATGGCGTGGTGCAGTTGCTGTTCAAACGAAACATCCGGACCCGGACCGAATTTAGCCGTCATGCGGAAGAAACATTTCCTGCCATGATCAAAACCGCCGGGCAGTTGCGGGCGGTCAGC
Organism: Desulfatirhabdiaceae bacterium; assembly: GCA_050179135.1. GTDB lineage: Bacteria > Desulfobacterota > Desulfobacteria > Desulfobacterales > Desulfatirhabdiaceae > UBA4064. Next base: position 11,942 of record JBFXFK010000106.1, on the reverse strand, counting down.
ATCCAGATTCTGGAGGCATGTCAGGAGGCCCGTGACCGGATCGATGGCCTGAAAAAAAATCTGGCCAGCAATCCGGTCTCCCAACATTTTCTGGCCGGCCTGCACAATCAGATTGACCAACTGGTACCCAATGATTTTTTGACGCGGTATCCGATGGCGCGACTGAAACAAATCCCCCGATATGTTCGGGCTGTCGGTGTCCGGGCAGAGCGGGCCTGGCTGGATTTTGAAAAGGACAGGGCCAAAGATCATGAGCTTCAGGAATTGTCTGAACGGCTGACCCGGCAGTCAGCCAGCCATCTGTCCGAGGAAAAACAGGTGGCCCTGGAAAATATTTTCTGGAGCATCGAGGAATACCGGGTCTCCTGTTTTGCCCAGGAACTGGGGACCGCGATCCCGGTCAGCCGGAAACGCATCGAGAAAATGTTTCAGGAAATCGGGCAGATGATCTGATGCCCAAATGTCCTTTTCATTACAAAAAAGGGATATCCACTTTTAACGGGAGATTCACCCTTCATGACGGATATGCTGATCAAACTGTATGATTTGCCAGATGAGGGCCTCCTCGTACAGGAACTTTCTGATCGGAGAATCGTCGTCCGAACTGCCATGCCCTATGAAAAGCACCTGGTCATCGGGTGGGTGCGGAATACGTTCGGAAATGCCTGGGCCAGCGAATGTGATGTGGCCTTCAGCCATCATCCTATTTCCTGTTTTATCGCGACAGAGGCGGGGCAGGTCATCGGTTTTGCGTGCCATGACAGCACATGCAAAAATTTTTTCGGCCCCACCGGCGTCGCTGAGGACAGGCGCGGACAGGGAATCGGAAAAGCCATGCTACTTTCCTGTCTTTCCGCGATGCGGGCCAAGGGATATGCCTACGCCATCATCGGAGATGTCGATTCAACGGATTTCTATGTCCGGGCGGCCGGCGCGACCTGTATCGCGGGTTCTTCGCCCGGAATCTACCGGGATCGGCTGAACAACGGAAAAAATCCGCATCGGCTCCAAAACGACGGCGCAAACACGTCTCCCCAAAAGAACATACCGGTTTCAGGAGGACTGAAAATGGAATGTGTGATGGATCACATTGTGTTGAATGTTGAAGATGACGAAAAGATGATCACTTTTTATGAAAACGTACTCTTTCTGACAACGGAACGTCTGGAGGAATATCGTTCAGGAACGGTTCCGTTTCCGTCCGTAAGACTGAATGCCCAAACGATCATCGACCTGTTTCCGAAAAAGATGTGGCAGAAGGACACCCGAAACGGACAGGGGTATGAGAACCTGAACCATTTCTGCATGGCCATGAGCCTGGAAGACTGGCACGAACTTGTGAAACGGCTGAAAACCCACAATGTCCCCATTGAACAGGGGCCTGTTCCACGATGGGGCGCACAGGGCGCCGGCACGTCCATTTATTTTCGGGATCCGGAAGGTACCCTGATCGAAGCACGGTACTACGAACCCGGCACGAAACCGGAGAAATGCCTTCTCGAATCATAGAAGATGGTGGGGTGGCTTTTTCCAGGTCCAGTTGATTCGTTTTTGGCACAAAACGCTTTGGGTTGGTTTTGAATCGGGGCCGGTGTCGAGCCTGATCCGGTTTATTCGTTTCCCTCCCCACTCGCCCTTGACGTCATCCCAATCCAATAATCTGTAAATACAGCAAGTTCAAATTGCTTGTCCTATGGCACATGGCTTGCGGTTCATTAGTCAAGCTTTGGCGACATTGTCTGGATATCCAGCCGAATGCGGGCAACGAAATATTTCACCGGGAATCTCATTCAGATAAAACCCGGTTTTGCTGAAAAGGAACCCAATGGAAATGACACAACAAATAATATATTTTTTTCCAAATGCTATGGTTTGAGTGGATTGGACCTGTCCAAATACCAAACGGTCTCAATAAACCACCAGATAATACATCATCTTGATATACTCGTTGCAGAAAGAAATCAGTCCCTCTTCGCAACCCCACCAGTTGGTTTGCTCAAAGCCCCAGTGCGGGGCCGCTGACATCCGTATGGAAACCGGCAGTCCGGCAAATACCTTTTTAAACGTCCATGCCGTCCGCCGCGTATGAAAAGCGGATGTGACGACAATGATTTGACGGATCGGCCGGGTACGGATGTATTCGCGCAATGCCAGAGCCTCATCCCAGGTACTGGTGACCCCGCCCGGTGTATCGACCCGTACGGCATCCTTCGGGGAAACGCCCAGCTCTTTCATGACATCGATGGCCACATCCGCGGTGTTCGGGAGAATTCCAAGCTGCTCCGGCGGGCTTTGCGCCGTTTTGGCAACCAGAATAAGGGGTGCCATTTTCCGCTGAAACAGGTCCGTCGCATGAAATGGGCGGGTTTCCACCTCGCCATTCAGCATCACCAGGGCATCGGCCGGAACAAGCGGATCATCGACAATCAGAAAACCGGCAAGGCCGATCAGAATTTTTGCATGAAATAAACCAGTCAGAACAACCATCAAACAACAAATTGAAATGATAACCGGCTTTTTTACCATATTTTAAATGACATGTTCGGGATCGGATAACTGTTTCCGGATTTCCCGCTTCAGAATTTTGCCCACGCCGCTGGTTGGGAGCTGATCCATGAAAACAATCAGTTTGGGGATCTTGTAAGGCGCGACATTCTGTTTGAGATAACCCAGAATTTTTTCCTTTGTGGCGTTTCCGGGATCCACTCCGGGTTTTAACACAATGGCGCAGGCCACCCGTTCAGAGCCGGGTCTGTCCGGATCAGGAATACCGACCGAAGCCGCCAGGGAGATGTCCGGGCAGGTGGCGAGGACATCATCCAGTTCCCGGGTAAACACCTTGAATCCGGACACGATCACCATGTCCTTCAGGCGATCGACAATGTGGAAATAACCGTCCATATCCATTCTGGCGATATCTCCGGTGAACATCCACCCGTCTTTCAATGCATGGGCGGTTTCTTCGGGTTTGTTGTGGTATTCCCGCATGATCTGGGGACCCCGGATCACAATTTCCCCGGGTTCACCCGGTTCAGCCGGATTGCCGGTTTCCGGATCGATGAGTTTGAATTCCGTGTCCGGCATGGGCAGGCCGATCGATCCGGCTTTTTTTTGACCATATCGGGGATTGCAGCAGGTTACCGGCGATGTTTCGGTCATGCCGTACAGTTCGATAAACTTGTTTTTGCCGATCACGCTTTCAAGTTCCTGAATATTTTCTTTGGGAAAAGGCGCCGCCGCACTGAGAAGCCATTTGATCTTGTCAAAGTCCAGGGTTTTGAATTCCGGTTTTTTCATCAGTTCGTAATACACGGTCGGCACATTGACCATCAGGGTCGGTTGCCAGCCTTTGATGGCCTCGATCAGAAAATGGGTATCCCTGGGGTTTGGAACACAGATCTGGGTCATGCCCTGTGTCAGGGTAAAGCCGCCGAGGGCCAGGCCCGCAATATGAAACAGCGGAAATGCCGACAGCGCAATGTCCTCCGGTTTCATGTCCAGCCAGGTCAACACCTGAAGACGGTTTGACATATAGCTTCTCTGGGTCAACACGGCGCCTTTGGCCGGGCCGGTGGTGCCGCCGGTATACATCATGAAGATGGGATCATCAAAATTGCGCGGAACCATGACCGGACCATCGGGATCCTCTTTCAGGATATCGGTGAAGCGTTTGACGGTTTTTCCGGGCAGGGGTCTCACGTTCCCGGTGGGTATTTTTTTCAACAGCTTCCCGAGCATCCGCTTGATCCCGGGCAAAAAATCCGCGATTTCCGAGACCACAACCGTGGTGAAGGGTGTTTTGGCTGCAATTTCCGCAATTTTTTCAAACAGGACATCCACGGTAAAGATCATCTTCAGGCCGGAGTCGGTGATCTGATGCGCCATTTCGGCCGGCGTCAACAGCGGACTCAACCCGGTGGAGATGCAGCCCGCCTTTTGTACGCCGATCACGGCAATGTAATGGGCCGGAATATTGGGCATGTGAAGCCCGATGACATCATTCGGCTTCAAACCGTTTTGAATCAGATATTGGGCAATCCGGTTCGAAATGGCATCGATGTCCCGGAACGTCAGGCGTTTGCCCATATAAATGAGTGCGGTTTTATCCGGAAAGGTTTCAACCGTTTTTCGGAACAGTTGTGCAAAGGTCTTTTCTTCATATGTCAGGGTGGCGGGAACATTTGCGTCGTAATGTGTCGTCCAGGGCTTTTCTGAATACAAATCTGGCATACGGACCTCCCTTGAGCGTGAAAAGTGGTTGGTGGGTGGGTGTTTCGCGTGAAAATGGAAAGAAAGTTTTGAGTTTTGAGTGTTGAATTTTGAGTTAAAATCGGTACATGTCATTTTCATATATGGGGGTGAACCATTTGGAATGATTCATGATCGTTTACCATAAATATGCATTTCCAGGGATAAAAAGCGAATATCGAATATCGAACAAGGAATGTCGAAGTTTGAAGTTTTCGGCTGCCTTGCCGGACCGCTGGATGCCGGATTCATCCTTCTGCGGTTCCTTGTTCGATATTCTGCTGTTCGCTGTTTATTTTCATTCATGGGGGGTGATCAGACCGATCATGAACGTTTAGCGTGAAAATGCCTGCCCCCGGGCAAGAAGGGCCGCACCGATGGCGCCGGTTGCCTGAGCATATTCCGAAACCTGTACCGGACTGGCCAGCCGGTTTTGCAATGCCTGAACCAGCCCGATGTTCCGGGCCACGCCGCCGGTCATCATGACCGGTGGTCGCCATCCGATCCGGCCCATCATGGCGATGATCCGGGCGGCAATGGATTCATGGATACCGGCGATTATGTTTTCCCGGGTCTCTCCGAGGGAGATCAGGGAAATGACTTCGGATTCTGCAAACACGGTGCACAGGCTGCTGATGGCAGCCGGATTGTTGGCCTGAAGCGACATGGGACCGAATGCATCCAGTTCGACATGAAGGGCCCGGGCCATCACCTCGATGAACCGCCCGGTACCCGCCGCACATTTGTCGTTCATGGCAAAGTCCCGGACCTTTCCGGATTCATCCATCAGAATGACCTTGCTGTCCTGCCCCCCGATATCGATGATGCTTCGAATGGTCGGGTCCAGATAATACACGCCCGTGGCATGGCAGGTGATTTCGGTTACGGCTTTTTGGGCAAATGTGACGCTTTTCCGGCCATATCCCGTGGCCACCACGCCGCCCACAACCGACGGATTCAATCCCAGGCCGCAGATGATCTGTTCAAATATTTCTTCACCAGCCTGCCGGGCATTGAAACCGGTCGGGATGACCCGCAAATCCAGCAGCCCGCTGTTGTTCATCACGGCAGCCTTTGTGGTAATGGATCCGATATCGATCCCTGCGGTGATCATGGGGTCAGCATCTCCATGAATGCGTCGATCCGGGTTTCGATCTGGGCCTCGGAAAAACTGCGGGCATCCACCATATCCGCTTCGATGATCAGGGTCGGAATGCCCCGTTTCTTCTGAACGATTTTTTGAATATCATACTGACCCAGTGAATAGGGCTTGCAGCTTCTGTTGGAGTGCATGACCAGCCCCTGAACCCCATAGTGATCGATCATCCCGATAACGGTGTCCGCCATCTGATCCACACCCAGATTCAGATAAATCCGGGAATATCCGTCGGCCATGGATGCCAGAAAATCGGTTTCATCCATGTATTGCAGGGAACTGCACCATGCGGATGTATAGGTGTCGGCCACCAGACAGGCCTCTCTGGATGCAAAGGTATCGGACAGCCATTTGGTTTTATACCAGACCGGCAGATTGTCCCACAACAGGCGCCATCTTTCGACCGGAACCGCCCCGATGCCGGAATCGATCCGCTCCCGCATTTCATGTAACAGCAGGGTGTAATAGTCGATAACGGTTTGGGTGCCCCGCAGCGTGACAATGAGCGCCAGATGAAAAAATGCATCGAATGCGCTCATGGGCGCCGGCCGGTTGACTGCCGTATCCAGAACCGACTGCCACAGTTTTTGTCCCTGAATGGAGAGTCTTCCCACTTCGGCCATCCGGTCGCGGTCCATTTTTTTCTGACAGCATGTCTCCAGAAATACAATATAGTCCGCTACCTGATGCCGGACATAGGTTCTGGCAACTTCTGAAAACGTCGTATGGATGACCGGCGTATCCAGAATGAACAGGGGCACATCATAATATCGGGCCTGAATTTCATACCATTTGAGAACCGTGCCGCAAATGTTGTTGCAGCAGACCAGCATGTCCGGCCGGGGCAGGCCGCCAATGGGACCCCCGTTTGTGGGGGAACAGGCGATATCGGCCCGGGCATAGGAACACAGATCCCGGGAATATCCCATGGCCTCGGCTTTTTCACACAGATCGACGCCCATTTTGGAGGCGCCGATCATGGCGCCGTGGTTTTCCGGATACACCGGAATCACATCCATGGCAATCAATGGCTCAACCGGTCCGCCGCTGGTGATCCAGGCCACTTTTTTGCCGGTGTCGGCTGCGGTTTTGGCATCGATGTAATAGGTGGTCATGATCTCTTTCATTTTACCGACCGCCCTGATTTTTCGCTTTTCCTTTTCCGGGTCAATCATGAGAATTTCTTTCTGAATACGTGAACAGGGTCAAAGGAAACCGCCCCAGCCGGTAGGTCAGGGTGCGACCAACGGG
>JBFXFK010000106.1:0-5187 GCA_050179135.1 Desulfatirhabdiaceae bacterium | reverse complement strand
AAGCCTAACAGCCGGAATGCGCTCCAGCCAACGTCAGGTAGGCCAAACAACCGGCCAACCTGACCTACAGGCTGTCACTTGTCACCAGTCACCCGTCACACAAAAAATTACAACATCTCCACAAACGCCTCGATGCGGGTTTTCAACTGGCCTTCGGAAGCCTGCTGATCCTCGATTTCGGCCAGCATGGCGGGAATACCGGCCGCATCCAGTTGGCTTTTGAGCCAGGGATAATCAAATGCATGAGGGTCACAGAATTTGAGCAACAGAAATATGACGCCTTCTGCTCGATGCTTTTGGGCCAGTTGAATGAGGCTGTCGCTCCGGCTGGTCAGTCCCTGATGCTTGGCCGGACAAACCCCGCGGTCGAGATAGCGGCCGGCGATGGCCGGAATCATGTCGGATTCAATGGGCGCCATGCATTGGGTGTAGCGGAGGCCGGAACAAAAATCATCTGCAACAATCCGGGCGCCTGTTGATTCCACAATCTGATATATGTTTGAAAAACCGCATACGCTGCCCGAGAGAATGACGCGTTTTGCAGAATGGATCGCGTCTGTTTTGACCGAATCCGTCATCTGATTCAGATGATTCAGAATTCGATCCAGATGAACGGAATACGCCTCCCGGTCCATGATCATGGAAGCCTGAAACAGGGTATGCAACTGCGTGCCGGAAATGAGATCGGGAAAGTCCTGTTTCAGGGCATAGACCTGCCCCAGTCGGGTTCGGATTGCATTCTGGAGTAACGCACTCTTTTGCAGTGCGTCCTGGGTGATGAACCGGTTCAGGCCGGTTTCCACCCTGACCTTGAAATCTGCCAGAACCGCTGTCAGATATGCGCTGGCATGGGGCGTGTTCAAAACTGCCGGAATCCCCACATCGATCAGAAACCCGGTCGGTACATTGATCCGCCAGATGTCGGAAAGCCGCTGAATTGAATCGCAGGTGTGCGGAAACACCATGCCATCCAGAAAATCCAGCTTGCCGGACAGCGCATCCTCCAGCACACCCCGAATCAGACTGCAACTGTATGCCTGAAGATGGGCATCGGCCAGACTGATCGACCCGTATCCGCTGAAAATTCGAAACGGCAGCGCACCGGCTGCAGTGATAATTTCCTCCGGTGCGTACGAACACATATATCCCACAACCGGTCTGCCGGTTTCGGCCTTCCAGGCCCGGGCGTAATCGCAGGGAGACGATACAATGTCATCAAGTGGTTGAAATAAATCGGTCATGGAAGTTTTTTCACCCTTCAGCCTTCAGCCTTTTAGAAAACCTTTCCACCTGCTTTTCAAAATACGGCAGATCCTGGGTTGCCATCTGAAGCGCGCGTTTGGCAGCAGCCAAAGCCTCTTCCCATCTGCCGGCAGCGGCATAACTTTCGGCCAGAGTATCCAGCAGTTGTGCGGAATCATGCAACGAAACCGCCTTTTCAGCCAGTTGAATAGCGGTTGTCACATCCCGGAACCGGTGATCCTCGCAGGTTGAAAGAAGCCATGCCAGATTGTTGAGCGCTGTGTGATTATCGGGATTGATTTCAATGGCTTTATGATAGGCCAGTCGGGACCGGAACCAGTCTTTTCGGGTATAATACAGATCGCCCAGAAAAGTCTGGAGTTCAGAATTTTCCGGGTTCCGTTCAATTTCTCCCAGAACAATTTTTTCAAAAAAATGCCGGTTCAGATCTCGTCCGGTTTCGCCGAAATTCAGTGCATATCCCAGAAACCCCATTCCCAGGATGACACAGGTATAGCCGATCAGACTCTTTCGAAGTATTCGGTCATGACGGAGAATCCAGGATCGATCCCGTTCACACCGCCATAAAAAATCAATCCGCTCCGCAATACTGAAATGATGCCAGTTGGGTTTGTCCAACGGTTGAACGCTGGTAAACCCGATTTTTTCCAGTGTTCGGATCAGGGGCACGGATGTCTCGAAAAGTGTAAAGACATAGGCATCTGCCTGGCGCTCGAAATTGCGCATGAAATAACCAAATCCGTACCGGAAATAGACCAGAAACAAAAGAATGGTACATCCGGTGGATATTGCGGATGTCAGGGCTGAATGATCGATTTTTCTGAATGGCAACAGGTCAATCAGGGGCCTGGCATAGATCACCGCGTAAAGGATCAGGTCAAACATCGCAAAGGAAATCACCATGTAACCGGCAAAGAAGAAAAGATAAAACAACAGGTGCTTTTTTTTGATATGACCAATTTCATGGGCCACCACGGCTTCAATTTCATCCGGGCTCAGAACCTGCAGAAGGGATCGGGTGACCAGGAGATACCGGAAACGTCTGACCAGTCCCATGACACCGGCGGTAATCATCTGCCCGCCAAAAATGGGCCAGTACATGATTTCGGCACAGGAAAATCCGGCCCGACGAAACAACCGTTCGATCCGGTCCCGCATATAGCCCGGCTCCAGCGGGGTGCATTGCCAGAATTTTTGAATCATGGCAGGCCCCACGATGGCGGCGGCAAAGAGAAAAATTGCAAAATATATGATCTCGCCTTCCGGCGTTTTCATCCATTTGCCAGGCTGCTCGAATGGAAGCGCCAGAATCAGGTCGGATATGCCGGAAAGAACCAGCCAGGGCAGATATACCGGAACGCTGAAATAGGTCTGGGAGCGAATGTATTCACCAAGACTTGAATCTGTCTGGTAAAGGATGCGATAAACCGGATGGGCGACTGTCCAGATCAGGGTCATGTAACCCAGAAAAATCAGGATGAAGAGAAGTGCTTCAAGGGTGGGGAAGCGGGCAAGCAGCGGAACACGGCCCGTGAATACCGACAGGTTCAGGATGTAAATATCCACCGCAAACAACATGATGGCGAGAATTGAATGGCGGGTCAGTCGGGAATGGTACTGATTGTCCAGAATCATGCGGGGTGTTTGATGAATCCGCTTTTCCAGACGTCGAAACACGATCCGGGTGGCGACTGCAAACAGGAGATGCAACAACACAAACAGACCAAATGTCTCTGGTCCGGAAAATGCCGGAGATTCAGGTGTGTGATACGTGGTGTAAATCAGGAGAACAATGATGAAATAGAGAAACTGTTCAAACACGCATCAGCCTCATTTTTTGCTCCAAATTGTCATGAAATGGCCCCACGGATTTTGTCATCTGCCGATTTTATGGTTTTGGGTTTCCGCTTAACCGGGTTGGGGTGAAAATACCGGTCTTTCTCGCTGTAAATGCACCCGCAGTATTGCTGGCGGTACATATTGAGCCGTTTGGATTCGGTGATACCGTCTTTCCAGCCCACCCGAAAATCCCGGTAGATAAACGGAATGCCGGTTTTTCCGGCAAGGGATTCACCAATCGCCCTGATCCGGTCATGCTGTTGAAACCGGCTGTAAAGCAGTGTGGAAGAAAACGCATCAAACCCGTTATCACGGGCCAGTTGAACCGTTGCCTTCAGTCGGGACAAATAACATGTCTCGCAACGGCTGGATTCCCGGTACACCGCACCACGCAAAAACCCCTCCAGATCATATCCGGGTTGATAGATGACCGGCAGTTGAATGGTCTCGGCATACTGTTTCAGGGTGTCTTCCCGTTTCTGACATTCGGTAAAGGGATGAATGTTATGACGGTAGAAAAAACCGTGCACGTCCATTCCCTCTTCCCTCAGAACCCGGACCGGATAAATGGCGCATGGCGCGCAGCAGGTGTGTAAGAGCAGTCTCATGACCGGTCTCCAAAAATGGCCGTGCCAATGCGCACCAGGGTGGCGCCTTCTTCAATGGCCACTTCAAAATCATGGCTCATGCCCATCGAGAGTTCGGTCATGGAAACTCCGGGAATACCCAGATTCCGAATCTGATCCGAAAGTGTTTTGAGAGATCGGAAAAATGGCCGAACCTGCTCCGGATCATCGTCATAGGGTGGCATGGTCATAAGTCCCTGTATCCGGACATGGGCCAACTGGCTGATTTCTTGAATCAGGGGTATTGTCCCGCCGGAGTCTGCACCGGATTTGGACGCTTCCTGGGCAATATTCACCTGAATCAGGATACTCTGAATTTTATCATGTTTCTCTGCTTCCCGGTTCAGTTCTGTTGCCAGGCGCAACGAGTCAACCGTATGAATGAGATCGAACTGCCGGACAGCATATTTGGCCTTGTTGGTCTGAAGATGTCCGATGAAATGCCAGGAAATGGGTAAATTGGCAAGGGCCTGAAATTTTTCCCGGGCCTCCTGAATATAATTTTCACCAAACACGGTCAGACCGGCATCAACCGCATCTCTCACCCGCTGGACCGGCAGGGTTTTGGTAACCGCCACCAGCCGGATCTGATCCGGATTCCGGCTGACGCGGTTGGCCGCCGCCTGAATCCGCTGCATGATGTGCGCAAGTTTCTGTTTCATCTGCTTATGAATTTGGATGATCCTGCAATACAATGATTCTTTCCCGAAACAGCGCATTCATCAGTTCACACACCGGCAGTCCAATGACGTTGGTGTAGGAACCGTAAACCGCCTGAACCATGAATGCCCCAATGCCCTGAAGCGCATAGGCCCCGGCCTTGTCAAAGGGTTCATCTGTCCGGATATACCAGTCGATTTCCGAATGTGACAGGGGCTTGAACAAAACATCCGTGGATACGCATTCGCCGATGTGCCGGTTTTCTGCAACATGGTGAAGCGAAAACGCGGTCAAAACCTGATGGGTCCGGCCGCTGAGGCTGTTCAGCATATGCCGCGCCGATGACGGCGAATCGGGCTTTCCCAGAATCTGGTCATCGATCACCACGATGGTATCGGCGCCGATGACCCAGGCGTCCGGATTCTGCCCGGCAATTTCCATGGCTTTTTCTTTGGCCAGAAGCATGACGGTTTCCCGGGGCGGCAACACCGGAACCGTGGATTCATCAAATGTGGGTGGCTTGACCATAAAATCCAGTCCGGCCTGCTTGAGCAGATAGCGTCTTCGGGGAGATTGGGATGCCAGAATGAGCGGATGTCGGGTCTTCAGGAACATGTGGATGACTGGTTTCAGTTTGTGAGTTTTGGTAAAAGGTCGTGTCGTTTCCGGTATATTGACAGTCGGCTGTCAGGCAGTCGCAAAGGGCGGCGACATCCTGACCACTGCCCCCTGATCCCTGACCCCTGTTTTGATCATACCATACCTCTCCAATGCTTTACAAGCCGGAGGAATGCCCGGT
>JBFXFK010000105.1:0-17196 GCA_050179135.1 Desulfatirhabdiaceae bacterium | reverse complement strand
AATATTACTTACAAGGGGCCGCGAAAAATTTTTTGGCCTATTTGTCAAGATAAATATTTGATTTTTGGTTCTTTTTTCCAGTTTTCTTTACATGCTACGCTTGCAAAAACCTAACCGGACATCACTGGAAAAAAGTGAAACAGCCGTTCGATTACACTGAATCGTCTGATTGGAGTCGTCGGTGTCATTTTTCGGCTTCTTTCCTGTTATGGAATAACTCCCTTAATCCCACCATAAAACTATGGGGAATGAAGAATGCCAGGGTCCCCACCAGCAGGACAACCATAAACCAATACGTGAAATATAGGGCCGGAAAACTCGTTCGGGCGGTAATCGATCCGGGTGCCGGCTGGTGAACGACGTAACTGGCAAACGATGCATTGGCGCCTTCATGGCATTTGGCGCAAACATAAGCATGTTTGCGGATCGGATTCAAGGGCGAGTTATAGTATCCGATACTGGCGATCGGCTCTCCGCCATGACATTGACGGCAGGTCAGATTGGCGCGTACCGTATGGTCGCCCGTGTCGGGGACGGGCTTCATACTCCTCATAATAGCCCGTGCTAACTTCTTTGCCCTTATCGCCGAATGGCGGACGCCACCTCTTCCTGGCTGAATGCCGCAGATGAGAAAAGCAGAGCGGCCACGGTCACTGCGGCAGACGCCAGAAATCTGAGCTGGGGGACAGCGGAAATCTTGACCATATCAGCCTCCGTTTCATTCATGACCGCATTCAGGCCGAGATCTTTATCGGCGGATTTTCCAACCTGAGTTCGATGCTCTGGTGGGCCATCCGGTCGCCGTTTGACAGCCTCTTTCCTGCCAGCCTGAATGCGTGTTGAAATTTCATATCGGAAACTTTCCGGAATCAATCAGTCGGCCTTTTGATAGCGGATCGGATCAATGACATTTCCCACCGGTTTTGGAATTTTGGCCAGGGCTTCCCAGTTTGCCTGCAGCTCATTCAGATCCTGATTTTTATGCTTGTGGCAGGTCTGGCAGGAATTGGGAATACTCTTGTCCGCCAGTGTTCCGGCGGGCAGCAGGGCGGTAAATACGTGGCTGTGAAGATCTCTGGACTCTTCGCTTTTGGTAATCCGCGGCATGTGGCACCCCACGCAGTTGGCAAAGGAGTGTATCGAATGCGCCATGTTCTGGTTGACCTGAATATGACACTCGAAACACTGTTTTGATCCTGCAGCCCGTGTCTGGGTACGGGTGGGGGGTATCCCGATCTGATGCACATAATGACAGGACACGCAGGTAACACCTTCCGTGAAATGCTTGGAATGCTTCCAGTCGATGTATTGCCGGTGATGGGCCCTGGAAAACTCGTTGCCGTAGAGATGATTGGCGTCTCCGGCAGCAAACGATGTGGACCTGAAATAGGTTTCGAGAGCCTTTCCGGGTTCATACCCGACCGGCCGTGAGGCATCCTTGTGTTTGGTTGCCTTTCCCCGGTTGTGGCAGGAACCACAGATCTGAACCGCCACGCCCGAGGTCAGTTTGGACGGATTGATAATGGTCTGCCGTTTCTCGAAAACAGCGGTCTTGGGTAAGGCCGCATGCCAGGAGCCTTTGCCGTGACAGGCTTCACAACCCACGGACGTCTCCACAAATGTCTGCTTCTCAAGATCGACCCCGGTCAAGTGACAACCACCACACTTGAGAAGCCACGGGTTTTTCTCCCAAGTGTCTTCGTTATAGTTCACCCACCGGTCCGTATCGGCATTGTATTGCACCGGAGAGATATACAGCACGCCGTTTTTTTCGATGATATAGCGCTGTTTCCATTGACTTCCGATGGTATACCGGATCTCATCGACCTTGGGAATGAATATTTGATCTGCAGGAACTTTCAGCTTGGGGTTTTTTGCCAGGTCCTCACGAATCCTTTTTTCATCGAATTCGGCGATGATGACATCCCTGTTTTTCTGTACATCCTGAGTCATCCGGCTGTGGAGGGTCATCATCCAGGAATCGAAGTGCTCCAGATGACACATCTTGCAGGTGCTCGACCCGACATGGGCTTTTGGCTTCTCCTTTAACGCGGTGAGATTGACGCCCTGCTCGGAGGGTTGCTTCACAATACCAGCTACGCCCTTCTGAAGACAACGCCACCAACAGGGCGGTTTGTGCGGTGCTCCAGGCCGCGTCGATATCCACGATTCTCTCGTACCAGTGGAGTGACGGTAACGGGAACGAAGATACCGTGCCCCAACTGTTCAGAGCGGTTTCCGTGGCGGTTCGTATGGCACCCGTTGTGGTCAGGGTCCACACCTGGTTTGACTGGTCGCCATGATGCCGAATGGCGGTTACACGGGAATAGATGTATGTGCCATCCTCATCAGAAATGAGTGTCCAGTTGTTCGGCCATGACGTGTTCTGGCCGATGGCGTTTCGTTTATTGAAATAAAGCGCGCCTCCCGACGCAGACGTGACGGCAAAAAGTGTGGGGATGCCGTTCCTGTCCGAGGCCACATCCATGTCCGCAACGACCCCGGCTGATGGCAATGCAAGGGACTGCCAGGACGTCCAGTCGTTTCCCTGGCGGAAAGTCTCGAAAATCAGGCCGGAGGAACCCAGTGCGAGGATGGCCGGCAAACCGGTATCGGGAATTTTGTAAGCCGAAATCCGGGTGCTGCCGTCAGGCGACGACCGGATCGTATCGTAGTATGCAAACGGCTGAAGCACCGACCCGGATGAAACACTGTCTGCTCGGCGGTCCCGGTAAACCAGCCGATTGGCATCTCCATCGAGGACATACACGCCGGTTCGGCTTCCCGACAGCGGTGAACCGGCCACCGCCACACTCGATGCGAATCGGGCGCCCATATGAATCGGCCCGCCCAGGGCCCACTGACGCCGTCACAGTTCGCGCCATGGGTTACCCCGACCACCCGCCAGGTTCCGGAATCATCCACATAGGGAGGTCGGGCGCAAACGCACGCGGTTTCACCGTCATTCAAATTGTCGCCGCAGGCGCATCCCTCATAAGAAGCGACACAGCCCTTTCCGAACAGCATTTTGTCCCGCGTATAGTGCGCGACAACGGCATCCATTTCGCTTTCGGTTTGGGTCCATGGAGAAACCGCCGGAAACCCGGAAGCCGGTTGCTCGATATGGGCAATCGCCCAGTCCGAGGTGGCATAGATATCGCCGGTCTTTCCATGGGCCACAACAGCAGCCCGGTCGATTTTCATTCGCGGCGGCAATATCCGGCTTCCGTTATAATTTCTGTCGGCGTTTCCTTCCCGCCACACGGCGTTGAAGTAAACTTGGTCGTTCAGCACATACGAATCAATGGTTTCCAGTCGTCTTTGAGGCGCATTATTTTTTTCTGCAAAAAATTATGTCGCGCTAACATTCCGCTAACAATTGAATGGTAAAGTGCATTTTTTAAAATCGGAAAAAATAGCCACCGCAAAGAGAATGATCATGAATCATTGCCCCCCCCTCCCGACCTACCCCCGCTGGGAGGAGGAGGGCAACGCAATCAAAAGACAATACAAACATGCAACAGACCACTACTGAAACACCTGTCCCCATTCCCGGCCTCCGTCGCGACAAGACGGTCAAAAAATCCGTTATCTGGGCAGACCGACTGGCTGACCGCATCATCACCATCGGCGGAATTCTGGTGATTGTCGCGGTTCTGGGCATTCTGGTTTTTCTGACGGTTGAAACCCTGCCCCTGTTCAGCAGCGGCCAGACAACCGGGCAATTCCGGTATCAACTTCATGATCCGCCACCCGTGATTCTGGGGGCCGGCATGGATGAATACCACACCCTGACATATATTCTCCTTCCGGATGGCCGGATTCGTGTCTTTCATACCCGAACCGGATATGAGATGAATCCATTGCACATTTCAGCAGATGGCGCCGCCATTACCGCATCGGCGGATTCCATGGATCAGGAGTCACTTGCCCTGGGATTTTCGGACGGAACCATTCGAATTGCCGCCACATCCTTTGACATGAGCGTCATACCCGCATCGGACCTGCCGTCTGGACTTACAAAAATCGATGATGTGGACCAGACCGACGGGGATACGGTATTCTCACGGATTACCGGGGATCAGTACCGGCTCATCCGGTTTCGGGCCACGGTTGACGAACCGATTCCATCCAGTCCAACCGGTCAGCCGATCACCAACCTGGCGTTTCAGTCCAGCGGGGAAGCCGAACGTCAGACCCGCGCCCTGGTGTCGCTGGATAAAGCCGGATACCTTTCCATGAACCGGGTTCAGGAAAAGGTGAATCTGATGACCGGGATCAAAAAGACCGAGATAGAGGACATCCGTCTGCCATCCTTGCCAAAAGATATCCATATATCGGTTATCCGGTTGTCCGAGCTGATCGATACGCTGCTGGTTGCTTGTGAGGACGGTCGATTGTTCCGATACAACCTTCAGAACACGGCGGCTCCAGTGCTGGCGGAAACCACCCGGGTCCTGCCTGCCGGACAGACACTGACTGTCTGTGAATATCTTTTGGGAAGTCAGTCCCTGCTGGTAGGCGGCAGTGACGGCAGTCTCAATCTGTTTTTTACCATCATCGAGCCCCAGATGGGAACCGCGGACAAGCGGGTGATGGTCAAAGCACGGGAATTTACGCCCATGTCCGGCCCGATCACCCGGATCAGTGCGGCCACGCGGGGAAAAACATTTGCCCAGTCAACCGCAGCGGGATCGATTCGGGTGGCGCATGCCACTAGCCAGAAAACCCTTCTGACCATCGAACCCCAAACGCCGTCTCCCCCGGTGGCATTGCTGCTGTCACCCCGGATGGATGGGGTTTTTTATCTGGGTCAGTCCGGCGAAGCCTCTCTGGTTCAATTTTCCACACCGCATCCGGAAACCAGTTTTCAAACCCTGTTTCAGCGGGTCTGGTATGAGGGCTATACCGGACCCACCTTTACCTGGCAGTCTTCCGGAGCCAGTGATTCCTTTGAACCCAAACTCAGCCTCATCCCCCTGATTTTCGGATCGGTCAAGGCGGCCATGTACTCCCTGCTGTTTGCCGTTCCCATTGCCCTTCTGGCTGCCATTTATACATCCGAATTCGTTCACCCCAAAATTCGGGACATTCTAAAGCCGATCATGGAAATCATGGCGTCACTGCCATCGGTGGTGCTGGGATTTGTGGCGGCCCTGGTCTTGGCGCCCGTGGTTGAAAACTGGATTGCCGCGATTCTGTTATCCTTTATTCTGATACCGCTTGTCATGCTGACCGGCTCCCTTTTCTGGCAATTCATTCCCCTGCATCTGACGGCCCGGCATGGCGGCATTTTTCGGGTCATCGGCGCCATGCTGCTGCTGTTTGTCATGGCCGGAATAACCATTTTGCTGACCCCTGGTTTTGAAGCCTTTTTTTTCCATGGTGACTTTAAATCGTGGCTGACCGGCAATACCGGCGAGGCCCTTCCATTTCTGTTTCTGATCCTTCTGCCGGTCAGCGCCCTGATCACCGGTCTGGTTTACAGCCGCTTTGTGAACACCTGGCTGATGACGATATATGGCCGGAATTCGCTTTTGGCAGCCAGTGTCATGGATGTGGGCAAATGGGTGTTTCTATCTGTCATGACGATGGGGGTGTCTTTTCTGATGGCCTGGATCATGAGCCGCTATGGTTTCGATCTGAGAGGCAGCCTGGTGGGAACCTATGTGCAGCGCAATACTCTTGTGGTCGGATTTGCAATGGGTTTTGCCGTTATCCCCATCATTTACACCATTGCAGAGGATGCCCTGAACTCGGTTCCCAATCACTTGCGGGCCGCCAGCCTGGGCTGTGGAGCGACCCAATGGCAAACCACGATTTATGTGGTGCTGCCGGCGGCGTTAAGCGGCGTGTTTTCCGCAGTCATGATCGGTCTGGGACGGGCCGTGGGTGAAACCATGATCGTGGTGATGGCAGCCGGCAATACCCCTCTGATCGATCTGAACATATTCAATGGACTGAGAGCCCTGTCCGCCACCATTGCCGTGGAACTGCCCGAAGCGGTGAAGGATGGCACCCTGTACCGGGTGCTGTTTCTGTCCGGCCTGGTTTTATTTGCCATGACGTTTGTGATCAATACCGTTGCGGAAGTGGTTCGGCTCCGGTTCCGCAAGCGTGCCGCACAACTGTGAAATCATCCTGATCAACCATATGTCCGTTTTTGAGAGGTTTGCTTCAATGACAGGATCAACCCGTAAACCGCAAGGTTCGGCTGCTACCGGATTCAATCTCCCGGCCAGGGGAGAACCATTTTTATGGACAATGGCCGGGGGCCTCATGATCGGCATTCTGATGATCGCGGCATTTCTGATAATGATTGTCTGGAACGGCCTGATCACCTTTTATCCCAGGCAGATCGAAGTGATTCACCTGAATTCGGGAAAGGTGATGGCCGGAGAACCCATTCGGACCGAATCATTCAAAATCGATCCGCAGACACTGCAAAAACTTCCGGCGTCTGTCCGGGAGGCGATCAAAACCGGTGATGTCCATGCCAGCCGGACCCTGTACAAGACCGGCAATTTTGATCTCTATAACGAGGACTATCGCTGGATCACCGCATTTGACATCAACCGGTCGGATACGCCACCCGAAATGGTCATGGTGGAGCGGAGCGAGTGGGGGCCATTTATCGGGACGATCACCCAACTGGAACTGGGTGAGGAAACCATTGTGGACCCGGCCGCCATTTTTTCCAGACTGCCGGATGCCCACCGGGAAGCATACAACCGGCGTGACGCCATTCAGCGCCTGGAACGCAATGAAATCGGCGGTATCAATCATCTGATGGAGGCGGCGCGGCTGGATTTGCGGCGGGTCACCCTGAAAGGCGACATGTCACCGGCGGCACTGCAGGCGGCTCAGCAGAAACATGATCAGATCATTTCCGATCTTCAAAAACGCTATCAGGAACTGGAACACCAGGCCGATGGCCTGAAAGCCGAAGATGAACGGTTCCGGATCACGCTGGCCGATGTCGAGAACCGGACCAAAACCCTCAAACTCTCCGGGATTGTCCGGATTTATCCGGCCAACACCCTGAGTGGATGGCAAAAGCTGGGAATATATTTCAGCCGATGGTGGGAGTTTCTGACCGCAGAGCCGCGTGAAGCCAACACCGAGGGGGGTGTCATGCCGGCCATATTCGGCACATTTACCATGACGCTTCTGATGGTGATTGTCGTGGCGCCCTTCGGCGTCATGGCGGCCCTGTATCTTCGGGAGTATGCCAAACAGGGCCGGCTGGTGTCGTTGGTCCGCATCTGCGTCAACAACCTGGCCGGTGTTCCCTCCATTGTTTATGGCGTTTTCGGTTTAGGATTTTTTGCCTATACCGTGGGCGGGATCATGGACTCGGTGTTATTTCCGGAGCGGCTTCCCAACCCCACATTTGGAACCGGCGGCATCCTCTGGGCTGCGCTGACCCTGGCCCTGTTGACCGTACCGGTCGTGATTGTGGCCACGGAAGAGGCCCTGGCGGCTGTGCCCCATTCCCTGCGGGAGGGGTCTCTGGCATGTGGCGCGTCCCGGTGGCAGACCATCAAATACGTGGTCCTTCCAAAGGCCATGCCCGGCATCATGACCGGCCTGATTCTGGCTATGGCCCGGGGGGCCGGTGAAGTGGCGCCGCTGATGCTGGTTGGGGTGGTCAAACTGGCGCCGGAACTGCCCATCGACGGGATTTTCCCCTTTCTGCATGTTGAACGCAGCTTCATGCATCTGGCGTTTCATATTTTTGATGTGGGGTTTCAGTCCCGGAATTCGGAAGCCGGAAAGCCCATGGTGTTTGTCACCACGCTACTTCTGATCAGCCTGATCGCCATCATGAATGCTTCGGCCATTTATATTCGTAACCGGCTGAAACGACGGTATTTGAGTGGGCATTTCTAAGAAGAGGCTGAAGACTGAAGGCTGAAGGGAAAAGGATGAAGAGAAAAGGCTGAAGGATGAAGGATGAAAACCACCACTTAACACTTAAAACTTAAAACGTAACACCCTGATACCTGTAGGTAACGGAGCAAGACATATGACTGAACAACCCGGGACTCGGACATCCATGGACAGAAAAATGGTTCATCCGCAACATGGCGCCGAAGGAACCATTCTGGATATCGACAATTTTTGTTTGTGGTATGGCCAAAAGCAGGCGCTATTCAATAACACCATTTCGGTGGAAAAAGGACTGGTCACGGCCCTGATCGGGCCGTCCGGATGCGGAAAATCAACCCTGCTGCGGTCCCTGAACCGGATGAACGATCTGATCGAGGGGCTGCATACATCTGGGGAAATCCGGCTGGACAACCAGAATATTTTTGATTCGCATGTGGATGTCATTGCCCTTCGAAAACGGATGGGCATGGTGTTTCAAAAACCCAATCCCTTTCCCATGACCATTGCGGACAATGTGTCCTATCCGCTCAAGATCGACGGTATCCGGGATCGGCGCATCCTGTCTGAAACGGTCGAAAAATCGCTTCAGTCCGCCGCACTCTGGGATGAGGTCAAGGACCGGCTGAAGGATAATGCCCTGGGACTTTCCGGCGGACAGCAGCAGCGCCTGTGCATTGCACGGGCCATTGCCGCAGATCCGGAAGTGCTGTTGATGGATGAACCCTGCTCGGCTCTGGATCCGATGGCCACAACCAAGATCGAAGATCTGATCAATGAACTCCGGGGCCGCTATTCCATTATTATCGTAACCCATAACATGCAGCAGGCCGCACGGGTATCGGACAATACCGCTTTCATGTATCTGGGCAAGATTATTGAATATGGAAAGACCGACACCATTTTTACCAAACCCAGAAGCCAGCAGACGCAGGATTATGTTACGGGACGGTTTGGATAAGGGAAGGCTAATAGGCTGAAGACTGAAGGATTTCGGCTGAAGGTTTCTGCTTCCTGCCGCCGGAAACGAATGACGCTTCACGAACAATAAAGGAATAACCCGCATGACACGATATTTTCAAAAAGAACTCGACAAAATCAAAAAAAAGATTCTGACCCTGGGCGCCCTGGTCGAAGAGCAGGTGAATCTGGCAGGACAGGCCATCACCCGAACAGACATGGAACTGGCACTGAAAATCATTGAAACGGATCATGATATCGATGACATGGAAGTGGAGGTGGAAGAGGAATGCCTCAAGGTGCTGGCCCTGCATCAGCCCGTGGCCATCGATCTCCGTTTTTTGATTGCCACGATAAAAATCAACAATGATCTGGAGCGTATTTCAGACGAGGCGGTCAACATTGCACAACGGGTGAAGGCCATCAGCAAAAAGAAAGAGATTGATTTTGCGTTTGATTATTCGGTCATGGCGCAAAAAGCCGAATCCATGCTGAAAAACAGTCTGGACTCCCTGGTGAATCTGGATATTGACATGTCTTATCGTGTTTTGATCATGGATGATGAGGTCGATAACATCAAACGGCTGGCGTATGACAAAATCAAGGCCGCCATAAAGATTCATCCGGAACAGGTGGCATATCTGATCAATCTGCTTCTGATTTCCCGGCATCTGGAACGGATTGCCGATCACGCCACCAATATTGCGGAAGAAGTCATTTATCTGATCGATGGCGAAATTGTGAGGCATGATATTGGCAAGGAATACCTGCAGAAGGGGTAGAAAATATTTCAGATTTCAAATTTGAAATTTCAGATTTTTTCACGGACAAGGCAGATGCAGAGAAAACACGCTGCCCTGGCCAGGCTCACTGACAACCGTCACCCGGCCCGCATGGGCATTCATGATATGCCGGACAATGGACAGACCCAGACCAGTCCCCCCATCCCTGCGACTCCGCCCGGAATCCACCCGGTAAAACCGTTCAAACAGCCGGGGCAGATGTTCTGATGCAATTCCCGGCCCTTCATCATGCACATGAATGTCGATCATGTGGTTGTTGCGCACGGCTTCAATTCTGATTGTTGTGCCGGGCCGGCTGTATTGAATGGCATTATCCAGCAGGTTGATTACCGCTTCTTCCAGCAGTCGGTCATTCATCATGGCCTGGAGATCGGATGGACAAACCAGTTCCAGCGTCATGTTTCTGGAAAGGGCTTTGTCTTTGCAGTTCTGGATGGCCGATTTCAAAACATCCTGAACCGGTCCGCCTGAAAGCGGGATGGCCCCATGTTCGGCATCCCGTTCGATTCGCGAAAGACAGAGCAAATCCTCGATGATTTCATTCAGCCGGTCCACCTGTCTGGCGATGATGGAAAGAAAGTGTCCGGCATGTTCCGGTTCATTGACCGCACCATTCAGCAGGGTCTCCACAAACCCCTTGATGGCGGTGATGGGGGTCCGGAGTTCATGGGACACATTGGCGACAAAATCCCGTCTGACGGTTTCAAGCTGACGCAGGCGGGTGATATCGTGCAGCACGATCAGGACGCCAATCCCGTTTCCCTGTGAATCGATCAGCAGATTGCCCCGAACATGAATGGTCCGCGCTTCCGGGACATGAAGAATGATTTCCTGTTCCACCGCCTGTCCGGTTTTTCGGACCCGGACCACCACCTGCAGCAGATGAATATTTCGGACGACCTCATGAATCGTCGGCATTGGAGAACTGAATTGTCTGATCCCCAGCAGCCGGGATGCGGCATGGTTTACGGTCATCAGCCGCTCCTGGTTGTCAAGGGCCAAAACGCCCTCGATCATGCCGGCCAAGATGGTTTCCTGTTCATACCGTTGGGTACTCATGACCTGAATGCGCTCATTGAGTTCAACCGCCATCCGGTTCAGCGCTTCGGTTACACCGGCCAGTTCATCCGATTCCGGAACAGGCAGTTTGACATCCAGCTCTCCCCGCGCAAACTGCTGTGCCGCACGCCGGATGTCCTCCAGCGGACGGCTGATCCGTCTGGAAATGGCCAGACTGAAGACAGCTCCCAGAACGGCTATGACAATGATTCCCAGACCATTTTTGAGAATCAGGCTTTTGATCGCCTCATCGATTGCGGAAACCGGAATCGATGTCCGAATGATTCCGACAAGTCGTCCCTGATGCAAAACCGGTTGCGCCACATACATCAGACGGGTTGACAGGGTATAGCTTTTTCGGGTTGAGCTGGATGGATTTCCCTGTAATGCGGACTGGATTTCGGGCCGATCGCCATGATTGTCAAGGCTGGCCGGATCCTCATGCGAGTCGCCCACCACCTGGCCGGATGGCAGAATGACCGTAAACCGGGCCTCGGTTTTCTGCCCGATCGATAAAACCAGATTCTGAATCCTGGAATTATCCGGCGTGATCAGCCATTCCAGAATCTGGGGCTCGAGCATCCGGGCCTGGGATGCCAGGCTGGATGACACATGCTGGAGATAAAGCGCTTCAAACGATCGGGATACATACCAGCCAGCCGTTGCCACCGAGAACAGGATCACCACCAGAAAGGCCGGGTATATCTGCCAGAACAGCCGGCGTTTCATGGCTGCACCCGAAAGCGGTAGCCGACGCCGCGAACGGTTTCCAGGCAGTCCCCGTATTCGTTCATTTTTTTTCGAAGCCCCGCGATCTGGACATCGACCGAGCGTTCGGTAACCGCATAATCCTCACCATGTATGGCATCCACAATTTGCCCCCGGGTAAACACCCATCCGGGCCGTTTGGCCAGAAGATGCAGAATACGGAATTCGGTCGCAGTCAGTTCGACAGACCGGTTCTGTATCTGGACGGAAAATTGTCCCGGATGAATCGTCATGTCCCCGACATGCAGCGTTTGATCATCAGATGGCAGGGCATCCTGAATCCGGCGCAACACGGCTCTGAGCCGGGCGATCAGAACACGCGGGCTGAAGGGTTTGGTGACATAGTCGTCGGCGCCCAGTTCCAGCCCGGCCACGATATCCGTCTCTTCACCCCGCGCCGTCAACATGATGATGGGAATCTGCCGGGTCTTTTCACTCTGTTTCAGCAGCCGGCAGACATCGAGGCCGCCGATGCCGGGCAGCATCAGATCCAGAAGAATCAGATTTGGCAGTGGGGGTGAAACGGCTTTCAGGGCGGCTTCACCCGTCGAAAAGCAGACCACGGCATATCCTTCCCGGCTGAGATTGTATCGCAGCAGCTCCAGAATATCGTCTTCGTCATCGACAACCCAGATTTGTTCTTTGGACATGTTTTTTTGCCTTTACAGGGTTCAGGAAAATAGGCTGAAGACTGAAGGTGCGGCTATCAGCTTTCTGGCGGAGCAGCCGTTGGAGACGGTCGGACAGTTGGACGGTTGAACAGTCGGACGGTCAGACGGTCAGACTGTCGGACAATTAGACGGTCGGACGGCTTGACAGCTTCCATATCTCAATACTGAATACGGCCATGACCCTCCGCCATCGCAATGGCCAACGCGGCAACACCCGATCCGGCTGCCATGAACAGAAAACCCAGGCACCAGGCATTGATCGTGGTGATACCGCCTCCCATGTCCAGGCCCAGTCCGACCGCCAAAGGGCCGATGACCCCGCCGATAAACCCCAGTATGGAATGAACGGCAAGTGTGGCGCCCTGCTCACCCGGAAGCGAGGCTGCCAGGGCCCCGGTCGTCAATGCACCGGAATCTGCGGTAACGGCAAAGTTGTAGGCAAACAGAACCGTTACACAAATCCAGAACGGCATGGTTCCGGATAGCCCGGCAAGAATACCCAGCACAACGCTGGCAATTGCAATTTTTTTGATCAATCGCCGCCGTCCATGCTGGGACGCAACCTCTGCACCAATGATGCTGGCCGGGACCCCAATGAGCACGATCAGGGTGGACCACCGGGGCAGGACTGTTCCGGGGTTTCCGGTTTGTGACTGGTTCCATGCAAACAGGAGAAATGCCGGAAGCCAGGCGCGCAGAGCAAACAGTTCCCAGCAGTGGCCGCTATAGGCCAGTATATACGCCAGGGCATCCCGATTGGCAAACACAGGACGCAAATCCAGCGGATGCCGGTTGGAACGTCGGGCCGGGATCGGGTCGGATATGGGAATCCCGGCCGTTCCGATCCATAACAGAACAACTGCCGCAACAGAGAGCAGTCCGCCTGTTATAAAGACAATATGCCAGTCGAATGCCTGTTCTATCCACCCGCTCATCAGAAACGACAGGCTGACGCCGACCCCGAACGCGGCGGTATAATATGGCACCACGCGAAGTCGTGCTTTTGTACTGAGACGTTCGGTCAGGATGCGCAGGCCCGGCATATAGGTTCCGGCAAGCGACATGCCGGACAATGCCCGAAAAAACATTGCGCTGATCATATCTGTGGCAAAATAGGCAAAGCCGATTCCGCCAATGACCCCCAAAGCCGATCCGGCCACATAAATTTTTCGCGAATCGATCCGGTCGGTCAACCCCACCAGAACCGGCACAGCCAGAACATATCCCATAAAATACGCGCTGCTGATCCAGCCAGCCCCGGTTGAACTGAGCCCCCACAACCGGGAAAATTCCACCAGCGTGGCCGCAAAAGTTGAAAATCCGGCCATGCTGCAGATTTCTGCCAGAAGGATGCCTGCAATGACCCGAATGGATTGTGGTGTCATGCTATTATGGTCTTTCCATCCCGCACCAGCGGCATCGCCGTTTCATCCTTCATCCTTCCGCCTTCATCCTTTTTCTTTATCGATTCCGGCTGCATTCCGGACACGTCAGAACCACACCGGTTTTGTCATCCTGAAGAAAAATGCGTCGCATGGTTTTGCCGCAGATTTCACAGACCAACGGATCGATTCGGCGGGTGACCGGGTTGTAAAAAACAGGGAGGGTTCTCCTGGCCTTCCGATATAAAATGGTGACAATCAGTTGGGCGACATCCACCAGATACCGCTCTCCGGCACAGACCCGAACATGAACCCGGGTGTCATATTTATGCTGAAGATCCGCTGTTTTCCGATCGGCCTCGGCCGGCAGTCCATCGATTTTTTCCTGCCGCTCCATGCGCTGGGTATCGCTCAGGTTGGGATGGGTCAGGGATGCGCACATTTCATCGGCCAGGGACTGATAATACTCGCGTGTGTTGAGGACATCCCGATGAAGTCTTCTGCGCATGCTGGCGATAAACGGGGCCAGGTCCTGTTCGATGGAATGATGAATCGATTTCAGGGCCTTTTGAAGTGTCAATCCGATTCGGGTGGAAAATTGGGGCGGCAAATTGCCTTTCCGGTAATACGAACACTCGAAGTCGGTGACGGCATCCTCAAAATCTTCAACAACGGCACCGGATGGCTCATGAAATGTCAGGCGTGTCAGACCTTCCTTTCGTTCATCGCTCAGCGCCACATAGCTGCAGGTGATGATCATGTAGGATGTTCGGGTTTCTGCACGGACCCCGACTTCGCATTTCGCGTTGATAAAACTCAAATCCTGGGCAATTGCCGCGTCAAATCCGGCCTTTTTGATATACGGAATGCTGAGCGCGCCATAGGTAACCGGAATCCGGCTGGTGGCGGCATGAACCAGGCGGTCCAGGACAGGACTGCCGTAAAGCAGGGGGTGTTCATTGCTGCCCAGACGTGCTTCTTCCGGAAGATCCAGGCTGTCGGCAAGATGACCGGGGAGCAGGGCATGGATATGATCGGGATGGGCATCGACCAGTGCGCCGTTTTTTTCCAGAAATTGGGTGGTGAATTGAATCAGGTCTGGATCCAGTATCATGGTTATACTCCAAAATCTTCCTGAAAGAGTTTTTCATCCAGTTCCTTGCTGCTTTCATACGCGGTTCTGGCCCGTTTGATCCGTGCCGCCAGCGCATTGAATGCCTTTTTCCGCTCGGCTTCTTCGGGATGGGTTACCCACAGGTCATAGACCATGTCGCTGAATTCCTGGTCGCCCTGAAGCCGGCCCAGGATCATGTCAATTTCGCCGACAACCAGCTCGAACATGTTGATTTTTTTATCCAGAATTTCCAGGATTTCATCCTCGACCGTTCCGCTCTGGCAGAAATTGTACACCGATACCGGGTTTTCCTGGCCGATCCGGTGCAGTCTGCCAATGCGCTGCTCAATTTCCATCGGATTCCAGGGGAGGTCATAATTGATCAGAACATGGCAAAACTGAAGGTTGTGACCCTCACCACCGCTTCCGGTAGCCAGCAAGACCCGGCGGCCCTCCCGAAATGACTGAATGGATGCGCTTTTCTGATCGGCGGTCATGGATCCCTGATATACGGTACACGCAATGCCCCGGCGCTGAATGAGGTCGTGAATATGGGATAATGTGGCCAGATGATTGACAAAGACAATTTTCTGATCGGACGATGCCTGCAGAAAGTGAAGAACCTGTGCGGCCTTTGCGCTTTCCCGGATCGATTTACCCAGTTTCACCAGGTTTTTTATTCGGGACCGGATATCGGTATCCAGGCGGGACAGGTCAATGCGCTCCAGCATGGCCAGGGCCGCGGCATGGGAAGATCCGGCGGCTTCCAGAAGTTTTCGAAGCACCATCCGGTTCAGTGGCGGCGCACTCATGGCGGCAACCGTTGATGTAAACTGGCTGAGTTCCTGATAAAACATGGTTTCTTCCGGCAAAGAAGCAATTTTTGTCGTGGTGGCAAAACGGGGCGGAAGCCGGATCTGGGAAGCGCTTCGGGTATTTCGGACCATGACTTCCTTTAACAGGTCCCGAAGCCGTTCCCGATTTTGGGGATCGGTCGGATTTCCCCTGGCGACAAACTGCTCCTTGAATACCTTTCGGGTCTTCAGATGGCCCGGTTTGAGCAGGGTTACCAGATTGTACAGCTCTTCGAGGTTGTTTTGAACCGGTGTCGCGGTCAGGAGCAGCAAAAAGGTTTTCTGAATGGCATTGACCAGCTTCCAGTTCTGGGTTGTCTGATTTTTCAGATGATGGGCCTCGTCAACAATCAGCATGTCATATGGGCGTGCGCAGACCTCATCCATGCGTCTTTTGGACCGGGCGGTCTGAAGCGAAACCAGAAGATAGGGCGCCTGCCAGAACTGATCCGGATTTTCCCGGAAAACCGGATCGGTTGATGCGGCAAAATCAAGATCGAATTTGGATTTCAGTTCCTCTTTCCACTGGTTGATGAGGGAACTGGGCGCCAGAATCAACGCGGACTTGACCAGACCGCGCATCATATATTCCTTCAGAATCAGACTGGCTTCAATGGTTTTGCCCAGCCCGACTTCATCGGCCAGAATGGCGCGGCCACGAAACGATCGCAGCACTTTTCGGGCGGTTTCCTGCTGATGCCAGAAGGATTCCACACCGGTCAAAGCTCCCAGACAGATCAACTGGTCATAGGAACTTCGAAATCCCAGACGGTAGGCGGCCAGCGTCAGATTCAGTGCCTGGATGTCATTTTGGGTCCCGGAATCGATGACGCTTAAAAAATCCGCCATATCGATGTCAAATCGGACCTCCGGATCGGGTAGCGGTTCAGCCTCCGGTGGTTTTTCAACCGGTTTTGTGTCGGATGGTGCCGCGGGATTCCGTTCCGCTTCGGTTCCGGTGGAAATCGACCGGGCCGGTTTGGGTTTGGCGGCAGCACTGATTTCAGCCGCTGTCCGCTCGGATATGATCCGCTGAGCTGCCAACAGCAAATATTCCGCCTGTTTTTTTTCCGGGGCTTTCAAACGGGTTCTGAAACGGTCCCGGTCCTTCAGAATGGCTGTCAGAACATCAAGAATCAATTCTGCATCCTGCTTTTGATACTCAAACAGCAGTTGCGCAAAAACCAGGGCATGTTGCGTTATATGAATTTGATTGAAGCGCCATCCCTGGATCAGGATTTTCAACAGGGTTTTATCATCCCGCATCTGGGATGCGGCACGGCAGGCATATTCAAAAAAAATGTCGTTCGAAGGCGATATTTTCAATCCTTTCAGGGCAAGTGGTAAAATGGCCTGCCAGTTCGACCGACCCATCTCCTGGGAAATGAGGTAGTGGTACTCATCGAGTTTGTCACGTTGAATGATCCGCTCCCGCTCCTGAACTGTTTTTTTTCGGGCTTCTTCCCGTTTTCGTTTTTGCTTCAGCTTGCGGTCTATGGCCATGATTTATCTGATTCCATAGCTTTTAAATTGATTCCATTCGGAATGATTCATGATTGTTTACTAAAACCTGAATCCGTGGCACTAATTTTGCTTGCTGGCCTCAAAAATTAGATTTGCTCTTTGGCATGAAATATATTCCAATGAGAAGATAGTCAACTGGCACGAATGAGCATAACAATGGTGAATGAACGC
>JBFXFK010000104.1:0-17220 GCA_050179135.1 Desulfatirhabdiaceae bacterium | reverse complement strand
AATGGCGGTTCTCCAAGGCGTTAACCGCAATTCCATGTGGGGATTTTGTCACACAGATTGAAGATGATGGAGAACATACTCATATGATTCAGCAACCGGCTTTAACAAAAGATCAATATCGTGATTTGAGCAGACAGATTGTTCATTCAATTGAAACACAATTTAGAATTATTCCTCTGAACTCCTTGAAACACCCCACATATCGACTGAAATCACCGGTCCACATCACACTGGAATTTGAAAAAGGTCAGGTCATTGCCGGATTGGACGATATTGAGGCATTTGCTTGTGCGGATACCACATCGGAGGCGATCGATCAACTTTGCGAAGAAATTGTACAATTGTATGAAGATTTAATGGAAGATAAGGAAAATTTGGCCTATTTACCCGAGAAGTGGTTGAGATTTCTGGAGGAAAAAATTGAATGCAGTTGAAAAAAGCCGAACTGACAAAGATTTTCAATAAACTGAATTTGGAAGTACGGACAACAACCCACCATTATGGCTGGTTGATTTATCAGGGGAAAAAGATATTGCGGGTTCACTATTCACACGGAAAAGGTGATTTGCCTGGAAAGGTGTCAGATAAAATCCGCAGTCAATTGAAACTCTCTCAAAATGACTTCAAAGGGCTCATTAACTGTCCGCTATCGGCGGAAGACTATATCGGGATTCTGAAAAGGAAAGGCATCGTCGATGATGCCGACTGAATTCGTACCAACCAGCACAATTTTTCCCAACCGGGTATTGGTTTTGTTTCGAATGAATTGCTTTTGTCGTAGCATAGCCCCATGTGGACGTTCGTCGCATGTGTCGGATACCGGTTTCAATAACCCGAACGGGCACAAGGCCCTATCCTACACAGTTCTGTCAGGTTAACCCGGAAATGAACGGTCGATCGTAGCCCGGGTTTTCATACCCGGGAATAAAGCGGTTAATTCCGAGAAACATCCCATGTATCGACTGAAATCACCAGTGCATATCACAAGGAGACATATCATGTGTCGAATCAATCCAAGGGTGGATTTTGCCTTCAAGAAACTGTTCGGAAGCGAAGAGAACAAGGATCTGCTGATATCGCTCATCAATTCCATGGTACGGGAAAGGGATCAGGTTGCGGACCTGGAGCTGAAAAATCCCTACAGCCTGGCAGCATACCGGGAAGGGAAACTGTCGATTCTGGATATCCGTGCCCGGGATGCCAAAGGCCGGTGGTTCAATGTGGAAATGCAGATCAGCGAGGACCGGAACATCGACAAGCGGGCCATTTATTACTGGAGCAAGCTGGTAACCGAACAGTTGGCCGAAGGCATGATGTACAAGGAGCTGAAAAAGACCATATCCATCAACATCCTGAATTTTGATTTTACACCCGGAACCGAAGAATATCATTCCATTTACCGGATCATCAATGAACGGACCGGTGTGGATGACAATCTGCATGACATGTTCGAACTGCATTATCTGGAGCTGTTGAAGTTCAGGAAGGATTATGGTGATATCGGGACGACTTTGGACCGGTGGACCGCATTTTTGTCGCGGGCACATCTTCTGGACCGGGACAATCTGCCGAAGAGTATGCGGGAAGATGCCCATATCCTGAAGGCGGTGGCAGCGGTGGACCGGATGTTTGATGAAGAGGAACGTCAGATATACGAAATCCGGATGCAGGCATATGCCGATGTGGAAAGCCGGATTGGATCGGCGTTTGATCATGGAAAGGAGATTGGAAGGGAGGAGGGAAGGGAAGAGGGAATAGAAATCGGTTTGGACAAAGCGCGCAGGGAACTGGCGGGAAAGCTTCTGGATGTTCTGGATGACGAAACGATAGCATTGAAGACCGGTCTGAAAATGGCGGAAATCGTTTTGCTGCGAACAGTCGGGCGGTAAATCGGGTGATGATCTGAAACCGGGATTGCGGCTGGCGCGGTGAAGAACCGCCAATCCCGGGAAAAAATAAATGTTCATGATCCAGGTTTTGGTCGCCCCCAAACATGAAAATGAATGGCCGATCGTAGCCCGGGTTTCCATGCCCGGGAATAAAGCGGTAAATTCCGATCCCCGGGTAAGAAACCCGGGCTACGATGGATCGATACACGCGATTTATATCTCGACACCAGGTGTATTTTCATGACAATAGAGGATAACCTCAAAAAAGGAGAAAACAATGACAACAAAATGCAAAACTGTCTTCATGCTTCTGACAATCATCCTTGCAGCCATGCCGCTATGGGCCGCGCCGGTCCCCGACACCGGCCAGACCAAATGCTACGATGTACCCGGCAATGAAATTCCCTGCCCATCCCCGGGCCAGGACCTGTATGGCCAAGATGCCAACTACACCATCCACCCCATGTCTTTCACCAAGCTGGATTCCAGCGGCAACGCCCTGTCCGATTCCGCCACAGACTGGGGCATGGTCCGGGACAACGTGACCGGGCTGATCTGGGAGGTGAAAAAGTACAAAGACGGCACCAAAAACTACAGCGATCCCCACGATGCCGACAACACCTACACCTGGTATGACAGCAACCCGGCCACCAATGGTGGGAATGCCGGAACATCGGGAAATGGCACGGACACCGAAGATTTTATCAAACAATTGAACGATGGTCATTTTGGCGGGTATTCCGACTGGCGGCTGCCGACCATCAAGGAGTTGGGCACTATTGTCAACGATGGTATTCCATATCCCGGGCCGACTATCAATACCGGGTATTTTCCGAATACGGCCGCGTCGTGGTACTGGTCGTCTACTACCGACGCCTACGGTACCCCCAGCGCGTGGCTCGTGCATTTCAGCTACGGCGCCGGCAGCAGCTACTATAAGAGCGATAACAACTATGTCCGGGCCGTTCGGGGTGGACAGTGATTATTTGAGTATTTGGTTATTCGATTATTTATCGTGTTTGCAAAAACGGGATTGGGTGTTGGGCTGAAGCATGATATAGAAACGCTTTAAGAAACGGCGTGACCGGGGATAGAAAAATGGCCCGATACGAACATTTGCCGGTATATAAAAAAGCGATGGAACTGGGGGTATATCTGGAGACGGTTGTCAGTCCATCGTAGCCCGGGTTTCCTTACCCGGGGATTGGAATTTTACCGCTTTATTCCCGTATGTTTTGAAAGGATGGATGTCCAATTCCCGGGTAAAGCAGCTTTTCAAGGCGCTAGCCGCAAACCCGGGTTACGATGGGCCGTGGCTCTGAACCTGCGTAGCCCGGGATTCATATCCAGGGATAGAATAAGGATGATGGGCCACGGGTATGAGAACTGCCGAATGGATGAAGAATGTCCGGCCCTCGTAGCCCGGGTTACAAGGGGCAAAAATTGAGCGCCAAATTCAAACGATACTGGATACCCAATTCGATTGCTTTTTTGACCGTTGTCACGGCCCACAGGAAGCCCCTGTTCAAAGACCATTCTGCTGTCATAATGGCAAAGGATGTATTGCGACGGGTAAAGGAGATTCATCCGTTTGAGATGAAGGGGTATACGATTCTGCCGGATCATATGCATCTGATGATCCATACATCGGATGGTCGTTTTGATCATGTGATACAGTCCTTCAAGCGCAACCTGTCGATTGAATTTCATCGGTGCGGCATTGTTTTGGACAGGGATATATGGCTGAAGCGGTTTTACGATCATGTGATACGGGATGATGATGATTTTAAGAACCATCTGGATTACATTCATTTCAATCCGGTTCATCATGGAATAACCTTGCGGCCGATGGATCACCCTTTTTCATCATTTCGTCATTATGTAAAAATCGGGTGGTATGATGTGGGATGGGGTGATATGGTTCCGCGCAATATCGATGGTATGAAGTTGGATTAGCCCGGGAGTGGTGGCTCTGAACCATTGTAACCCGGGTTTGCGGCTAGCGCCTTGAAAAGCTGCCATACCCGGGAATAAAGCGGTAAAATTCCGATTCCCGGGTAAAGAAACCCGGGTTACGATGGACCGTGGCTCTGAGCCTTCGTAATCCGGGATTGCGGCTCGCGCCTTGAAGAACCGCCAATCCCGGGAGAAAATAATAAGGATGATGTCCAATCCCCGGGTAAAGAAACCCGGGTTACGATGGAGCTGTGACATGAACCCGTGTGGTCCGGGATTCCATACCCGCGAAAACTAAAAAGATGACTGTAAACAAAAACAGGAGGGATTGTATGAAACGGGCACTGCAACTGGTTGTGATGACAATCTGTTTCTTGTTGCTGACTGCGGCGTCACTTTTTGCCGGCTATGTAAACAACGGCAACGGCACGGTAACCGACACATCCACCGGCCTGACCTGGCAGCAGGAAACGCCAGACAACGCCATGACCTGGCAGCAGGCCCTGGCCTATTGTGAGGGGTTGTCCCTGGGCGGACATACAGACTGGCGACTTCCCACAAAGAAAGAACTGCGCAGCCTGGTGGACTACAGCAGATATAATCCCGCAATCAACACGACATATTTTCCGGATACGGCCGCGTCGTGGTACTGGTCGTCTACTACCTACGCTTACAATACCAACTACGCGTGGTACGTTTATTTCGACTACGGCTACGACGGCAGCCACAATAAGTACAATAACAACTATGTCCGGGCCGTTCGGGGTGGACAGTCTGGGTCATTTGGTAATTCGGTTATTTTGACCCTTTTCGTTTATGATACAGTGTCTGGTGAACCCATCCCCAATGCAACCGTCGTGGTGGGGTTTCAGTCGGGCCAGACCAATGCATCCGGGCAGGTGACATTTTCCGGCCTCGGGATGGGACAGTACAACCTGCAGGTGTCTGCAACCGGCTATACCAGTCATACCAGCACCTTGAGTTTTAACCAGGGGGGAAGCATCTCCCAAAATGTAGGAATGGTCAAAACCGCCCAGATTGGACCCAATACCAATCCCATTGTAACGGATGTGGTGTCGTATGTGTCCAACCGGAACAAGGAGGCCATTTTTCTGCACGGGTCATCCGTTGACGTGAATTTTGGGGCGGTGGTGAACTGGAACGGCAACACGCCCGGATATGTGCGGTTTGTGGCACCCGGGGGCAGTTATGATGAAACCGATGCCAACCGGATTTTTAACATGGGAAGGGATTTCGGGGCCGGAGGCCGTCTGAAAGTGGTGGCGGTCAGTGCTGCCGGCAAACAGTCCGGAGAATTTGACGCCAATATCGAGGTGGCGCCCCAGCCACCGGGGATGAGAGATAATCTGCCGGTTGTGTACAGCAATCAGGATTTTTCTTATCAGAAAAAGATCAGTACCGGCCTGATCGAAAATACCGGCGTCATGGTTCCGAAAGAAGTGCCGCTGTTTGGCGGCGAAAAATTTTCATTTGATGCACTGGCCGATATAGATGCCAATGTCGAAAGCAATGGTACGGCAACATACACCCTGATTGTCAACCGGGATTCAAAAGGCTTTAAAATCAAAGGGGTGGCTTTTGATAAGGGATATCACATTGGCGGCAATATTGTCTTCCGATATGATAAAAGCCGCAATGAATGGCGATTGAACGGCGGGCATGTTGTGTTGTCCATTGAAGGATCAAAAGGAATCGGTCCATCCTATTACATCATTACCCTGGGCCCGGTCCCGGTTCCCACCTATCTGCGGGGGGAACTGGCGGCCGAACTGGGGACGGAACTCGGCGTGACCGGATTTTCGGAAAGTACGGGGTGGCAACTGGATGGCCTTGTGGAGCCGGGCGCCGGCGGCAAAGTCATTGCCGGGCTGGGGGTTTCCAGTGTGGTGGCTTTGGAAGCGGCACTTGGCGCCGATGCGTCCATGCAACTGGGGTTTCCCCACTCGCCTGTTTTGCGGGAAATCGAGGCGGTGCTGGCCGGCAGCATTCGTCTGGTGACATTTTTCTGGCAGCAGGAATGGCCCGTGTGGGAATACAAGTGGCGATATCCGGAAGAAGAAAGCGGGGCCATGACAGCCCAGTCCCAGGCCACAATGCTCCGGGATGTCCGAAACGCCGCCTGGAAACCCGTTCCCAGAACCTATTCCAGCGGGCTGTCCATCGGCAGGATGATGACGCATGCGCCTGAATTGACCCGTCTGACGCTGGCATCGGGCACAGAACAGACCCTGCCGGGTCAGGAAGATATCTATCCCTATTCCACCCCGGCCATGACCCGCACCGGTGATGATCTGCTTCTGACCTGGATCACCGATGATCTGACCCGGACACCCAACAACCGGACCAGTATGGTTTTTTCCCGGTACAGTTCCGGTCAGTGGTCAAACCCGGTCACGGTTGCAGACAACGGCACGGCGGATGCCTATCCGTCTGTTGCGGCCATGAATGGCGGTGTGGTTGCAGCCTGGCAGGATGCCAACACCCTGTTTGGGGTAGATGCGGAACTGGCGGACATGCTGCCTGCACAGGAAATTGCGGTGTCCCGGTTCAACCCGACAACCGGGGTTTGGGGACCGCAGGCCCGGTTGACCAGCAATGGGTATCTGGACCGGTCCCCTACGGTTGCAGCCCGTGTGGATCAGGCCCTGGCTGTCTGGATTGCCAACGAAGGAAACCAGATTCTGGGAACCGCAGAATATCCGGACCGGCTGGAATTCAGCCATTATTATGACGGGGCATGGCATGCATCCGGCATTGTTGCCGACAGCCAGGGAACCATTGTCCGAACCGGCCTGATCATGAACAATGATTCCATGGCCACCCTGGTGTATGTAAAAGACGAAGACGGGGACCTGTCAACCGACACGGATCAGGAACTGTATGTCAGCCAGTTTACCGGATCGGTCTGGTCCGAGCCGGTCAGACTGACCGATGATGCGGTTTTGGACACCAGCCCCCGTCTGGCCCATGACAGCCTGGGGAATCAGATTCTGGTCTGGTTTAAAAACGGCAATTTCATGATGGCCAAAAATCTGGACATGGCCAATGCCCAGACCGTGGTGGCCCATCAGCCATCCTCGGGTGCTGCGGATTTTCAACTGGTGGTCGGCCCGACCGGTCAGATCGAGATTGTCTGGCCGGATTCGTCACCCAAAGGCCAGGATCTGTTCATGGCCACCTATGATCCCACCCTGAACCTGTGGGGCAAGGGCACACAGATTACGGACACGGACCGGATGGAGCGCTCCATCACCGCTGCCCGAACCGCAAATGGACAGGTGGCGGTGGTTTATAACAGTGTGGAAATGACATCTGAAATCCGCCAGGTGGATGTGAATGGAAAACCGGTGGATATCACGGTGCCGGTTCCGGGCCAAACCGATTTGCGCATGGCGTCGGTGGAACTGACCGGAGACATGGCTGTGGCGTCGGATTCCCTGGTTTTTTCACCAACCGGGTTTGCTCAGGGGGATTCTGTTGCGGTATCGGCCACGATAGAGAATGCCGGATTGACGGTTCAGGAAAATATTCCGGTGGCGTTTTATTATGGAGACCCGGCCAGCGGCGGGGCGGAAATTGGTACACGCGTCACAATTGCCGGGCCTCTTGCGCCAGGCGCCGACGCCAGTGCAACCGCATATTGGCAAATCCCGAAACCCGCGGATGTTACCAAACAGGTGTATGTGGTGGTGGACCCGGACATCAGCCTGGATGACCGGGACCGGGGCAACAATGGTGCGTCGGTTGTGGCATTTCAGCCGGATCTGCTGGTGCATCGCCTGTTCAGTGAGCAGATTGGCCCCAGCCGGCGGGCCATAACCGTGGGGGTCGCCAATACCGGAAACATGGCGGCGGCAAACAGTGTTTTGACCATACGTCAGGGCAGCGATACCGGAACGGTGGTGTTTGAACAGACCCTGGATACCCTGGAGCCCGGGGATGCCCGGGACGTGGTATTTGACTGGAATGGCGCGGGCGTTGCCACGGCAGACGGCTATGTGACATTTTACACATCGGTCAATCCGTCTCATGTGATTGTTGAAAGCTCGTATCTGAACAATGACCGCAGTCTGCAGGTGTTGGGGGCCTTTCCCCAAATGCCGACAGCGCCATCCATTCCGGATGGTGGTACCAATGTGTCCCTGAACCCCACCCTGTCTTGGCAGGGAGACTGTACCGGTGGAACAACCTATGACATCTATGTCTGGAAAAGCGGTGAATCCCGGCCGGAAACAGCCACGGTCAGCGGTGTGGCTGGATGCAGCGCTACGCTGCCAACAGCACTGGACCCCGAAAGCGGGTATCTGTGGCAGGTGGTGGGGACAAATGACAGCGGCGCGACAGAAAGCGATATCTGGTCTTTTACGACGGGAACAGGTGAACAGCCCCTGGCAGGGGATGTGAATGGCGATGGATATGTGGATTTGAAGGATGCCATCACGGCGTTGCAGGTTTTGGCGGGCATGATACCCGATGGTACGGTCAATCTGGCGGCGGATGTGGATGGTGACAACAGGATTGGCATGGCCGAGGTGATTTATGTTTTGCAGCAGGTTGCGGGTTTATAAATACAGGGCCGATTGATTGGCCATTGTGGCCAGGGATTACGGTTGGCGCCTTGAAAATCTGCCAATCCCGGGTATGGAAACCCGGGTTACGGAGGCAGGTGTAGCATAGCCCCTTGTGGGCGTTGGTGGCGTGTGTCGGAAACCGGTTCAAAGAAACCCGAACGGGCACTAGGCCCTATGCTAAACAGCCCGGTCATGTCACCCCGTACATGCCTGGTTCATCGTAACCCGGGTTTGCGGCTGGCGCCTTGAAGAACCGCTTTACCCGGGGATTGGAAAATACCGCTTAATTCCCGGGTAAGGAAACCCGGGTTACGAAGGACCGGCAACTTTGAAACTGTGCAAACCCGGGTTACGAAGACAGGCGTAGCATAGCCCCTTGTGGGCGTACGTGGCATGCGGGAAACCGGTGTAAATAAACCCGAACGGGCACAAGGCCCTATGCTGCACAGTTCTGTCAGGTTAACCCGGAAATGAAAGGACGATCGTAGCCCGGGTTTGCGGCTGGCGCCTTGAAGAACCGCTATACCCGGGGATCGGAATTTACCGTTTAATTCCCGGGTATAGAAACCCGGGTTACGATGGACCGGTAACTCTGAAGCTGTGGAAAACCGGGACGAATGCAGGTGTAGCATAGCCCCTTGTGGGCGTTTGTGGCGTGTGTCGGAAACCGGCTCAAAGAAACCCGAACGGGCACAAGGCCCTATGCTACACTGTCATGTTACGGAAATGCATGGTCAAGTCCGGGATTGCGGCTATCGCCTTATTAAAAAGCGGCTGCCGCCTTGAAAGCCGCCAATCCCGGGAATTGGAAATTTCGGTTTGCTTGCCGTCATTCCGGTCATAACCCGAAATGACGGCAAGCTGACATTTTTCATCTGAGCCTAAAAATGATCATGACCTGTTATGACGGTTCATACGAACTTAACCACAAGTGATCATTTCAGCAGCCGGCAACTTCCTTGCCGCAATGTTTGCAGACACTGGCCCGTTTCTTGATAACTTCCGCACAGAACGGACATTCCCGGGTAAAGAACCGTTCATGGATTTTCTGGACGGACGCATCCATTTTTTCCTGAATCAGCCGATTGCCGACCTTGATGCTTTTCAATGGTTCCAGTGCATCGGTGTCTCCCACATCGCCGATCATTTCTGCTGCCTTCAAGCGGACACGTGACGGCTGACCGGCGTCCAGCAGAAGACTCATGATTGTTGCCGAGTCCTTGTTGGCATAACAGTCGGCCAAAATCGAAAATCCCTTCTTGGTGTTCTGTTTGAGCACCTCTTCTTCAAGAAGGACCTGATCGTCGATGATCTGACCGGTTCCCCCAACAGGACTGAAGACCGGCATCAATTCGTACTGTTTCGTACCCGGATAATTCATGCACCGGTAGGACGCATTGTGCGAATAATTCTCCTTCAGATTTTCCCATCCCTGAACATAAAGGGGACAATCGTCATTAAAGCACAGGTACAGAAACGGAACGCCCCACCCCAGTCCGTCACCGACATTGATTGACGGGACTTCCCAGAGTTTCATTTCGACCTGACAGTGAGGACAGAGGGGCTTTTTGTTGGCCAGGATTTGCTCCAGAACCTGTTCTCGCGTTTCAAACATGATGTACCTCCAATTTATTTGTGCCGGATGAAAATCCCGGCTTGTCGTAGTTTTGCGCACGATTGAATGGGTGACAGGATTGTAAGTGTAATTTGAGGTTTGTCAACCGGCTGGATGCTGCTTGACAACTGTTTTGAAGTCATTAGATTCCTTGATAACATTGACAGGGAGTTGTCTGCCGATAGACTTCCGGAAAAATAATTTCACTGCGTTATCGGACGGGGGTACTATCCCTCCCTGCTGCATTCCCAAAATCATTACGGAATTCAAAAGGCAGAAAGATCACTTCTTTCTGCCTTTTATTTTTGAGCGAGGCAAATCATGAAAACAATATTCATCATTTTGGCAATCTTATGCATGGTTGATATTTTGTCAGATGCATGGGCAGGAGGCACGATGAACACTGAAAAAATTTCCAAAGCCACATTTGCCGGCGGTTGCTTCTGGTGTATCGAGTCGGATTTCCGAAAACATCCGGGTGTTGTCGATGTTGTTTCCGGTTACACCGGCGGAACAGTCGTCAATCCATCTTATCATGAGGTCACATCCGGCCGGACCGGACATTTGGAAGCGGTTCAGGTGACATTTGACGCCAGCCTGATTTCCTATCGGGAACTTCTGGAGATATTCTGGCGGCATATCGATCCCACAGATCCGGGCGGACAGTTTGCCGATCGGGGCTCACAATATCAGACCGCCATATTTTATCATGACGATGTGCAAAAACAGGAGTCGGAATCCTCCAGAGATGAACTGGAACAGTCAAAGCGCTTCAAGAAGGTTGTCACCCGTATTCTTCCGGCATCCGAATTCTACCCGGCTGAGGATTATCATCAGAAATACGCTGAAAAAAATCCGTTTCATTACCAGAACTACCGGTTTCACTCCGGCCGGGACACATTCCTGGAAAATGTCTGGCAGAAAAATGATGCCTTTGTCAAACCATCTGATTCCGAACTTCGGAAGCAGCTTACCCCGATTCAATATCAGGTGACGCAACAGGAGGGGACCGAGCCGCCATTTGAAAATGAATTCTGGAACAACAAGCAGGCGGGCATTTATGTCGATGTGGTTTCCGGAGAGCCGTTATTCAGCTCAAAAGACAAATTTGATTCCGGGACCGGATGGCCCAGTTTCACCCGACCACTGAAACCGGATCAGGTTGTGGAGCGGATCGATCGCACCCTGTTTTCTGTCAGAACCGAAGTCAGAAGCAAAATTGCGGATTCCCACCTGGGTCATGTATTTCCGGATGGTCCGGCCCCGACAGGATTGCGCTACTGCATCAATTCCGCCGCACTCCGGTTTATTCCCCGGGAAAAATTGACCGAGAACGGTTATGGGGAATATCAGGCGCTTTTTTCGGAATGATCCGGGTTTCTTGACAGAATGATTTCCTTTCTGTAAATGATTTCTTACTGAATGTGGACGGAACCGGCATTGTCCGGACAAGGGGCAACATCAAACCCTGCGCACCGTCCAATGCCTACCCTTAACCGTATAGAAAGATGTCAGAAAACCGATGAATATTTATCATTATCCCTCTTCTGCAGCGGCCAACAGGCTGAGTGCAATCATCCATCGAAAAGTGGGTGCGGGTCAAAAACAGGAGGCTCAGGTGCGCCGCATCCTCAACCGGATACAGAAGGAAGGGGATACCGCCCTGATTGAATACGCCAACCGGTTTGATTCCCCCACCCTGACCGAAAATCAAATCCGGGTCACCGAATCCGAATACAAAAAGGCATTTCAGGAGGTCGATGAGGGGTTTATGGAATCCTTCAATCGGGCGCTGAACCATATCAAAATTTTTCATCAGCGGCAAAAACCCAATTCGTGGATCGATACGGAAAGAGCCGGAGCCATGACCGGCCAACTGGTTCATCCGGTCGATGTGGCCGGCATGTATGTTCCGGGTGGAAAAGGCGGGACAACACCACTGGTATCATCGGTGCTGATGGGGGCTGTGCCGGCTGCCATTGCCGGTGTTCCGCGAATTGTCATGACAACTCCGGCAGGGCCGGATGGAACCGTGAATCCCTGTCTTCTGGTGGCTGCCAGGTTGTCCGGTGTTCATGATGTGTTCAAAATTGGCAGCGCCTGGGCCATTGGGGCCATGGCGTATGGAACCCAAACGGTTGACCGGTGCGATGTAATTGTCGGACCGGGCAATGTTTATGTAACACTGGCCAAAAAACTCGTTTCCGGAATTGTCGGCATTGACATGATTGCCGGCCCCAGTGAGATTTTGATTGTCGCCGATGAAAATGCCAGGCCGGATTTTGCCGCAGCCGACATGCTGTCACAAGCCGAACACGATGTCATGGCGTCTGCCATGCTGATTACACCATCTACACTTCTGGCGCAGCAGGTTCGAAATGAAGTAACCCGGCAGGTGGAACACCTGTGTCGAAAAGACATTGCAAAACAGGCGCTCTCCCGCTACGGCGCCATTTTTGTGACACCGGATATGACGACAGCCATCGACATCGCCAACCGGATTGCACCCGAGCATCTCGAACTTTTGGTCGATCGGCCCATGGAGTGGATCGGGCAGATTCGAAATGCCGGTGCGGTATTTATGGGCGCCTATACACCCGAGCCGGTTGGCGATTACATGGCCGGACCCAACCATGTTCTGCCAACCGCCGGCAGTGCCCGCTTTTCATCGGCCCTTTCTGTGGAAAACTTTATCAAACGAACCAGTCTCATTCATTATTCCAGGTCTGCTTTGATGGAAGATGCCCTTCATATCGAAAAGCTGGCGGCAATCGAAGGCCTGGATGCCCATGCCAATTCCGTAGCCATCAGGCGGTTGTCACCGGATTGAAATTTGGAATGAGGATGCCAATGCGATCGATTGTCTCAGCCACCCTGTTGGAAAAACTGGCGCGACATATGGCGCTTTTGGCGTGCATGGCGATACTGTTCCGGTCGGCAGGATGGTTGCAAACCGGACAGATCGCCATCTGGCTGCTGACCGTCTGCGCATCGGGCTTTCATCTGGGCGCCCGGTTGCTGAAACGACACCAACAGACATATTCATCATGATTTCCGAATGCCTTGGTCCTGATCAGATTCACCTGGCCCTGATTGGGAGTTTTGAAAAGGCCATTCGGAAACTGTCCATATCCATCCAGGCCAATCCCCCCATGACCGAAGCCGTGGAAGCCCTGCTCACATCACCCGGGGAATCACTGCTTTTGCCCACCGACCATATCGGTTTGCCCCATTTACGACTGTCCGGATTGACCCGTCCCCAACTGGCCATCGGTTTTTCACGCCAGGGGATCCCTTACCAGGGCCACCGGTTGCACATCATCCTGTTTTTGGTATCGCCGGAAGAAGATACGGCTGATCACATCAAACTGCTTCAGCGCCTCAGTGCGGTTGTGCCTCAGATCGAGAAACGGTTGCTTCAGGCCGGCAGTGCCCGGGATGTGATCGCCATTCTGAAACAGGGTGAAGAACAATCCCTTCACCCCAGCTATCGAAACCTGTCCCAGGAACAGGTGGCATTTGAGTTGGGCACAGATCTGGACTCCGGCCTTTCTGATATTCAGGCTGCCGAGCGACTGACCCTTCATGGGCCCAATCTGCTCAAAAAGCCCCGAAGACCCCATTGGTATATCAAGATAATCCGGAACTTTTTCAGTTTCTTTGCCATTTTGCTATGGACGGCGGGCCTGTTGTGCTATGTGCCCGGGGTGGATATGCCTCAGTTGGGCACAGCCATTCTGGTTGTGGTGGTCATTAACGGCATCTTTGCCATTCTGCAGGAGCAGCGCAGCGATCGGGCCGTTGAGTCCTTGCAGAAGCTCTTCACGCATCGGTGCCGGGTGATACGGGGAGGCCGGACCCGGCAGATCGATGCTGTCGAGCTGGCGCCGGGAGACCTTCTGGTTCTGGAGGAAGGGGATTTTGTTCCCGCCGATGCCCGGATCATAGACGCCGCTGAACTGGAGGTGGACAACGCCTCGTTGACGGGTGAATCTGAATCGGCCAAACGTTACAAATCCGATCAGCCGGTGCTTCTGGAAGGCAACTTTTTATGGATTGAACTGCCCAACGTGGTTTTTGCCGGATCGGTTGTGGTACGGGGCACTGCCCGGGCCGTGGTGTTCGGAACCGGGATGAATACGGAAATTGGCAAGATTGCCAACCTGACCCAGGCAATTGCGACAGAACCCAGTCCCCTCCAGAAGCAGTTGCATGGCACGGTGTTTGCCATCGCCACTCTGGCCGCCACGCTGTCCATTGCGTTCCTTCTGCTGGGCTGGCTGGGGGCGGGACTGAATTTTTTACAGGCATTTGTGTTCTGCATTGGCATTTTTGTGGCCAATGTTCCCGAAGGGCTTTTGCCAACCGTGACCCTGTCGCTGGCCATGGGGGTTACCCGGATGGCCAAACGCCAGGCCATTGTCAAAAACCTGTCATCGGTGGAAACGCTGGGGTGTACGACTGTGATCTGCTCGGACAAGACCGGCACCCTGACCCAGAACTTGGTCATGGTCAACCGGTTCTGGGCAGACGGGCAGATTTATGATGTGACCGGGGATGGCTATGCGCCCTATGGCCAATTCCGGATACAGGGCCAACCCGTGGAAGCGGCGCGGTTGACCGAAAACCCGTCCTGCGCCCGACTGATGGCATGCGCCCATATTTGCAACAATGCCGTCCTGGAAAATAAAAAGGGCCGGTGGGGAATTGTGGGCGACCCGACCGAAGGGGCGCTCATCGTGCTGGCACGAAAGGCCGGTTTTCGGGGGACCTGTCAACGCCTGCATATCAATCCCTTTGAATCGGTGCGCAAACGCATGAGTGTACTGGTAAAACCGGCTCTGGCCGAAAATGAAACCATACTGTATCTCAAGGGCGCGCTGGTGGAAACACTGTCGTTGTGTAACCGGATTCAGCGGGATGGTCTTGTCCGGCCCATCCTCGAGATGGACAGACAGGAAATTCTGAAGGCCAGTGATGATCTGGCGCGCAGGGGGCTGCGTATTCTGGCATTTGCCTGGCGCGATCAGGATTCCATGCAGAATCTGGTTGACTACAGCGTGGAAAACGCGGAAAAACAGCTTATTTTTATCGGATTTACCGCCAGTCTCGATCCCCTGCGGCCAACCGTACCCGAAGCCGTTCAGGCCTGTCATCGGGCCGGTATCCGGCTGATGATGATCACCGGAGATTATCCGCTGACCGCCGAAAGCATCGGACGGGAGGCGGGTATCGGCAATCCGGAATCAGGAGCATTGACTGTTGTCAGCGGGGCCCGGCTGACGGAAATGGATGATGATGCCCTGAAAGTGATTTTGAGGGAAGGAGAGACCATTTTTGCACGTGTGGCCCCGGAACAAAAGCTGCGGATCGTGACGGTTCTCCGGGAACTGGGTGAAGTTGTGGCCGTGACCGGAGATGGGGTCAACGACGGGCCGGCCCTGCGGCGCGCGGATATCGGCATTGCCATGGGGCTTCGGGGTACGGATGTGGCAAAGGAAGCGGCGCATATGATTTTAAGCGATGACAATTTTTCATCCATTGTTGCCGCCATCGAGGAAGGCAGGGCCATCTTCGAGAACATCAAGCGCTTCGTGGCCTATATCCTGAACAGCAATCCCCAGGAAATGTACCCGTATATCCTCTGGATACTTTTCCCCCGGATGCCGCTGTCCATGACCATCATGGGGGTGTTGGCTGTGGATATCGGCACGGACCTCATTCCGGCCATGGGGCTTGGCATCGAACGCCCGGAAAAAGG
Organism: Desulfatirhabdiaceae bacterium; assembly: GCA_050179135.1. Lineage (GTDB taxonomy): Bacteria > Desulfobacterota > Desulfobacteria > Desulfobacterales > Desulfatirhabdiaceae > UBA4064. The sequence continues at coordinate 1,407 of JBFXFK010000104.1, read as the reverse complement.
CATCATGGACCGGCCGCCGCGTCCCCGGCGCGAAAAACTGCTTTCAATGACATTCATCCTGCAAAGCTATTTTGTTCAGGGCAGCATCCTGGCACTGGCCTGTTATCTCAACTACTTTTTTGCCGGGTGGTACATGGGCTGGTGGTCACCCGCCGGCGGCAGCATGCCGGCTTCGCCGCCCGGTCTGGATATGAGCCAGGCAACACAGGCCTATCTGATGTCATTGACCGCCTATTTTTTCCCCACTGTTACGACACAGATTGCGAACGTCATGTGCAAACGGTCCTGGCAGACCTCACTGTTTTCCATCCAGTTTCTGAATCCGCAGCATCGGCTGGCCGTTCTCGAACGCATCCGGACCTGGCGTCCTTCGGCCCTGCCTGTGTTCGTGCAGCCGATGCTTCAGCATATTACGGCACTGCTGAGCCATTTTTTTCATCGCCATCCGGTGTTGCTGAACCTGGTGTCCAATCCCCTCATCGATGCGGGGATCGCTTTTGAGCTGATGATGTGTGCCCTTCTTTTTTATACCGGACTGTCACAGCTCTACTGGTTTGCACCGGTGCCCTGGCCGATTTATCTGTCGGCGTTTCATGGGACCATACTGCTGATTGGTTTCGAGGAGACCAAGAAGTATTTTCGCCGTAAAGGGCATCCGCTGACATTTTTGGGATGATATGGGGTATTTCAGATTTCAAATTTGAAATTTCAGATAGTTTGTAATCATGGCAGAAATCTGCCGCGTTTCAGGTCGAACGTTATGTGAATCAATCTTTAAAAACAAGGAATTATATCATGAGTTACGAGAATGTGATTGTTGAAATTGGAGATGATCATGTGGCTGCCATTACTCTGAATCGTCCCGGCAGTTTGAACACCTTTACGGTGCCGCTGGCTCAGGAGCTCAATCAGGCCCTTCAGGAACTTGACGCGAACAATCAGACACGGGTAATTCTTTTGAAAGGGGCGGGCAAGGCATTTTGCGCCGGTATCGACATCAGCGGGTTTTCGACCAAAAATGTTATGGAGTACCGTGACTGGATCGAATGCATGGAGAACCCGCTGGTTACCATTAGCCGCATGAACAAACCGGTTATTGCACAGGTCCATGGCGTTGCGGCGGCCAATGGCGCCGGGCTGGTGGCAGCGGCGGATCTGGCGATTGTTGGCGAAAATGCACGACTGGGTCTGACTGCCATCAATGTGGGACTCAACTGCATTGGACCCGTGGTTCCTGTCAGCCGGTCCGTGGGAAGAAAAAAAGCCCTTGAACTGCTGTTCTACGGCAATCTGATTTCGGCCACGGAAGCGTTGAACATGGGACTGATCAACCGGGTCGTACCGGATGCCGACCTGGAAAAGGAAGCCCGGAATTGGGCCGCAATTCTGGCAGATCGGAAGAGCACA
>JBFXFK010000103.1:10371-17254 GCA_050179135.1 Desulfatirhabdiaceae bacterium | reverse complement strand
ATATTCTGAGAATAATGGAGTTGGGGGTTCTATAATTGCAATGCAAAAAGTCCGGTAAAGCTCCGTAGGCGCTTTCTGTTTGTAGTGATGACAACTCCCAATTTCTTCAAGCCCCGTGAGGGCGACCTGTTACCGATCGAAACAGGCCGATCCGCTCTGGTTACGCCTCCGTTTAATTCCGGAATAGTGTGACTATATCAGATACCTTGTCAAGAATAGAATATTGACCTTCGCTTGCAAAATAATATTTATCATGCCAGTATCCAGAAATTATCCTGAGTATAACTGATTTATGAGGACTCATTTTTAAAACGGATGAGGTTGCAGTCGAAAAAGCAGGGCAAAGATGGAGCAGGCATATTCGATATGGAGATAAGGTTATGGATCAAAATCATCAAATTTCAGTTCCGGTAAAGGATATTGAGCTAATTCTGGAACCCCTGATCAGGCGGGTTGTTCGACAGGAATTGGCCAGAATTGTCGATAAGCATCCGGACATATTCATTCTTGATCCTGAGATGCCAATTTATCAGGATATGAAAAAATTGATGAATAAAAAATTACATAATAAAATCAAGCTTTTTTCGGACAATGAGGTCTGGAATGAGTAATTATGAAGCCGCTTATGAAAAGCTCTTTGTCCAAAACTTGAAACGATATTCCGCCATTCGACGAAACATCAAGCGGCGCGTTGAGCGGGTTCTGAATGACCCTTATCACAATACAGAATTTCTTGACGACATCACCGGCAAGTTGAACTTGACCGGCTGCCGCAGTGCACGCATCGACAGAAACTTTCGAATCATTTTTGTGATTTGCGAGGAATGTCGAAACATGGACGAATGCGAATACTGTTTTTGTGAGGCATTGTCGGATCAAACCGTGGTCTTTTTAACTGTCGGTCCTCATGATAAAGCCTATGCGATCAAATAAAACTGAATTTGCTTTCTACAGCAGACGGACAACCCTGTCCTTTTTGGTTACAGGGACAACGGCAAGTGGATGACGGACAAAACACTTGCGAGAATAATTGATCCATTTTTTACCACAAAGCGATCCTGGGGCGGCAGCGGGCTTGGACATGCACATTGTTCACAATCTGGTGACCCGGCCCTTGGCGGAAACATCACATGCGAAAGCCAGCCTGATCCGGGTATTACCTTTTCTGGAAGGAATCACTGGTCATTCCGTGTACCCGAATTTTCCAATATGCCTGGTTCTATCAATAATTTTTTCAGTCTTGGCATGGGTGACGGTGGTGCATCCAGTGCATCTATAAACGCCTTCCATTGCGGTTCGGTGAGAGAAAACACCCGACGATTCGCAAGGACTTCCGCCGCTTGGGTCAGTGCGCTGTCAATTAAAAATTCGGTAACCGTCTTGTTGCTTGTTGCGGCCGCTTCCTGCAGGATGCGTTTAACAGTTGGTGTGGTTCGAACATCTATCCGCTCAGATTTTTGGGTACTTTCAAGAATCATTTCAAATATCCTCTTTTTTGTCTTGCCTTTTCTCGGCCATCCCCGACCGATAACGCACCCAAAATCTTTAGCTTGAAAGCTATATCTGTTGCTTATTTCCTAACGGAGATAATCGCGTCCGCCGGCATTCCGGGTTTCAGCTCGCCATCCGGATTTTTCAGGTCAATTTTCAGGCGGATCATCAGCTTGATGCGTTCCTCAAAGGTTTGAACGGTTTTGGGTGTAAATTCGGCCTGGTCCGAAATAAAGGATATCTGCCCGGACCAGGTCTTTCCCGGATAGCTGTCGGTTGTCACGGTGGCCCCCTGACCATGATGAATTTTACCCAGATCCGTTTCCCGGACATAGCCCCGTAGCCAGGGGTTTTCCAGATCACCGATCACCACGACCGGGGTTCCGGGATTCAGATATTCTCCGGGTTCTGCGGATTTGCTCAGGACCACACCGGTCAACGGAGCGGCCAGTTCGGTATAGCGGAGCTGCTGTTCGGCCAGTGACAGACTTTCACGGGCTGCGGCCAGTCTGGCTTTTGCCTGCAAAATGGTTTCGGCCCGGGGTCCGGCCATCACCAGGTCATATTCGGCTGTTGCCTGATTCAATGCCGCCCTGGCCCGACTGATCTGTTCGGTTCTGGCGCCTTCCTGTCTCAGGCTCAGCCGTTCCTTCGCGCTTTGAATGCGGGCATTGGCTTCGTCCAGAGCGGATTGGGCGGTTTGGTACCGGGTGCGCCAGATTTCAAATTCCCGAAGACTGACGCCGCCTTCCTGGTACAGCAACTGATACCGGTCAAAATCCGCCTTTGCCTGTGTCAGTTGAATCTCTGCACTTCTGGATGCCGCAACGGCCCGGCCCAGCTCGGACTGTGCATCACCGATTTCCTGTTTTCGGAATCCGTTTATCAGCTCATCCAGGCTGTAGCGGGCCTGTTCCATCCGGTATCCGGCCCGTTCGATCTCCTCTGGGCGACTCCCGGCTTCCAGCTCACTGACAACGGATTCGGCATGGTCAACCGTGGCCCGGGCCTGGCTGACCTGAAGTTTCTGATCCGTATTTTCCAGTCTGGCGATAATCTGTCCCGCGGTCACCGGCGCGCCTTCATCGATGAGGCGTTCCGCAAGTCTGCCGGGTATTCGAAATGCGGCCTGAACCGTTGTGGCCTCGATGGCGCCGGAAAGTCGAATTTCGTTGTCCGGATGACGGTTGCGGGTTTTAAAAAAAACAACCAGTGCGATAACCAGAATGAGTATGACGGGAATGATGAATTTCAGGCGTTTTTTCATGGCAACCCAAATGAATTTTGATTGATGAATGATTTTTTGTAAACGTAGGGGCGAACCTCTGTGTTCGCCCTCTGCGGCACCGCCGGGATGCCGGAATTCGGCCCCTTCAGTCTTCAGCCTTCCACCTTCAGCCTTCCACCTTCAGTCTTTTCATTTTCCATCCAACTGTAAACAGTTCAGGCCAATCAGACAATAAATCAACCGGTTATGCAATCGATCCGAAGGGGTTTCATTTCATAATCCGGCAAATCCGGTTGATCCATTTTTAAAATAGCTTGATATTTTGGGAAAACTGTTACAGTTATAAGACTATTTCCACTCTCAATCAATCGGGTTTTTGCAGGAGCATCAAATGGATTATGAATACGGTTCACACAAGCTGGTCACTGCCGAAGAGGCCATATCCAGCATTCGAAAGGGAAGCCGGGTATTTATCGGCACCGGATGCGGAGAGCCCCAGCATCTGATCCGCGCAATGGTCACGGATATGAACATGCAGGATATCATGGTGTATCAGATGATGTCCTTTACACTGGCCGACTATATCTCGGACCAGATGTTTCGAAACCGGTTTTCCGTCAAGCTGTTTTTTATCAGCCGATCCATGCGGGAGGCGGCGTTTCAGGGATGGATCGATTATATTCCGGCCTATCTGTCACAGATTCCCCGGCTGTTTTCCAGCCATCGGATTGGTCTGGATGTGGCCCTGATCCAGGTCAGTCCGCCGGACAAATACGGTTATTGCAGTCTGGGGGTATCGGTCGATATCACCCGCGCCGGCATGGAAAATGCCCGGCTGGTCATTGCCCAGGTCAATTCCAACATGCCCAGAACCTGGGGCGACAGCTTTGTTCATCTGGACGAGATCGATTATCTGGTGGCCCATGACGAGCCGGTAGTCGAGATGCCCCACCGGGATTACAATCCGGAAATTACCAGGCGTATCGGACATTTTGTATCCCAGCTCATCGATGACGGGGCCACACTTCAGATTGGATTCGGAAATTTGCCCAATGCCATTTTACCCTATCTGGATTCCAAAAAGGATCTGGGCATTCATACCCAGGTCATCACCGATGGCATGTTGCCGCTGTTTGAAAAAAAGGTCATCACCAACCGGAAGAAATCGCTGTTGACCGGCCGGGTGGTTGCCTCCCTGTGCATGGGAACAGAAAAAATTTATCAATATGTCGATAACAACCCCATGTTTTATTTCCGATCTTCCGAGTTTGTCAATGATCCCACGGTCATTGCCCGTAATGACAACCTGATTTCCATCAGTTCGGCCCTGGAGGTGGATCTGACCGGTCAGGTCTGCACCGATTCCATGGGATATCTGTTTTATAGCGGTATTGGTGACCAGGTGGATTTTCTTCGGGGCAGCGCCATGTCGAAAGGCGGTTTTTCAATAGTCGCCCTGCCATCGACCGCAAGGGGCGGAACGGTCAGCCGGATTGTGTCCCATTTGAGCGAGGGGGCCGGTGTGGCAACGACGCGGGGTGATGTCAATTTTATTGTCACCGAATACGGCATTGCCGAGTTGAAGGGAAAAAGCATTTATCAGCGGGTCATGGAACTGGCGCAGATCGCGCATCCCAAATTCCGGGAAGAGCTGATTGATATCGCCAAAAAGCATCATTATATTTTTTCGGATCAACTGCCGCCATCCCAGGAGGATTTGCTGTTTCTGGAGGGATACCGCCGCAACCTGATCCTGCGAAACGGCAGGACCATTGAATTCCGGCCGCTGCTGCCATCGGATGAGTTTTCTTACCGGAATTTTTTCTATTCATTGAAGGAAGAAACCATTTACCGGCGGTTTTTCTACAAGATCAAGATTTTTTCACATGAAGTCGTTCAGAAACAGTGGGCCAGCGTGGATTATCGCAAAAACATGTCCTTCATCGGTTTTACCCAGAAAGGCGGCAGCCGGGAAATCATGGCTATCTGTTCCTATGCAGAGGAAGAAGAAAATCGGGCCGAAGTGGCATTTGTTGTCCGGGAGGATTTTCATGGCCAGGGCATCTGCTCCTTCATGCTGAAAACACTGGAAGAAATTGCAAAAGAAAACAATTACAAAGGGTTTTCAGCATCGGTGCTTCGGGAAAATGCCGCCATGATCCGGGTATTCAAAAAGCGCTATCCCCATGCCAAGGTGCTGATGACCGGCGGCAGTGACGTGATGATTCACATGGACTTTGAGGATGCGGTGGAGCCGGAAGCTGCGGTCTGCGTTTGCTGACCCGCCATCATCCAAAGTCATCAAAGGCGATCATGTCCGGTTCCACACCCAGATCGTAGAGCATCTGATTGACGGCGCGGATCATGGGGGGAGGGCCGCAGAGATAATATTCGATTTCTGTCGGATCAACATGGTCTGACAGATACTGGTCCAGTGCACACTGATGAATGAAACCGACCAGGCCGGTCCAGTTGTCTTCCGGCTGCGGCTCTGACAGCGCAACATGGTAGGAAAAATTGGGAAAGCGGGTTTCCAGACTTTTGAATTCTTCATGATAAAACAGTTCCTGCAATGACCGCGCACCATACCAGAACGTGATTCTGCGACGGGTTCCCACTGCCAGCAGTTGATGAAAAATATGGCTTCTCATGGGCGCCATGCCGGCGCCGCCGCCGATGAAACACATTTCCCGATCCGTATCCCTGACAAAAAAGTCCCCGTACGGCCCGCTGAGACTGACCCGGTTCCCGGGTTTGAGGCTGAAAAGATAGGATGAGCCGATTCCGGGCGGCATATCGGATTTTCCGGGCGGCGGTGTGGCAATTCGAACAGTGAATCGAAGCAGACTTTTTTCAGCCGGCGGGTTGGCCAGAGAATAGGCCCGGAAAACCGGCTCATCGGTCTTTGCCTTCAAATCGAACAGATGAAACCGGTTCCATACATCCCGAAACCGGTCTGCCACCTGAAAATCGGCATAGGCGACCTCATATTCCGGAATATCGATCTGCATGTAGGCCCCGGCCCGGAAGTCCAGAGGCTCTCCGGCATCCAGTTGAAGCACCAGCTCCTTGATGAACGAGGCGACATTGTCATTGGATACAACGGTTGCATGAAATTTTTTGATACTGAAAATTTCCGGCGGCACCTGAATCCGGATATCATCCCTGACCTTCAACTGACAGGCCAGCCGAATATTTTCTTTTTGTTCTGTCCGGCTTAAATGGACCCGTTCGGTGGGCAGGATGGTCCCTCCTCCCGCATCGACACGGCATTTGCATTTGCCGCACGTACCTTTTCCGCCGCAGGCGGATGGCAACAGAATGCCCTCATCCACCAATACGGACAAAAGCGTTTTGCCGGAAGTGGTGGTGAGGGTATGATCGGAATCGTCATTGACGGTTATGGTTTTGATACCGTCTGTGGATAACCGGGCCTGTATTGCGACCAGAAGTGCAACCAGCGTCAGAATCACGGACGTAAATACGGACACACTGATAACATACAGCATGTGATGATCCTCTACAGGGTGATTCCGGAAAAAATCATGAAAGCCATCGCCATCAGTCCGGTTGAAATCATGGTGATTCCGAATCCCTCGAGGCTTTTGGGCACATCGGCGTATTTCAGTTTGATTCGAATGGCCGCCATCGCCACAATGGCCATCAGCCAGCCAACGCCCGAACCGATACCAAAAACCATCGATTCCATCAGGGTATAGTTCCGTTCGACCATGAAAAGAGATACGCCCAGAATGGCGCAGTTGACGGCGATGAGGGGTAGAAAGACGCCCAGAGCCGAATACAGGACCGGTGAAAACCGGTCGATGATCATCTCTGCAGCCTGTACAATGGCGGCAATGGTGGCAATGAAGGAGATAAACTTCAAAAAACTGAGATCGACGCCGGGGAGCCCGGCCCAGTGCAGCGCGCCGGGCGCCAGAAGATACCGATAAAGAAGCCAGTTGGCCGGCGTGGTGATGGCCAGAACAAAGGTTACGGCAATCCCGAGTCCAAGAGCCGTATCCATGTTGTTGGAAACGGCCAGAAATGAACACATGCCCAGAAAATAGGCCAGCAGGATGTTGCCGACAAAGACCGAATTCAGAAATATGCCAAACAGATTTTCCATGTTTCCTCCAGCCTTCAGCCTTCAGTCTTCAGCCT
>JBFXFK010000103.1:9665-10296 GCA_050179135.1 Desulfatirhabdiaceae bacterium | reverse complement strand
TGAATGCCCACATCGGGAAATTCTGCAATGATGGAGCGGAATCGAAGCAGTGCTGCCGGATAACGGCCTTCCCGGTAATAGTATTCGGCAATGTAAAACTCGTGGGCAACCAGGTTCTGGGTGGCCTGAAGAATAAACCGGTCCGCCTTTGAACTATAGGCATCGTTTGGAAAAAGCCGTTTGAGGCGGTTGAATGTTTCGATGGCTTTTCGGGCGGAATACTGATCCCGGTCAATTGTTTCCATCTGGTTGATATAACTCAAACCCAGTTGATAAATCACATACGGTGTGGCTTCATTCCGGGGATGAAGGGCTTCAAAGGACTCATAGGCCGCAATGGCTTCTTCATATTCACCCAGGAAAAAATTGGCGTCTGCAATCTTCAGTTCAGCCAGGATGGCATATTTGCTGAACGGATACCAGTCCTTGAGTTTTTGAAAGGATTCGATGGATGTGCGGTATTTTTTGTTTTCGTAGGCCGACATTCCTTCGGCCACAAGCTCCTGTGCCGATTTTTCTTCGCGGGTCTGGAACAGTCCACACGAACTGAAGAGCATCAGCGCAGAAATGACAATGATCGATAAGCGTCTCATGACAGCATCACCTGATCCGGATGGTGAACGTTGCCCCC
>JBFXFK010000103.1:0-9645 GCA_050179135.1 Desulfatirhabdiaceae bacterium | reverse complement strand
GGGGATGGATACCGGCGATTATCCGATGACCGAGTTGATCATCTCTTCAAGCTTGGATTTGGCAACAGCGCCCACAACCTGATTGGCGACCTCTCCGTTTTTGAAAAAGATGAGGGTGGGGATGGATCGGATTCCATATTTCTGAGGGGTGACCGGACTTTCATCCACGTTGCACTTGAAAAACTTCATCTGGTTCCCGAATTTTTCAGCCAGTTCTTCCACAATCGGACCAATGGCCCGGCAGGGTCCGCACCAGGGAGCCCAGAAATCCACCAGCACTGGCCCGGTTCCCTTCAACACATCATTTTCAAACTGATCATCTTTAATTTCAAGTACATGTTCAGACATCGGCTGCGTTCCTTTCCCTGTATCGGTTGGTATAAGCATGGGGCATATGGATTTCAGACTTGAAATCTGGATAAACACGGATTTTCATTCACTTGTAATGGATAAAAATGATGTTTATCGGCACATTGTAAAAAGGAATTTATCAAAAATTCTGGTCAGACTATAGTATGGAGACCCATGCTTGTCAATACAGGCTGTCAAACAAACCGCCCTGTCGGGAAATTCTGTTTTATTTTATAGCCATGCCATCCTTGCCCCATCCACGAATCTGATAGTATTCCGCGATCATCCGGCTTAAATCTTCCGGGCGGATGGTCGCCCCGTTTTCAAGTGGCTCCCTGAAAAACCGTTGCGGCAGATTGTCATCCAGAGCCGTCATCCCTTCCTGTATATTGAAATGTCTGGCCATGTCGCTGACATATGCCGCCCGTTCTGTCAGGCCTGCCTGGTCCAGTTTCATGCCGGTTGTCAGTTCAATAATGCGGGACAGTTCTTCCCAGGAATAAAAATCCCGGTAAAACCGGCAGGTGATCAGGCAGTCATGCAGGGTGCACCGGTCCTCAAAATCGACAAACAGTTTGGCTTTGCCGTCCACCTGATCCAGGGGAATGAGCCCGGCCAGCTCGGCCTTGTAAAAGGTGCTGCGCAGGTGACAGGCGCCCCGGTCACTGACGGCATAGGCCAGCGCCATGCCGTTCAGTCCGCGGGGGTCATATCCGGCCGGCTCCAGACCTTTGACATGAATGGCCAGATCGGAAAGCCCCAGTTCCCGGGCCGCGGCTTTGATCCCCCTGGCCAGAATATCCCCGATGCCGCTCCGGTCGCTGATTTTTTGCAGCAGGTCGGCAACCTGGGGTGCATTTCCATATTCCAGCTTTTCAGATATAATTCCCCGAAGGGAGGCCTCGATGGCCAGCGCCGCCAGATTACCCGCAGAAATTGTATCCATTCCAAGACGGTCGCACAGATCATTCAGATGAACAATTTCTTCGATGGAATCGATCATGCACAGTCCGCCAAACGCATAAATGGTCTCATATTCCGGGCCTTCCAGCTTCAGTCCGGCATGGGGCCCGGTTTTAACCTGACTCAGTTTTCCGCATCCGATAAAACAGGTCCGGCAGGATTTCGGTTTGACATTCAGGTGTTCGGACATGGCATCCGCACTGATTTGAGGCCATTTCTCAAATTTTCCGGCCGACCAGTACCGGGTGGGAAAGGCATTTGCCGTGTTCAGCATGGCAACCATCATGGGGGTGCCGTAATTCCGGTACGCCCCGGTCGCCTTGTGATCCCGGAATGTTGACAGGGTCTCTTTGGCATACGCCTGAATGCCTGCCGGATCGGCAAAGAGCCGTTTTTGGCTGCCATGAAACGCGATGGCCTTGATCTGTTTTGATCCCAGCACAGCACCCATGCCGGTTCTGCCGGCAGAACGCCAGTAATCGTTTTCCACCACGGCAAAGCGGACACATTTTTCACCGGCAGGACCGATGGTCATGACGCCGGCATCCCTGCCGGACAGGGCGGATTGGACCGCATCCTCTGTCTGGTAGGTATCTTTTCCCCATAATCCGGCGGCGTCATGAAATCTGACGTCCGAATCGGATATCTCGATCCAGACCGGTTTTTCAGCGGCGCCATGAATGACAAATGCATCATAGCCGGTCCGGCTCATGGGGATGGCCAGGCGTCCGCCGGAATAGGAATGGCCCAGAAAACCGGTCAAAGGGGATTTGGACAGGATGCCATACCGGCAGGAGCCATAAATCGGGCTGTCTGTTGTCGGCCCCAGGGCCAGTATCAGATGGTTTCGGGGGGAAAGCGGGTCAACGCCCGGAGGATTTTTCTGAAGCAGAAGAGACAGGCCAAGCCCTTTTCCGCCGATTGCCGTCTGCAGATCGGTTTGGCTGACCGGTTCAACCGAAAATGTCTGCTGCGTGGCATCAATGACGAGAATGCGATTAAAATAGCCGTTCATGGTGAATCACCTGCGAGATGTTGGGGTGTCGGGTTTGTGTTTTTTTCCAAGCGTTAACCGTGAAAATAGAAAAACAGAAGTCAGAAGCCAGAAGTCGAAATCCAGAAGACAGAATTCAGAATAAAAAGGTTTATGTCATTTTCATAGCTGGGGGTGAATCCATCCGTAATGATCCATGATCGTTTCCCGTGAAAATGCGGTTAACAAATATATTCCATCAAGCTCCGTAGGAGCGACCTGTTTGTAGCGTGATGCATATAAATTTCCCTCAAGCCCCGTAGGGGCGGCCTGTGTATTCCGGTTACAGGCCGCTCCGATGGAGCTTGAGGGGAATAAACGCATCAATTTCTACAAACAGGGTGCCCCTACAGGGCTTTTTGGAAAGACATCATTTTCATATCTGGGGGTGAAGCTCCCGGAATGATTCATGATCGTTTACCGTGAAAATGCATCGACAGAAAAAAGCGAATATCGAAAACGGTACGGGCAGACCCGCAAATTCGGGTGCGGCTCTGCCCGCAAATATCAGCGTCCCAGTTCGGAGAAGGATTCTTCCAGAATGGCAAAGCCTTTGTCAAGCTGATCATCGGTGATGACCAGCGGCATCAGTGTTCGGATGACGTTGCCGAAGTTGCCGCAGGAAAGCAGTACCAGGCCCTTGTCATAACACAGTTTGCACAGTTTTTTGGCTTCGTCTGTTGCCGGCTGCCGGGTTTCCCGGTCCTTGACCAGCTCCATCGCCAGCATGGGCCCCTTGCCCCGGACATCCCCGATGATTTCATATTTCGCCTGGAGCGATTTCAGGCGATTGAACACGGTCTGTCCCAGGCTTTCCGCTTTTTTCAGCAGTTCATCCTCGACCATAATGTCCAGAACCGCCAATGCGGCCCGGCAGGCGATCGGGTTGCCGGCATAGGTGCCGCCAAGCCCGCCTACATGGGGCTTGTTCATCATGTCGGCCCGTCCGGTCACGGCGCTGAGTGGCAGCCCGCCGCCCAGGCTTTTGGCCAGGGTGATGATGTCCGGTGCGATGTTCCAGTGCTCGATGGCAAACAGCTTGCCGGTTCGTCCCATGCCGGTCTGTACTTCATCGATGATAAGGGCGATCCCATATTTCCGGCAGATGGCATGCAGTTTGGAAAAATATTCCGGTGGCGGCGTCACAAAACCGCCTTCTCCCTGAATGGGTTCGGCAATGACGGCAGCCGTGTTTTCCGGCGCCACATGGCCAATGAAAAATTCCTCCAGATAATCGGCGCATGCGGTCTGGCAGGACGGGTATTTCAGGCCGAAGGGACACCGGTAGCAGTAGGCGTAGGGCATCCGATATATTTCAGGAGCAAACGGGCCAAAGCCCAGTTTGTAAGGTTTGACCTTGCTGGTGAGTGACATGGTCAGGAGGGTCCGGCCATGAAAACCGTTTTCAAAGCAGATGATCCCCTGTCTGCCCGTGGCGTACCGCGCCACCTTGACCGCATTTTCAACCGCCTCGGCTCCGCTGTTGGCAAACATGGTCATTTTTTCGGAATCTCCCGGCGCCAGCGCATTCAGCCGGGATGCCAGCTCCACATAGGATTCATACATGGCGATGTGGAAGCAGGTGTGAATGAATTTGTCTGCCTGGTCCTTGATGGCCGCCACCACTTTGGGATGACAGTGCCCGACATTGTTTACACCGATACCGCCGGCAAAATCGATCAGCTCCCGGCCTTCGATATCGATCATCATCGCCCCTTTTGCTTCCCGGACAAATGCGGGTGTTACATTGAACGGGCCCTGGGGAATGTGCCGATTTCTCATATCCATTAATTTCTGTGTTTCCGGATTCATGAATCCCTCCTTAATAATGATGCAAATTGAATTTTTTTACCCGATGTGAATGTCGTCTGGTAATTTATCACGCAAAGACCATACCAGATCCTTTCCGGAGACGGTGAAAAGGACATAACGGACATGAAAAACATGACGGGCAAAGGATTTGGTCATGAATCGTATGAATAATTGCATTTTATAATGCAAATATGCATAATAAATTTGATCAGAACGCGGTTCCGATCGGGAATTAAGAGGCTGAAGGCTGGAGGCTGAAGACTGAATGGGGGCATCCAGCATTCTGGGCGGTCAGCCGGTGGACGGTCGGATTGTATTTTTACGGTAAATGTTCATGAATCACGTCTGGCTACACCCCCAGGCATGAAAATGATATTTTCCGTAAAAGCCCCTTAGGGGCGACCTGTTTGTAGAAATTGATGCAGTTATTCCCATCAAGCTCCATCGGAGCGGCCTGTCACCAGAATACACAGGTCGCCCGGGCTTGATGGAAATTTTTATGCCTCATTCTACAAACAGGACGCTCCTACGGAGCTTGATAGTATATGTATATTTTTTACTGCATTTTCACGGAAAACGATCATGAATCATTATCGATGGTTCACTCCCACATATGAAAATGACATGCACCGCTTTTAACTCAAAATTCAACACTCAAAACTCAAAACTTTTTTCCACTTTCACGATAAGCTCTTGATATCGATGAGGCGCTAAACCCTATGTTGTTGAATTCCGACTTTTTTTCATCCGATCCGGATCAATCCGGGCTGTCTGTCACGGACTGGAAGGCCTTCAGTCAGGCACTGACAGATGCATCCCAGGATGGCGTCTGTGTTATTCACCCGTCCGGAAATATCATTTTTTCAAATCAGGCGGCCCGGGAAAAGCTGAATCTGTTTCCTGGTACAAAACTTGAATCCGTTTGTCCGCAGGTCGGGCGGGAGGTTTCTGCGACCTTGCAGGATCACAAGCACCGCTTTGGAATTTCGGTTCAGTTTGACCAGATACACTACCTTGCCAAAGTGTCTCCCGTATATTGGAATGAACAGATGGTTGGCGCATTGTGTGTTTTTGAAAACAGTACGGAACTGGAGAAAATTACCCAACAGATGCTGTCCTTTCAGGAACTTTCCAGAGAACTCGACATGATCATCGAATCCTCCTACGACGGGTTGTGGATCTGTGACGGGGATGCCAATGTGTTGCGGATCAATTCGGCATCGGAGCGGCTGAACGGGATAAAAGCGGCCAGTGTCGTGGGCAAAAACATGAAAGATCTGGTCACGGAAGGCTTTGTCAACCGGTCTGCAACCCTGGAAGTGATTGACCGCCAAACCATTGTCAACCTGCTCCAGAAGACCAACCTGGGTCGAAAACTCATGATCACCGGCAATCCCCTGTTTGACGATGCCGGAAACCTGATTCGGGTCGTGGTCAATGAGCGGGATATCACCGAGATCGATGCGCTTCATGAAGAACTGGAGCGCCAGGAAGCATTGAAAAATCAGTACCGCAATCACATGGTGGAACGTCAGATTGTGGAAATGGCGTCCCGCCAGATCATTGCCAGAACGCCCTGCATGGAAAATGTGCTGCAACAGGCCGTCAAGGTGGGCAAAGTGGATGCGACCGTCCTGATTCTGGGTGAATCCGGGGTGGGCAAGGAGCTGATTGCCGAAATGATTCACCGGAGATCGGAACGGGCCCGAAAGCCCATGATCAAGATCAACTGCGGCGCCATTCCCGAATCCCTCCTGGAGGCGGAGCTGTTTGGATATGACAGGGGCGCATTTACCGGAGCGTCCAAAAACGGCAAGCCCGGTTATCTGGAAATGGCCCATGAAGGTGTTCTGTTCATGGATGAAATCGCCGAATTACCCCTGCTGTCACAAGTCAAACTGCTGCGGTTTCTGGAAGACGGCCAGGTCACGCGAATTGGGGGAACCCGGCCCAGGCAGCTCAATGTCCGCATTCTGGCAGCCACCAACCGGGATCTGAAACAAATGGTTGCGGACGGCCGGTTTCGCCGGGATCTGTTTTACCGTCTTCATGTCATACCCATTACCATTCCCCCCCTGCGCGAGCGAAAAGACTGTATTCTGCCGCTGCTCCAACATTATCTCGAAAAGACCCGCCTGAAAATGGGCCGGGATGGCGCCTTCAAGCTGTCAAAACCCGCGACCGAAGCATTGATGGCATACACCTATCCGGGAAATGTCCGGGAGCTGATCAATATCTGTGAACAGGTTGTGGTGATGGGTGAAGGCGATGTCATCACCCTGAATGATTTGCCTTCGGATGTACTGGAAAAATCCGGATTTGCGTCATTGACAGAACCGGATGATCTGTCCTGCGGCACACTGAAATCCTTACTGGAACGATATGAACAATCGGTTTTGCTGGATACGTTCCGGAAATGCGGCACCCAGGAAAAAACCGCCAGGGCGCTGGGCGTGGATCAATCGACGATTGCCCGAAAACTGAAACGGATGGGTCGGATGGACGCGGGTTTGATAAAACAATCACGGTGATATGCAAAAATGCATAAAACGTTCATGCAAGACTCCCGGCGTTTCAGGATAAAAAGACTGAAGGCTGAAGGCTGAAGGCTGAAGGCTGAAGGCTGAAGACTGAAGACTGAAGACTGAAGACTGAAGATGGCAGCATACAGCATTCACGCAGGGCAGCCGTCGGACGCTCAGGCGGTCTCTCAATACGCACTACTCAAATCCCAATACCATATGTATTTTTATATAAACTTAAAATAAACCAAATCTTCCAGATAAATTTCAGTTAAACTAATATTTTATTAATTCAATTCAGTGAATGAGATATGGCATATTGATTGCATCCGTTACGTGTCGATCAGGGCTTTCGTCAGAACCAACGGATTGGCGGATGGTTTTTGGTTTTCATTCTTATTTACTCATCACAAGGAGGGCTATCATGAAAAAAGGATTGGGTATTGCGGTGGTTCTAAGCGTATTGCTGTTACTGTCTTCTCCGGCGTTTTCTGCGGATGATGCCAGGGAGTTTTTTAAAATCGGCGTCATTACCTCCCTGTCCGGCGATCTGGCCACGGGCGGTAACGTGACCAAAAGAGGGTATGATCTCTGGGCGGATGAAGTCAACCGGCTGGGCGGCATCGATATCAAAGGGAAAAAATATCCGGTCAAACTGTTTTATGGGGATGCCCAGTCCGAGCCATCCCAGGGCGCATCGGCTGCCGAGCGGCTGGCCACCCAGGAAAAAGTGGACATGGTCCTGGGACCCTATTCATCCGGCGTGACCCTGGCCGTTGCACCGGTTCTTGAAAAATACAAAATTCCCATGATCACCGGCTCCGCGGAATCGCCGCTGATCTGGAAAGAGAAATTCCGCTATACATTCGGCACCATTCCGCCGGTCAACTACACGGGTTCCACACCGGTTCAGTCGTTGGCCAAACTGACCCCGGCGCCCAAAACCGCCCTGATTCTGGGATCAAACGATGCCTTTTCCAAGGCCACCGCAGAAGCATTTCAGGATGCCGCCACAAAAGCCGGCATCAAGGTTTTGAAATTCAACATCGTGCCATCCGGACAGGATCTGATTCCGTTCATGTCGGCAGCCAAAGCCATGCAGCCGGACCTGATTGCATTCGGCGGTCATGATGAAGAACTCATCAACCTGGTCAAGGCCCTTCGCCAGATCAATTACACCCCCAAGGCCCTTCTGATGCATTATGGTGTCACCGAACCGGCGTTCATCGAATCCCTGAAGAAAGATGCCGATCAGGTCATGGGCGCGTCGGTATGGACCGAAACGGTTCATACAAAAGGTGAAATTCTGTGGCCGGATGCCAAAACCTATGCGGATGCCGCCATGAAAGCCTTCAATGTGCCGGCGGATTACACTCAGGCCGGATCGTCTGCCGCCGGTATTGCATTTCAGATGGCCCTGATGAAAACCGGTGGTGTGCCGCCGCTGGATGAAGCCGAGCGGGAAGCACTGGTCAAAACCCTGGAAGATCTTCAGGTCCAGACATTTTACGGCATGATCGATTTTGCCAATGAGGGCCAGTTCTACCATGCCAATGTGGGTCTGGCTCCCCTGACCATTCAGATCCAGAACGGAAAAGTGGTCATTGTCGGCCCGGAAAAGGAAGCCCAGACCGCTGCCCAGTACCCGATGAAACCCTGGCAGGAGCGGTAGGCAGGTATAGTGTCCAGTGATCAGTGGTCAGTGGGTACGGGTCATTTACCACTGACTGGCCACCGGTCACTTGTCACTGGCCCCTTGTCACAGATCACTTGTTATTGGTCACTGGTCACTAACCACTGGCCACTGGCCCCTTATCAACACCCAACAACCTGTGAGACACCATTATGGAACTGCTTCCCCAGGCCATCATTGACGGCGTCCTGATTGGCGGAATATACATCACAATTGCCATTGGTTTTTCCCTGGCCTATGGCGTCATGCATATCATCGATTTTGCGGTTGGCGAATGGATCATGCTGGGTGCGTTTCTGGGATATTATCTCAACCACTGGTTCCATATCGATCCCATGATCCTGCTGCCGGTCGTCTTTGTCGTCTTTGCGGTTGCCGGGTACGCGATTCAGCCCCTTGTGCATCGGGTCATCAGTGGCAAGAAGGGAAATCCGGTTTTGATGGGCCTGGTTTTCACCTTCGGGCTGGCGTTGATGTTCCGGGGGGCAGGCCTGACCATTTTTGGGTTTTATTCTCATTCCATTCCGTCCGCCCTGGCGCAAAACTCTTTTTTTTGGGAAAAAGGCAGTTTTTTTCTGACAGTTCCCCACATCCGCTTTGCCGGGCTGGTGTATGCGCTGGCCATCACCCTGGTGCTTCATTATATATTGAAATCCACGGACTTTGGCCGGGCTGTACGGGCCCTGGCCCAGCACCGCGAATCCGCAGGGCTGATGGGCATCAATGCACAAAAAACCAGCTCGTATGTGTATGGCATTTATGTCGGCATCAGCGCCATGACCGGTGTGCTGATCGGATGCATTTTTTCCATCAGCGCCCAGATGGGCGGGGATTATACGGTCATGGCATTTTTTGTGGTGGTTCTGGCCGGCATGGGGTATCTGGCCGGCGTGCCCTGGGCCGCATTTCTGCTGGGTCTGGTCCAGTCCTTCTTTTTGATTTATCTCAATCCCAGCTATACGCTTCTGGCTGTCTTTGTCATTTTATTCATCATTTTGTTAATTTCCCCCAAAGGGCTGTTTGGAAGGGGCGTGTGATATGCTGAATCAAAAGCAGTCCCGTGTCGCTCTGGTCATTGTCGGTGCGCTTCTGTTATTGCCGGCAGTCATCCGTGATACGTTTTTCCTCCGAATTCTGACCGAGGCGGGTGCAATCCCATTTAGTGGCAAAATATAGAGAGGAGTAATACTCTCTGTATTATCTGCTCTTTGAAAATAAGTCTGGACTCTACGAAAGAATCCTATTATATTGACGTCCATGAGCAGCAGTAT
>JBFXFK010000102.1:0-17579 GCA_050179135.1 Desulfatirhabdiaceae bacterium | reverse complement strand
GGGATCTGGTTTTTGAAAGCATCATTCCCCAGTATGAGGAATTGATTGATGAAATGGCCAAACGGGCGCCCAATACTGCAATGAAGGAACGGATTCTCTCCCTTCGGGGTGTCGGATTCGAGTTTGACAAGATTCAGGAAAATCTGCAGAAAGCAGGAGCCGGATTGTCAACACGCGTTGATTCAACACGAAAATAGATCAATCATTGCCATCCCAGATATTCAGGCAAAATCTGATTCGCCTGAATATCTGGTTTACATAAGGAGCAGTTACCGCTTTGGACTGTTACGAAGCGATTCAAAAAATAAAACTGTTTGTTATTGAAAATGACCTTCCCAAAACGGATACGGGTGTTTTCGGCATCAGGTGCCCCTATTGCGGAAAATTGGATCGTATCCGCAAGCTGGAACCTCCCGAAGCGTTGTCCGGGCGCATGAGCGTTGAAAGTTTGACGGAATATCAGACGATCTGGCACGGTTTTTCATTTTCTCCCACATCCTGCCTGGGAGTTTGCCGATTTTGCCAAAACCCGCTGGAACTGAGCATGGATAGCGGAATAGCCAGACCCCTGGATGATCCTGCGTTGGGAAGCGGATAATATCCCGATTCATTCTGGTCATCCATAACCGGTTTTCGACTGGAAGGGGCCGTATCATGAAAATTGAGATATCGGGAACAGGTTGTGCCCGGTGTATGCAATTGTACGAGAATTCAATTGCCGCAGCTTCATTTTTCAAGGATGACAGCCGGTTTGAGATCGTCAAGGTCGGAGATGTAAAATATTTTGCCAGAATGGGTGTATTTATGACACCGGGGCTGATCATTGATGGTGAACTCATCTCAACCGGAAAATTATTGTCTCCGGAAGAAATTCGAAATAAAATCGAGGAGAAACTATAGGCCATGTCTGATAACACGCAGGTCTATCTGATCACCGGATTTCTTGGTGCGGGGAAGACAACGTTTTTGAACCGGATCATCTCCCAGTTCCCCAAAAACAGGAAATTGACCCTTCTGGTTAACGAATTTGGTGAGATCGGTGTCGATGGCACGCTGGTAGAGGGCGAAGATATTGACATGATGGAAATCAGCAAGGGATCCATCTTTTGTGTCTGCGTCAAGACCGATTTTATCAAGGGACTTTATGCCCTCAATACCCAGGTGCAGCCGGATGTGCTGTTGATTGAATCAACCGGTGTGGCCAATCCGTCAGATTTGAAAAAAGATCTGAAACTGCCCATCTTCAACGACCGGTTCCGTTTCATGGAACAGTTTTGTGTCATCGATGCAATCCATTTTCTGGATGCGTATCATGTGTATGCTTCCATTGAGAAACAGATTGCCTCATCCAGTGTTTTTATCATCAACAAGGTTGATGTCGTTCCGCCGGATGTTCTGGAAAAAACCAGGGAGGTTATCCGGGAATTTCATCCCGATCCGGTTATTTATGAAACCACCTACGCCAACATTCCGTTTGAAAAATATTTCGATTTTGTATCCGGGAATGTCAATCCGGCGGATCAGTCGCGGTCCATGCCGGTCATGTCGGATGAAGAGATGGATGAATACCTCGATAACCTGCTGGACAGTCCCGACCTGCAGATTACACCACCGGATTTGCTGATGTCTGTGGCCTACCAGTGGACCGGAAATGATCTGGATCAGATCAGAACCATGGCAAATGCGCTTCCGGCAAAGGTTCTTCGGGCCAAAGGGTTTGTAAAAGACAATGGGAACACATGGTTGTTCAATTACGTGATGGGAGACTGGACAATCGAAAATCCCAATATTCCTCAGGAGCGTATTCAGCATAACAATACCATTGTGTTTATCGGCCCACCGGATGTCATGGATGGTATCGGCATGGCCGCGCCGCCGGAATACTGGATCAACATCGGATCATATCAGCCGTTTACACCGGAAGACTGAACCAGGAGCCATATAAATATGTCACCGGAAAGACATGATGTATTGATTGCGGGAACAGGCCCTGCAGGCATGACGGCAGCGGTTTACGCAAGGCGGTTCGGGTTGAATACGGTTGTTTTTGGTGATACGCCGGGTGGCAACCTGTACATGATCGAAAAAATCGACAACTTGCCCGGATATATGGATGGCGTCGGCGGAACCGAATTCGGCATGCGCTTGTTTCAGCAGGCCCAGATCGGTGGAGCACAGTTCACCATGTCCCGTATTGAACGATTGGGCCATGATAACAGCCTGTTTCATTGCACCGATTCCAATGGACAGACCCGCTCAGCTCCGGTTGCGATATTGGCAACCGGCCGGATGCCGGTCGGGCTTGAGGTTGAAAACCGTCATCTGAAAGGTGTCCATCATTGTTCTTTATGTGATGGCCCCCTGTATCGCAACACAAATGCCACCCTGGCGGTTATCGGCAGTTCAAACGCCGCGGCCCAGCATGTCATGACCCTGTCAAGAATTGCCGAAAAGGTTCTTCTTTTATATCGCAGTGAAAAAGCCCAAATGGATTACAGCCATCAGGAACGTATTGCCGGATTGAAAAACGTGGAGGTCCGTAGCGGCACAGAAATTCTGGCTTATAAAGGGCTTGACCTGATTGAAGCACTGGAGGTCCGATCCGGGGATGGCAAAACAACTGAAATTCCGGTTGATGGTGTTTTTGCCGCAATCGGATGGCTGCCCAATACCCGGTGTCTTGATTTTTCCGTCAAGATGACGCAGGATGGCTATATCCAGACCGATTCCAGATTGATGACGTCTGTTCCCGGACTTTTTGCAGCCGGTGATGTCCGGAATACGGACATGTACCAGGTTTTGACCGGATGTGCCGACGGGGCCCGTGCTGCAAAACATGCCGCCGATTTTTTGGGATAGGCGCTCATGTACGCTGAAACGGAATTTTATTTCACAGAGTATCGTAATGAATGATGATCCAGCAGAAGCCCATGACTGGTATAAAACCGGTTGTGAACTGACGAACTCGGGAAAATTGTCTGAAGCTGTCCGGATGTTTACCAGAATCATTGACAGCAGACACCACCATGCCGAGGCATATTTCAGAAGAGGCGTTTGCCATTATCTGCGGGGTGAATTCCGCAAGGCAGAGGCGGACATGAATGCGGCGACACTTCTGGGTTGTGTGGACGCTCAAATCTGGAGCCGGTACGATATTCAGCCCGGACACAGTCCCGAACATCATTAACGGACAAATAGAGTGGCAAATGAAATGCTTGTCGGAATAAATGGAAAAATCCTGATTGAAGTCATGTTCAAGGCGGACTACTGTCTTCCCTGCTTTTTCATGGACGAGACAGTTCAGGAAATATTGCCCAAATACGAAAAATATGTGGAATATCAGCGGGTGGACTTGCTGCATGGCGAGGGCAAGAAGCGTTTTCTGGAATTGTCCTGCAAGCTGTTTGGTGAGGAAAATGTTCGTAAAAACTGTCGTATTGCACCGGTACCGTCCCTGTTTATCGGTGGTGAGCTTGAATTCGATGCCATACCGCCCATGTTTGAGCTGGAAGAAGCCATTGAATCGGCCATCATGACGTACTGGCCAGCGGGCCGGATTGTCAATTAACGGTGTGTTCAAACGTCTGAATTGAAATTTGACGTTATCCGGATTTCAAATCTCAAATTGGAAATACCATACAGGCATCGGCATGCAACCTGAAAAAATTTACCTGGAAGTGCTTCATGAAGGGGCCCACTGAATCCCATGTGAATACATGGCCCGTGTGGTCGAAGCGGTTGCGCCGGATTATGCCGGGTGGATCGACTGGAAAATTGTCATAACCAAGCAATTGGCCGGGGCTGCGCGGCATGCGGAGTTGTCAAAAGCCTATGGCCGACCCATGCCGGTGCCATCCATCATCATCAATGGCGCGCTGGCGTTTGATTCAATACCCGGCACAGATGAACTGCGGGAGCATCTTGACAGACAAATTGATCTGATGCGCTCGGGAGTGTAATCACTCCGATTCAAAAAGGTAGCGGCACAACGAAAAATGAAACCGGTTATCGATTTGCCGAAGCGTTCAATCGGCTGATTTCTTATATCGAATATCATGATTTAATGGCAGGAAAACAATTAGTTATTATTCACTTATCAGTTAAGGAGAACACATTTTCATGGCCAATTTGACACCAAAAGAAAGAGTAATGAGGATGTTCCGAAAGGAACCTGTTGATATGATGCCGTTTTTTAGCGGGATGGGCATGGTCGTTATGCCAGCCATCAAACAATTGGGGTACCGGTTCGCCCAGGTGCATACCGATGCCAACCGGTTGGCCCAGTCCGCGATTCTGTCCAGCCGCATGTTTGGATTCGATTCAGTGGTGGTTCCGTATGACATGACCTGTGAATCAGAGGCATTGGGAAACACGATCAGCCTGTATGACAATTCAGAAGATATTCTGTATCCCACGATTCCGGAAAAACGTTGGAAAGACATGAATCAGGTTGAGATTCCAGGCAATATCATGGAGCTCGGCCGTATGCCCATGATTATCGAGACAATCAAGATAATCAAAAAAGAGGCGCCGGAATTCCCGATTGGGGCCTGGCAACTGGGTCCGTTTACCATGTCCGGCCAGCTTCTGGAACTCGATATCCTGTTAAAAGGCATTTTCAAGGAAAAAGCCAAGGTCGAAGCGACCCTGGACAAAATTACGGATATGATCATCACCATTGGTCAGGCCCAGCAGGCAGCCGGAGCCGATTATATCACGCTTCGGGAGATGGGCACCGGTACGGACCTGATCAGCCCCAGAACCTGGAAAAGCATGATTCAGCCCAGAATGCGACGGATATTTGATGCCTGGAAATCGCCAAAAGTGCTGCATATCTGTGGTGCAACGGATCTGATTATCGAAATGATGGGCGATTGTGGTGCGGATGCCATCAGTGTTGATATCAAAAACAACTTGGTCGAGTCCCGCAAAAAGCTGGGTGACAATACCCTGCTGCTGGGAAATTTTGATGTTTTTGCCCTGCCCTGCAAGGCTGAAACGACCGTGGATCAGGCGGTTGCCGCAATCAAGAAAAATATTGATTCCGGTGTTGATGCGGTTTGGCCGGGATGCGATCTGTGGCCGGATATTAAAGAAGAAAACATGCGGGCCATTGTTCAGACGACCCGGGAATATGGCTGTAAACCCAGTCCTGCTGTCGGACGGTTGAGTTGATGTATTACAACTGATTCAGCGATTTGATCCTAACGGAGTACCCGGACGGGGGCCTGTCAAATGTACCGGTCCCCGTTCATTTTTTGTATTTCCAAAAACCCGTCACCGAAAGGAGCTTCCCATGTCTCAGGAATTGATTGCGTATTTCAACAAACAGCCCCGGCTGGGCACACTCAGTACAGCAGGTAAAGACGGAAAAGTGGATGTGGCGTATTTTGGATCACCCAGCATGGTGGATGAAAAAACAATTGTCATGGGACTGGGAAATAACCGGACATTTGCCAATCTGAATGAAAATCCCAATGCGGTGTTCATGATCATGGAACCCGGGGAAACCCCCATGAATTGGAAAGGTGTCCGGATTTATCTTAAAATGACCGAATGTGAAACATCCGGGAAAAAACTCGCTGCCATTCAGGACAAAATCGGCGCAAAAGTGGGTATAGAAACCGCCAAAAGAATGATTCATGCATATGTGGCTTTTGAAATTATCGAAATTCGGCCAGTGGCTGATTTCGGTCAAAGCTGGAAAAAATCCATTGGCGCAGAATAACAGGGGCCTGTTTACAAATAATGGAACCTGTCGGGTCTCAACGATATATTTATAAGACAGAAGGTGTTTGTCCGCCCGAGATTCATTTTCAGATTCATGATGGACACCTGAATAATATCCGGTTTGTGGGGGGAGGATGCCCGGGGAATGCCAGACTCGTTGAGCGCCTGATTGACGGACGGCCGCTCGATGAGGTGCTGGAAATCGTCCGGGACATCGAATGCCGGAATGGCACGTCATGCCCGGATCAACTGGCTGCTGCCATTCGATCGGTGCTGGAAGGTCTTCTGTCGCCGACAGACTCTTTTCGGGTGTGCGCGGATGCGTCTCCCAAATTCCGGGTCGGTCTGATTGGTGATCTGTCCGGAAATCCGTCTGTTCTAAAAACAATTTACGGTCATATTCAGGATACCGGTGTCGATGCCATATATTGTGCGGGCAACCTGACCGGTGATTCTCCGGAGAACAGGCAGACCATTCAACTGGTCCGTGAATTCAGAATTCAGGCGGCTTTGGGTGAAACGGACTGGGAATATGCCCTGGGGAATACGGGAAACCGTCTTCCGGTTATCAGCCCAAAAACCAGAGACTGGCTGCTTCAGTTTCCCCAGATGCAGAAATTTCGATTGGGCGAATACACCGCCATAGCTTTTTATGGGGAGTACCTTCAACAGTTGCCCGGTTTTTCCGATTATGAACCCTTTGCGCTGGAAATGAATATGGTGTGTGGTCTGGCTGATTTTATGCGGGATGAGACTGTTTTTCCGGCATTGACAGCCATGATTCCCCAATTTCAGGCGGATATTGTCATATTCGGCCAGGTTAAAAAATTTGGGCATTGGCAGGTCGGCGGCAAGGATTTCATCAGTCTGGGGTCTGCTGTTGAACACGATATTCCCGCCTGGGGTCTTTTGGAAATGGATGCCGGTGTTATTCGTTTCCGGTCAATGCCGGTTTCATCCAAATAATATAGCTTTCAAGATAAAGATTTTGGGTGCGTTATCGGTCGGGGATGGCCGGAAAAAGGCCTATCCCCTCCCTGCTGCCTTCCCAATATCATTATCTGAAAAGCTATAGTATGACTACCTGTCCCTTCATGCCCGTGACGTCATAATTTATTCTTGTTGATTCTTCTGGGAGGCAACATGACCCAACCGGTTATTGTGGATGTGCTTCTGACCGATTTCAACCAGTGAGTGGCCTGCGTCTATATGGCGGAATCGGTAAAGGTTTTACCGGCTGACACACAAAAGCTGATTACGGCCCGGGAATGGGATATGCGTACGCGGGAAGGGGTCAAACGTTTCAGGGAACTCAAGGCAAGATCACTGCCCAGTATTGCACTGGATAATGAACTGGTTTACGAGGCCCTCATTCCGATGCAGGAAGAATTGATCGCTGAAATCGGGCGGCGGTTTCATGAAAAAAATCAGGGGAGCTGACATGTATCTTGAAGATATGGCCATCGAGGGATTCAAGTCCTTTTCAGAAAACACAAACATGTCTTTTCAGCCCGGCATCAGTGTCATTATCGGAAACAATGGCGTGGGTAAGTCCAATATTCTGGATGCCATTGTATGGGCTCTGGGGGAAACCGATCTGAACCGGATTCGGTGCTACAGTCCGGATGAACTGTTTTTTGCCGGAAGCAAGGATTATCCGCCGGCCCAGCGTATCAAAGTGGATTTGTCATTTCGCCAGAGTACAGAAAAAAATGCACCGGAAATCAGGCTGGGGCGTGTTCTGCACCGAAATGGCGCTGATCAATGCCATATCATGGATCAAACATTTTCACTGAATGACTATCGAAAAAAGTTGTCTGAATTCAATCTGGTACATTCCCTGAAAACCATTATCCGCCAGGAGCAGATCAACGATATGCTGCTTCTCAATCCGGAAAGCCGGTTCGATCGAATATGCGAGCTTCTGGAATTGAAATCCCGTCATGATTTTTTTGGAGAACTGGAAAACCATATTGCAGACAGTTTCCGCCGATATATGGGATATCTGATACCGGACGCGACGGTGAATCTCCAGACATTATCCCGGAATGGGTTCAACGGAATCGATATTCAGGTGACGCTGCCGGGAAACCGGAATCGTCGGGCCCATCAGTTGTCCGGTGGTGAAAAGGCCATCACCAGCCTGGCCTTGAAGCTGGCCCTTTTTGACCGGCTGAAAAATCCCTTCTATCTCCTGGATGAAGTCGAGCCCTCGCTGGATTACGTTCACCATAAATCGATGCAGGCATTTCTGAAGGATGTGGCAAAAGACACCCAGTTGATCATGATCACCCACCTGCGCAGCACGATTGAACTGGCAGATACCCTGCACGGGGTTCGGACGCGATGGGACGGTTCATCCTTCATGAAATTCTATTTTGATATGGATGAACGCCTGCTGCGGCTGTACAAATGCTGCTGACGTCGGATAATTTTATTCACATCTCATTCCGGAATGACACCCCGACGCAACAGCAGTGAATCAATATCCCCGCCTTTGATTAATTCGATTTCGCCGGGCTTCCGAATATCCATATTTCGTGATTTGCCGTTCCCGGCAGGCATGCTTTGTGCATTTGCCCCTATACCCCCTTGCCCCTCTCCAGGTTTTTTGAACCGCACTGGAGACGCCACCGGCTTTTTCACACAGATCCACGATGACCCAATATTCCCCGCAAATCCGCGATGACCCAAAAAAACATTGTTCAAATCATATCCGCTCGGCTAAAATAACCAGGAAAAAAGACAGGCCACTGCGCAACGACGCAGCGGAATCCGTGTCATGGTTATACGCCCTGGCACGTTACACCCAACCCATTTTCGCGTCAGCAAGGAGATGTATTCAATGATCAAGGCATCCAGCCTGAAAAAAGGAAACGTTGTCAAAATTAACAATCAACTGCTTGTGGTCAAGCATATCGATGTCAAGACGCCATCCGCCAGAGGCGCATTGACGCTTTACAAGGTCCGTTTTGCACAGGTTCCAAGCGGCCAGAAACTGGAACAGTCATACAAAGGAAACGACATGCTGGAAGACATCGAACTGAGCCGGAAGCCGGTCCAGTTTATTTTTCGGGAAGGAACGCATTATACCTTTATGGACACGGAAGAATTCAATCAACACGTCCTGGATGAGGCTGCTCTGGAAGGCCAGACCGAATGGCTGGGTGAGAATATGGAGGGAATTACCGCCCTGTTTCACGACGGAAGCATCATTGCCATAGAACTGCCTCAGGTGATTACGCTTGAAATCGCCGAAACATCGCCGGTCATTCGGGGCGCCACGGTTACCGGCCGCACCAAAACCGCAACACTGACCAACGGTGTGGATATTCAGGTCCCGGAATATATGTCCCCCGGGGAGTGGGTCAAGGTGCATACTGAAACCGTAAAATTTATTTCAAGGGCTCAGGAATAAGGTGGAAAATGACCGGAATGCGAATTTGGGGTTGACTTGTGATTGACCTATAGCCTATATATGAACGTCAGTTTTCTAGTGAGCCGTATTAGTTATTGTATTATATCAATCAATTATAGGCTTTCAGCCTGAAAATGATTTGCAGGAGGTGGCATTATTCTGTTTTTTCTGAAAAATCACGACAGACTGAATACGTTACACGTGGGGCGAAGGGATTTTCTGAAATTTGGCGCACTGATCGCTTTTTTGGGATTATCGGCAGACCCGGTTGAGGCCGCGGTCAAACGATCATCCAAAATTTACCGGAAATCCAAGCAGGTATCGAGAGCATTATATTTTTATAACCCCCATACCGGTGAAAAACTGGATGTCTCCTATTTCACCAAGGGACGATATTCTTCGGCTGCCATGAAGGATATCAATCGCATATTCCGGGATCACCGGACCGGCGCCATCAAACCCATCGATCACAAACTTCTGGATTACCTGTACGCCCTGTCCGATAAACTGGAAACGCCACGCACACCGTTTCATATCATTTCCGGATACCGGTCACCGGAAACCAATGCCTTATTGAGCAGACAAAGTGCCGGGGTTGCCAAAGACAGCTTTCATATCAAAGGAAAAGCTGTGGACATTCGGCTTCCGGGTCGTACGATCGCTTCTGTTCGCAATGCAGCGGTCAGCCTGAAAGCTGGGGGTGTCGGATACTATCCGGAGGATCAATTTGTGCATATCGATGTCGGCGATATTCGCTGCTGGTAGGCAAATCGGTTCAGCCGCCTGTTTTTATCAGCAGCCTGTCATTGAGCGAAATTTTTCCAGGCATGACCACCGGTAATGACCGGGCAGTCTCAATCGCTTCCCAAAGTGGCCGATCCCGGTCATAGATATCTTCTCTGAAGTTTACGGTCCCCTCCGTATCGACCCACGCGGTCCAGTACAGCAGATGAACCATGATTTTTTCCGGAATGGAGATAGACATGGTTTTTCCACTGTCTATGGTTTTGATAATTTTATCCGCTGTCCAGTCCGGATTGCCTGCCAGCACATAGGCTGCCAGATCGACAGGTTTTTCGATTCGAATACATCCGGAGCTGAAGCCGCGTGACGTGCGATTGAACAGATTTCGCTGCGGCGTGTCATGAAGATAGACGGCAAACCGGTTTGGAAACATGAATTTGATACGACCCAGAGCATTTTTGGCGCCAGGCCGCTGTTTCAGTCTGTATGGAAAATATTCGGCATTTATTCTGGACCAGTCAATGGTATATGGATTGATTTCCGGTGCATTTTCATCCCATCCGGAATAGACATGAATATTCTGCCGTATCAGATATTCCGGATTTTTTTTGATAATGGGAAGCTTGTCCTCGATCGCGATTTTTTCCGGAATATTCCAGTCCGGATTGATCACGATATACCGCAGTCGTTCACTGAAAACAGGCGTTTTCCGGTAGGCCTGTCCGACAACCACCCGCATGCTCAAAACCGGATCAGATCCGGTTACTGCGGTCAGGCTGTAGTCGGCAATATTGACCAGAATATGTTTTTGGCCAAAATCATGGGAAAGCCATCGCCATCTTTCCAGATTCATCTCAATCTGACGAATCCGGTCATTCACCGGGATATTCATTTCCCGAAGGGTGTTTTGGCCGATCACCCCATCCGGATCAATGCCATGCCGGTGCTGAAATCGTCTGACCGCTTGAACCATATCGGCATCATATGTTCTGGATGCGTGCTGATTTGACAGATGCAGGTCTCCGGTGATTGCCAGACGTGCGCGGATGGCGGGAATCCGGTCGCTGACATCTGTGGGACGAATTGAATCGCCTGCGGGAATGGCTGGCCAGCCCCCGTTTTTATAAATGTTCCGATAATGCCGCAACGCCTCTCTCAGTCGATAATATCCCGAATGTGTGGGCTTTAACCGGTAAAGGGTGTCTTCCAGTGTGCGGGTATGGAGGGCATTTCCAATCATGTCGCTGATATTTTCAAATGGCTTCAGTGACAGCCAGAGCGCGTCAACGGTTTCGGGATCGACCCGCCCCTGGGACATATGAAAACTGTACCGGAACAACGCATCTGTCAGAAGGACATCCAGATCAACCAGATTTTGAATATGCGATTCATCCGAAGCGGTCTGCGGCAAATCGGTGGCTGAAATCAGTTTCTGAATTTCAGACAAATGGTAATCATCGGGGATCAAACCATCCTGCTCGGAATCCTGAATAAACCGCAGGAACAACCGGGCCTGATCGCTGATTATCTGGTTTTCCATCCAGATCGGGCGATAATCGCGCATGCGATAGATTTCGGAAATCAAAGAGTCAATTCCAGGCAGGTTGTCCCCGGATGAAAGCATCTCCGAGCTTTCCTGGCGTAACAGCGCGTGTTGAATGCCTCCAGAGACATCCCCCGGCGTTTCTCCGAAAGCAGATTCCAATCCAGTGATTGAAAAAAAGAATCCGATTGCAATGCCTATGGCTGCTGATAAATGTAGATAAAAATATCGCCTGATTTTTCAATCCTCCAGATTTTATCCGGTTATGGGCAAACCATTCACGTATCGGCATTCATGGCCAGGTAATCTTCTGCCGCTTTTTTTACGGCGTCGGTGTCTGCGGCATCGATCCACTGTATATTTTTTTCAGAGCGAAACCAGGTCATCTGCCGTTTGGCATACCGCCGTGTGTCCCGTTTCATGGCCGGAACGGCCTCTGAAAGCGGCATCCGCCCTTCCAGATGGTCTGCCATATGCCGATAGCCCAGTGACTTCATGGATTTGAGCGTGGATGAATATCCCCGATCCAAAAGCGATTGAACCTCCTGGATGAATCCGGCCTGAAGCATCTGGTCCACCCGGTTGTCTATGCGTTCATACAATAATTCTTTTTGCCGATAAAGTCCAATCATGCCAGCAGCAAATATTTCTGTTGAAAAACCGTGCCGCTGATGCAGCTTGGACATGGGTGTTCCAGTGGTTTCAAATATTTCCAGCGCCCGGATGATGCGATAGGTATCATTGGGATGAATCCGGTTTGCCGATTCCGGATCGCATTGTTTCAGTTCCGCATAAAGACAGTCCAAACCTTCAAGGGATGCTTTTTGTTTCAACCGGTCCCGAACCATGTCATCGCCATTTTCCAGGGTGAAGAGACCATGCAGAAGCGCACGGATATACAGACCGGCGCCACCCACCACCAGCACAGTCCGGTTGCGGGACATAATCGATTGAATCGCATCCCCTGCCATTACCGCATATTTTCGGGCATCAAACGCTTCATCCGGATCGACGATATCAATGAGATAATGCCGGATCAAAGACTGTTCTTCCAAAGATGGTTTGGCTGTGCCGATATCCATATAACGGTATATCTGCATGGAATCGGCGCTGACAATTTCTGCACCAATGGCCTGTGCCGTGGTGATGGCAGCGGCTGTTTTTCCGGTTCCGGTCGGCCCGCAAATGACAATGATTCTGGGGGGAGTTGTATGCGTTGTCACAATCGATTTTGTTTAAGGTGTCGCGGATGAATGCGGTTTCCACTCAAATATAACCATACATGAGGTACCGATCATAATCAATACGGGATTGCCCGGCATCATGCAAAATGACAACTGACAAAATGATCATTCATCACTTCCCGCAACTGCGGAGCTTCTTTTTGACAGAGTGATTGGGCCATGGGGCAGCGGTTTTCAAATCGGCATCCGGATGGCAGGTATTGAAGGGAGGGGGCCATGCCGCGAATAACATTCAAACGGGTTTTGGCCGGTGTCTCCAACCGGGGAATGGATTCAAGCAGTCCCCGGGTGTACGGGTGACGGGGATGGCTGAAGAGATCCCTTACCGGTGCGGACTCCACAATTTTTCCTGCATACATGACCATAACCAGATCGCACATTTCGGCCACAACCCCCATGTCATGGGTAATAAACAGAATGGCCATGCCGGTTTCCGCCTGAAGTTGTCGCATCAATTCCAAAATCTGGGCCTGAATGGTCACATCCAGTGCAGTTGTGGGCTCATCTGCAATCAGCAGTTCCGGATGGCAGGCAAGCGCCATGGCAATCATGACCCGCTGCCGCATACCACCGGATATTTGATGGGGATAGGCCATCATGCGCTGCAGGGGATCGGGAATTCCCATTTTGGAAAGCATCCCAGCCGATTTATCGATTCTCTCACGATCTGTCAGTTCCGGCTGGTGTAAATAAAACACCTCCTGAACCTGCTTTCCGATCCGATGGACCGGGTTCAGGGCCGTCATGGGTTCCTGAAAGATCATTGAAATGCGCTTGCCCCGTACAGCATGCATGTCATCAGCGGGAATTCCGGTAATCTCCAGGCCCTGAAACCGGATACGCCCGTGTAAAATTCTGCCGGAAGGCTGTGGCAAAAGCCGCATGATGGAGAGTGCCGTCACGCTTTTGCCACAGCCGGACTCGCCGACCAGCCCGATCGTCAGGCCGGCCGGAATGGTCAGGCTGACATCATCCACGGCCCGGATCATTCCGTCCTCGCCGTCAAATCCCACAACCAGGTTGCTGACTTCCAGGAGGGGCTCCGGTAACGGATGCAGGGTATTATCGATGGTCATCATTTCACCGTTCGATAGGTTGTATCGACCGTGGTCACCGCCTGAAAAACCGTTTTGGATTTCATGGCGTTTCGGGTTTCCTGATAGCGTGCCGCATCATACCAGAACAATCCGCCCGTGGCGCTGTTGAAGGGATCGAACAGACTTCCGGATGTCCGGGTTCCGGCGGGTGAGGGCAGCCGCCACCAGCGCCAATACGCCTCCCGCGTATAAGGCACCATGAACGTGGGAACAAAACAGCCGATGTCATGAATTTTTTTCTGAATTTTTTTGGACAGATCAATCCGTTCGGCTTCTTCAAGTGAATTCCGGTAGGCATCGATCAGTTGGTCAATCTCCGGATCATCCGTGTTGGTGATATTGTTGGTTTGGGGTTTATGGGCATTGATGGAATGAAAATGCTCCCAGTACTGGGGCCTCAATGAGGTGCTCCACCCCATCCAGGCCACATCATGATTTTTTTCCAGAAATTTTTTGAACGCCGTGGATGGATCCATCTGCTGGAGTTTCAGTTCGACGCCGGCTTTTTTGGCTTCTTCCTTCAGCACGACCAGTCGCGGGGTATGTTCTTCATGACTGTAGGTGACCTCGACCGAAAACGCCTTCCCCGCTTTCTGCCAGATGCCATCGGATCCCCGTTGCCAACCCGAGGCATTCATGTAGTCATCGACTTTTGTCAGATCGAAGCGTCTGGCCCGAATGGCATCATCGCTATAGGGGCCATAGCCCATAAAGCCGTGTTCCAGGCGAAAATAATCCCCCCTCAAAACCTGATCAATGACTTTTTCGACATTCATGGCATGGGCAAACGCGTATCGCACATGGGGATCCTTGAATATATCCCGGTCCTGGTTCAGCCACATGCCCATGGCCGACTGGGGCGTGTCGTTAAAAAACCAGATGCGTTCGACATAACCGGATTCAAATATCGGAATTTTTGTTTTTTCATGCCAGTATTTGGGGATGATCAGGCCGAACACATCTTCCTTTCCTTTTTTGAAGTACTCCCACTGCATGTTGTAATCGCGCACCACGTTATAGATCACCCGGTCCACATTGAAGCGGTTTTTGAAATATTTCAGGTCTTTTGCCCACCAGTCCTTTTTCCGTTTGAATTTGATGTTTTTTCCGGTTTGAAAGCTGTCGATCTGATACGGGCCGGTGTTGGGAACCACTTTCCAGTTGTATTTGGCAGTGAAATTTTTTTCCAGTGTTCCATAATAATGCCTGGGCGTGGGGCTGAGTCCCAGTTTGAGATGCAGATCAGGCTCGGCGCGGGTTCCGATAACCGCCAGTGTATGGGCGTCATAAACAACAACGGCTTCAATTTCTTTGGAATAATAGTCATTGTACCAGGGAGCCACAATGTGGGGGGATCGCATGAATTCCAGGGTAAAGGCAAAATCCACGGCTGTGACCGGTGTGCCATCCGACCATCTGGCATCCGGATTCAGCTTGAAATACATGGATTTGCGGTCTTTTCCAAACGCCCAGTGGGTGGCAAGTTCCGGAATGATTTTCAGGGTGTTGGGGTGGAGACCGATCAGACTGAGCTGATTGTCCAATATCGCGCTTCTGAAACTTCCGTTGGAATCGGGTCCGACAACCCGGAAGGTCATGGGAAAGCTGAGAAGGGACAGATTCAACGTGCCGCCCGGAACCGAATTTGAATCGGCATAAACCGGGTCCGAATCGTTGGTCAGCCACTCAATATCTTTCGGGAGTTCGGCAGCGAAAAGGATCGAACCGGACAGGGGCAAAACGTGAACTGTAATCATGAATAGAACGGTAAAGAAACGAATCATGGTGAATTTTTCCTGAAATGAGGGTTTCAACCGATACGGTTGGCTTTTACATCATTTGAAGCGATCACATTCGTCATAAATAACATACGGACAACTATTCCGGCAATAATCTGTATCCAGAAGCGGAAATACCGCAGCGACCGCTTCCCCTTTGTGATTGAAGAAATGATGGGCGCCGATGGCCTTTTCAAATCCACTGGTATTCAGCACCGTCCGAACCGGGGCATGAATACCAACCAGAACCAGTTTGATCCCTTTTTCTGTCAATGTCTCCCACAACATCTGCATTTCGTCAATTCCGGTTATGTCCATGCAGGGTACGGCCTGAAGCTCCAGAATCAAAAATTTGACCGGAGTTTTGCAGGCATCGATCTGCTGTCGGATGTAATGCGTGGTATATTCGGCATTTGCAAAAAAAATGGCGTTATCGACCCGCAGATGAAGAATCTGGGGGCAGACCGATCCATGACCGGTTTCGGCATTGATAAACTGACGGGTCGCAGGATCACGGGTGATATGAACGATTCTGGGATGCATGGTTTTCCAGAGAAACAGAATCAGGGAAATCATGACGCCAATGATGAGGGCATAATCCGGTTTGGTAACAAGGGAAAAACCAAAAACAGCCGTCGCAACGACGCCGTCATTACGGTTTTTTTTCCACAGCGTGATGATCTGCCCGGGATGGAACAGAATCAGTACCGCACTGATGACCAGGGCTGACATGGACGCACGGGGCACATGTGTAAAAATTGGGGTGAAAAACAAAAGGGTTAACATGACCATCAGACCGCACAGAATACCGGAAGCCCCGGTCTGGGCGCCTGCTGCAAAATTGATGGCGGTGCGTGAAAATGATCCGCCTGCCGGATAGCACTGAAAAAATGCGCCGACAGCATTTGCCAGACCCTGACCAACAAATTCCTGATTTACATCCAGTTGCTGCCGGGTGTGTCCGGCAATTTCCCTGCCTACGGAATAGGTTTCTGCAAAACTGACAAGGGCGATAATGATAATGGGACCAATCAGGCTGCTGATGGTCGAGACATCCATTGCCGGCAACTGAAGAGACGGCAGCCCGCCCTGAATTTGGCCGATCACCGCAACGCCCCGCGATTCAAGATGAAGCACCCCTGACAGAAGCGTTGCGACAGCCATTCCCATGAGTCCGGCCGGCCAGTTGGGTTTATATTTTTTCAGTGTATAGATGATGGCCAGGGAAAGCAGACCGATACCGCATGTCCATAGATGCGAATGTCGTATATGCTGAACCAGGTCAATCAGCATGGGGAAAATGAATTCCTGATGGGGCTGGGGGATGCCCAGAAGATGGGGTATCTGCGTCGCACAGATGATGAGTGATGCCGCAGATGTAAATCCCCTGACAGCCGAATGGGAGATAAAGGACATGACGATTCCAAGACGGAACAAACCAATCGCCAGATAACATAATCCGATTAACAGGGACAGTGAACATGCCAGTTGAATGTATTCGGTGCTTCCTGCTGCCGCAATGGGGGAAAGTGTCGTAAAAACCAGAAGGCTCATGATGGCAATAGGGCCTGTCGCCAGTTGGCGGATGCTTCCCCAGAGGCTGGCGATGACAGATGTAACGGCTGCCGTATACAGACCATAAACCGGGGGAAGGCCGGCCATCATGGCATAGGCCATGGACTGGGGAATCAGAACAACTGAAACCGTGAATCCGGCGATCACATCATGCCGCAGATCCCACATTCGGTACGTTCGCATCCATATGACAAACGGAAATATGCGGTGAATGATTTCATTTTTCCGGGCACGGGCCGTGTCTGATGAATTCAATGTTTTTTTCCAGTGAAACGGCAACATTCCATAACTTTCAAGATAATGATTTTGGGAAGGCAGCAGGGAGGGGATAGGCCTTTGTTCGGCCATCTCCGACCGATAACGCATCCAAAATCTTTATCTTGAAAGCGATATATTCATTTCTTGATGGATGTCATGAAAATGGATATAAAATCAGGGGCAATCTTGGTC